>NZ_JABWQR010000006.1:0-230474 GCF_014270125.1 Pseudomonas sp. SWRI99 | reverse complement strand
CTACAGCGTTACTCGCTGTTGTCAACACCTCTTTTACACCGCTTTCGACCGAGAAGATCGAACCGTTGAAAGCGCCAAGCATCACTGCCCTTTCAACTCCTTCCAGGCCTCGATGATCTGAAGCAAGCCGCTGTCGAAAACTGCGTAACTCTTTGAATCTCAAGGAGTTTTCCGTTTCGACTGCGCCGGAAGTGGGGCGAATTATAGACTTCCAGAATCTGCCGTCAACCCCTAATTTGCGTTTTCTATTGAAAGACTCAAAAAGCTGCTTCTATCTAGACGTAAGCGCCGCCAATGCGCAGTATATTGCCCAATATTAAAACAATGCCCGATCTCACCCAGGACGACGTCACACAAATGAATGACCAACCCCGCTCCCTTGCCTCTATCCTTTTCCCGGTTGGCCTGCTCCTGATAGCCATGGCGTCCATTCAATCAGGGGCCTCTTTGGCCAAAAGCATGTTTCCCGTGGTAGGTGCACAGGGGACCACCACCTTGCGACTGATCTTTGCCAGCGTGATCATGCTGCTCTTGCTTCGGCCGTGGCGGGTCAAGCTGACGGCCAAATCCTTGCGCACCGTGATCGTTTACGGAATGGCGCTGGGCGGCATGAACTTCCTCTTCTATATGTCGTTGCGCACGGTGCCCCTGGGCATCGCCGTCGCACTCGAATTTACCGGCCCACTGGCCGTTGCTATATATGCCTCTCGCCGAGCCATCGACTTTTTGTGGGTAGGCCTGGCCGCGGTCGGCCTGTTCCTGCTGATACCGACAGGCGCCACGACCGCGAGCATTGATTTGATTGGCGCAGGCTATGCCCTCGGTGCCGGCGTCTGCTGGGCGTTGTACATACTCTTCGGGCAAAAAGCCGGTGCCGACAATGGCGTCACCACGGCGGCGCTAGGCGTCATGATCGCCGCTCTGTTTGTTGCACCGATCGGCATCGTTCATGCCGGCGCTGCGCTGCTGACGCCTTCGTTGATTCCGATCGCCATCGGCGTGGCGATTCTGTCCACTGCCCTGCCCTACACCCTGGAAATGGTTGCCTTGACCCGCATGCCTGCCCGCACGTTCGGCACACTGATGAGCATCGAACCCGCGTTCGGCGCACTGTCAGGCCTGCTGTTTCTTCAGGAATACCTCTCGCTGTCACAATGGATGGCCATTCTGTGCATTATTCTGGCATCCGTTGGCGCGACCCTGACCATGGGCAGCGCCGCAAAGCCCGCAATCGCAGCCGATTGAAGCAGGATTAAACGAGGGTCTAGCAATTGGCGTTCATTTAGGCCATGTTTAGGCTCGTAACCTATCGCCAGACATGGATTTTTTCGCCAAGGGACCTGACGCTGCAAATGCGAGCGAACACCGGCAGACCCGAGCACCAGACTCGAGGCCGCTATTAAGGACGGTAATGAAACGATTTTTGATACTGATCGCCATACTGGCGGTGGCGGGTTGCGCAGCTACCTCGCAGACCCAGGTCAAACGCGGCAAGAAGGGTTTGCATATCAACTGTTCAGGGCTCTCGTCCTCGTGGGACAAGTGCTACGCCAGCGCCGCCAATTCGTGCGCACCGAAGGGCTATAAAGTGATCGCCAAGTCCGGCGATACCGTGGAAGAGCCTGGCGACTACCCATTTGGCCTGAACCCTGCCGGCTACACCAGCCGCAGCATGATCGTCATCTGCAAATAGCCTTCAGGTTATTCGGCTCGCGGCACAGCGAGCTGGCGGGCGATCTCTTCCTGGCTGGCGTTCAGCACCGTGCGCTGAACGTCCTCGGTAGCCAGCATCCTCGCCACCACCAGCGCACCGACACATTGCGACAGAATGGCCCAGGCCAGACTGTCGCTCTCCAGAATCTGCGCCCAGCTTTGCTGCAGACGGCAAATACACTTTTGCGCCTGTTCACGCACAAGCACATCCGAACGGGCGATCTCGGCCCCTAATGTCGGCAGCGCGCACCCCGCTTCAGGCTGCTCCACATGCGCCATGCTCAGGTATTGCTTGAGGCAGCGTTGCAGCCGCTCGCGATCCGCACCCTCCTGACCGCCGAGTCGCTCAAGGCTCTGGCTCAACTCGCGCTCGACAATTGCTGCGAACAGCGCGTCCTTGGAGGAAAAGTGGCTGTAAAACGCCGCACCACTCAAGCCGATAGCTTTCATCAAGCCGTCCACGCCGACCGTGGAGAATCCGGATTTTTTCGCCGACAGCGAGCTGCTGTGCAACAAACGCTCGCGGGTTTCCTGTTTGTGACCGGCAGAATAACGCACGTGTTTTTCCTCGTACTGCAGTGCCTTGACGTTAATCGAATCCTAGCATAACGTTCGTTAACTAAACGATCGTTAACCAAAGGCAATCCCAATGAATAACAAGAAGGTCGTACTGGTAGTCGGCGCCGGAGATGCCACCGGCGGCGCTATTGCCAAGCGCTTTGCCAAAGAGGGCTTCATTGCCTGTGTAACGCGCCGCAGCGCTGACAAGCTTCAGCCTTTGGTGGATGCGATAAACGATGAAGGGGGTGAAGCTCATGGTTTCGCCTGCGATGCGCGCAAAGAAGAGGACGTCATTGCGCTGATTGAGGATATCGAAACCCGCCTTGGCCCGATTGAGGCGTTTGTCTTCAACATCGGCGCTAACGTGCCCTGCAGCATCCTGGAAGAAACCGCCCGCAAGTACTTCAAGATTTGGGAGATGGCCTGTTTCTCAGGCTTCCTCAATGCGCGTGAAGTCGCCAAACGTATGGTGACCCGCCAGCGCGGCACGATCCTGTTCACCGGCGCCACGGCCGGGTTGCGCGGTGCTTCCGGGTTCGCGGCATTCGCCGGGGCCAAACACGGCATTCGTGCCTTGGCGCAAAGCATGGCGCGGGAATTGGGCCCGCTGAACATTCATGTCGCGCATGTGGTAGTCGACGGAGCGATCGATACCGACTTTATCCGCTCCCAATTTCCCGAGAAATATGCGACCAAGGATGACGACGGCATTCTCGACCCCGAGCATATCGCCGAGAACTATTGGTACTTGCATAGCCAGCCACGGGACGCCTGGACATTTGAGCTGGATTTGCGGCCGTGGAACGAACGCTGGTAAAGCCCTCCCCTACAACAATAATGAGAGCACCGTGATAATGACTAAAACCGTGGAGTTCTATTTCGACCTCGGCAGTCCCGCGACCTACCTGGCCTACACCCAGTTACCGAAAATCTGCGCCGCTACCGGAAGCGAACTGCGCTATATCCCGATGCTTCTGGGCGGTGTGTTCAAAGCCACCGGCAACGCATCGCCAGCGATGATCCCGGCCAAAGGGCGCTACATGTTTCAAGACCTGGACCGCTACGCCAAACGTTACGCGGTGCCGCTGCGATTCAATCCGCACTTTCCGATCAACACGCTGTTATTGATGCGGGCCGTCACTGGCATCCAGTTGCATCAACCGCAACGCTTCGCGGCGTTTGTCGATTGCCTGTTCAACGCACTGTGGGTTGACGGCCGAAGCCTGAATGAACCGGAAACCGTCGCCGCCGTACTCAGTGAGCACGGCTTCGATCCGCAGGAAGCTCTCGCGCTGTGCAATGACGAGTCGGTCAAAGCGGCGCTCAAGGACAATACCGAGACCGCGGTTAAACGAGGTGTGTTTGGTGCCCCGAGCATGTTTGTCGGGAATCAGCTGTTTTTCGGTCAGGATCGGCTGGACTTCGTCGAGGAGGCGTTGCGCCAGGCCTAGAACGAGGTCGCCACTCAGACGCTGGTCGCAGCGCCTGAGTGGTCACCGATCAGATGGCTTCTGTACGGGTTTTCAGCCATTGCAGTGCCGCACCGTCAAGCAACGGGCTCAAGCGCTCACGCACCTCGGCGTGATAGGCGTTTAACCACTGCTGTTCTTCCTGCGTCAGCAAGGAAGGAATCAGGCAGCGAGTATCGATCGGGCACAAGGTCAGCGTTTCGAACTTGAGGAACTCGCCGAACTCGCTGCGACCGGCCTCGCGATTCATCGCCAGGTTTTCGATCCGCACGCCCCAGCGACCCGGACGATAAGTGCCCGGTTCGATCGACGTGATCATTCCCGGCAGCATCGCCGTCTGCGGCGTCGCGGCGGCCTGATACGCGATGACCTGCGGCCCCTCGTGGACGTTGAGGAAGTAGCCGACACCGTGACCGGTGCCATGCCCGTAATCCACGCTTTCGGCCCAGATTGGCGCACGGGCGATGGCATCGAGCAGCGGCGAGAGAATGCCTTTGGGAAATTGTGCCCGCGACAAGGCAATCACACCTTTGAGTACCCGAGTGCAGTCCTGTTTCTGCTCTTGCGTCGGCGTCCCGACCGGCACCATCCGCGTGATGTCGGTCGTACCGCCGAGGTATTGGCCCCCGGAATCGATCAGCAACAAACCGTCGCCCTCGATCACGGCGTGCGCTTCTTCGGTGGCGTGGTAGTGCGGCATTGCGCCATTGGCGTTGAACGCAGCAATCGTGTTGAAACTCAGCGAGACGTAATCGGGCCGACGCTCACGGGCTGCGGTGAGCTTCTCATCGATGGTCAACTCGGTAATACGCTCGCGCCCCCAAGCCGACTCCAGCCAGGCGAAGAATTCGCACAACGCCGCGCCGTCCTGCTCCATCGCCTGGCGGATGTGCTGGGCATCGGCTTCACTTTTTTGCGACTTGGCCAGTGTGGTCGGGTTCAGGCCCTCGACCAGTTTGACGCCACTGTCGAGGTGCTCCAGCAGACCCCAGGTCACGCGCGCCGGATCGACCAGCAGACTTGCGTCACTCGGCACCGCACGCAGCGCATCGGCGACTTCGCGGTAATCACGCAGGGTCACGCCATCCTGTTCCAGCACCGCGCGCAATGTGTCATCGACTTTGCTCAGCGCCACGAACAACGTGGCCTGCTGTTGATTGACCAACGCAAACGACACAAACACCGGGTTGAACGACACATCGCCGCCGCGCAGGTTGAACAGCCAGGCGATGTCGTCGAGGGTCGCGATGAAATGCCAATCGGCGCCCCGCTCCCGCAGGGTTTCGCGCAGGTTGGCGAGTTTCTCGCTGCGGCTGACGGTCGCTTGCGGTGGCAGATGCTGATAGATCGGCGCATCCGGCAGACCTGGCCGGTCGCTCCAGACGTGCTGCAACACATCGATGTCGGTGCGCAGGCGAGCGCCTCGGGCTTCAAGTTTGCTGCCAAGCGTGCGCGCCGAAGCCACGGCCATCACCGCACCGTCGACCGCGACCACACCGCCTTCAGGCGTTTGCTCGGCCAGCCAGTCCAGCGGGCTCGGCTGTCCCGGTTGCAGCTTGACCAGTTCGATGCCGCTGCCCTCAAGTTCCTGAGTCGCCTGTTCCCAGTATCGGCTGTCGGCCCATACGCCGGCGAAATCAGCGGTGACAATCAAAGTGCCCACCGAGCCGTGAAAGCCTGACAGCCATTGCCGGCCTTGCCAGTAGCCCGGCAGGTATTCCGACAAATGCGGATCGGCAGACGGCACCAACAACGCATGGATGCCTTCACGGCGCATCAACTCTCGGGTGCGCGCCAGGCGCTGGGGCACCGATCCTTCGGTCGAGGTCTGGGTACTCATCATGTCTCCTGCTAATCACTTCATCGTTATTGTTCGTCGCCGTCAGGACGGCGGTTCAAATTCCTGTCGTCCAGAATGCCGGAGCACTGGCGCAGGCGGTCTTGATCAGTTCGGCAGCCTTGTCGACGTCCTCGACGCTGGTGAAGCGGCCGAGGCTCAGGCGAATCGTGCGGCTGGCAAGTCGAGCATCGTGCCCCAGCGCCAGCAATACGTGCGAAGGCGTGTTGCTCGCCGAATTACAGGCCGATGTCGCGGAAAATGCGATCGAATGGCTCAACGCGGCGCTGTTGAACTCGCCTTCGCTGAACGTCAGGCTCAAGGTATGCGGGATGCGCTGCGCAGCGCTGCCATTCAGGCGTACGCCCGGCAGGCTCAACAACTGTTCGAGCAGACGCTCGCGCAAGGCCACGATGGTTTTTTTCTCTTCATCAAACGCTGCGGCCGCCAAAGCGAATGCCGCGCCCATCCCGGCAATCTGATGGGTCGCCAGGGTCCCCGAGCGCAAGCCGCCCTCGTGACCGCCGCCGTGGATCTGCGCCTGCAAACGCGGCTTCGCGCGCGGGCCGACGTATAAAGCGCCGATGCCCTTGGGGCCGTAGAGCTTGTGCGCCGAGAACGACATCATATCGACCGGCCATCGGGCCAGGTCGATCGCGACCTTGCCGGCGCCTTGCGCGGCATCGACATGAAACAGCGCGTCGCGACTGCGCACGACTTCGCCGATGGCCTGAACGTCATTGACCGTGCCGAGCTCATTGTTGACCAGCATCAGCGACACCAGAAAGGTGTCCTCGCGCATGGCTTCGCTGACCGCTTGCGGCGTGATCAGGCCGTCGGCGTCCGGCACCAGATAGGTCACGGCGATGCCGCTGTCCTGCAACTGCCGGGCAGTATCGAGGATGGCCTTGTGTTCGATCTGACTGGTAATGAAGTGGCCGCCGCTGACGCCACGCGCCTGGGCGCTGCCCTTCAGGGCGAGGTTGTTGGACTCCGTGGCGCCGGAAGTCCAGACGATCTGTTCGGCTTGCGCGCCGACCAGTTCGGCGACTTGCCGACGGGCCTGCTCGACCGTTTGCCGGGCCTGCTGGCCGAATGCGTGGGAGCTGGAGGCAGGGTTGCCGAAGTTACCGTGCAACCCCAGACATTCGATCATCACCTGGATGACCCGCTCGTCCACCGGGGTGGTGGCGGCGTAATCGAAATACAACGGACGTGTGTTCATAAAAGACTCGCAGAGCGTGTTCCGGGATCAGGAGGCTCGTTGTCTGCAAACGACAAACACAGCCTCGTGAGCTGTGCCTGGATTCGAGAGCGTCATCAATACCTGATCGGATGCCGTTAAAGAAGTAGGGCTTCATTTAAAAGTGCGTAGGAACGCTCCTGAAGCCGAGCTTAACAGTCATCGGGCCGGCGGTTGAAGCAATGCGTCAGCTAAAGCTTTCGAGAAGTAACGGGTACAGCGAGATGACCAGCAGTGCCGCCATGCCCCAGTTGAATACGCGTAACCAGCGCGGCTCCTTCAACACATTGCGCAACAATGTACCGCAGGCAGCCCAGACGCCGACGCTTGGCAGGTTGATGATGGCGAACACAGCGGCAATCACCACGACGTTGGTGAAATAGCCCTGCATCGGCGTGTATGTGCTGATCGCACCGATGGCCATGATCCACGCCTTCGGATTGACCCACTGAAACGCGGCCGCGCCCAGGTAGCTGATCGGCCTGGCTTCGCCTTGGGCGTTGTCACCGACAGGTCCCGAGTGAGCGATTTTCCACGCCAGGTACAACAGATACGCCGCGCCGGCATAGCGCAGAACCGTATAAAGCAGCGGATACGACTGAAATACCGCGCCCAGGCCGAAGCCTACCGCCACCACCAGGACAAAGAAGCCGCAGCTAATCCCCAGCATGTGCGGGATGGTGCGGTTAAAACCGAAATTCACCCCCGAAGCCAGCAGCATGGTGTTGTTCGGTCCCGGTGTGATCGAGGTAACAAGGGCAAACAGGGCAAAGCCCAACATCAGGTCAAGCGAGAGGGTCATGGTGCGGCTTTCCGTCAAGGTCATTCAGAGATTGACCCTATCCCAGCCGGCCCGACAAACCCACGCACAGTTGGCCAAAAGTTCAGGCGGTACAGTTTTCTGTCAGCTTGGACGTCCGTGCAGCTGTACTGCACGTTCAGCGCTCATTTCACCTTGTTTGTCGAAACCGAAGGTTCTCTGCGGCTGGCCGAGCAACTGCGCTTTTTTCGCGTGATATTCCTCAAAGGACAAGCCGCTACGGTTCAACGCCTCCATCGCCAGCTCACGGGATTCTTCGGCGGTGTAAGGGCGCAACTCGGGGGAAACATGGCTGGCGCAACCCGCCAGCACAGATACAGCGAAGATCAGCGAAACAGTCAGTAAACGATTCATGGGAGCGTCCTGGCGAGCAGTGTGGGTCGATGGACAAAGGCTACGCCCGGGCACGCTCGCGCAGAAATCAACGCTCTCAATAGTGGCTATCAGAAATAGGCTACAGACGGATATGCCGCACCAGCCATGCCTAGCCCACCAGATTGCAATGCAGCGCATCGTCGTGGCTGCGGGCAATGCTGCTCAACACCTGAAACGAATTGAACGTCACGGTTTTCGCTCGATGGCTGCGGATCAACTGCCAGAAATCCTCTTCGCCGCTTTCGAAACGGCGAAACGCCGCCTCCCCCGCCTCGCGCGTCTGCCATTGCAACAGGCTCAAGACGCGCCGGCCGTCGTCGCTGGCCTGCACGCTGGCACTGAGAAAACCTGCGTAGCGCTGCGCCAGATGCTCGGTCTGCGTCGCTAACGCCGACACCAGCGCCGGTTGCTGGCGAGGCTCGATTTCGAATTCGATCAGTTGAGTAAAGCTGTGGTTTTTCATGAACGCCCCCAGTCATCTTGAAACGAGTCTTGCGACCCGAAGATCAGCAGGGTAAAACCTCTAGTTAAGTCAAGGTCAAGGGCTATTTCCAACATGATCAGCAAAGACAACGTGCACAAACCGCTCACCGTCGGCGAGGTCGCCGCGCGCAGTGGCGTGGCGGTCACGGCCCTGCATTTCTATGAGTCCAAGGGGCTGATCAAGAGCCAGCGCAACGCCGGCAATCAGCGGCGTTACCCGCGTGCCGTACTGCGCCGCGTGGCGTTGATCAAAGTGGCCCAACGGCTGGGAATACCGCTGGCCGCGATCGGCGAGGCGATGAAAAATCTCCCGCAGGATCGCGCGCCGACAGCGGCAGACTGGAAAATTCTCTCCGAACAATGGCGACAGGAACTCGATGAGCGGATCCATCAACTGACGTTGTTGCGTGATCGGCTCAATGGCTGCATCGGCTGTGGCTGCCTGTCGATGGAGGCCTGTCCGTTGCGCAACCGGGGTGATGTGCTGGGCGAGCAAGGACCCGGGCCGCATTTCCCGGTTGAATAAGGGCGCTGCTCGTCGGGGCAAAATCGCCATGGCCGGGACAGTTCTATAGTGATCCTTCCGGGTCGATCCGGTGCAGCCACCTCCTATACAACAACATCAAGGAGAACGTCATGAGCGTAAAACCCATTCCCGAGGGGTATCACAGCATTACCCCGTACCTCGGCATCCAGAAGGCCGCCGAGGCCATCGACTTCTACAAAAAAGCCTTCGGTGCCACCGAGGTGATGCGTCTGGCCATGCCCGACGGCGGTATCGGCCACGCCGAACTGCGCATCGGCGACAGTGCCATCATGCTCGGCACGCCCTGCGATCAGGGACCGCTGAGCAATCCCGACCAGGCCGTCTCGGTCGGTTTGCATTTGTACGTCACCGATGTCGACAAATCCTTCCAGCAGGCGCTGGATGCCGGTGCGACAACGGTGTCCGAGGTCAAGGATCAGTTTTACGGCGATCGCAGCGGAACGCTGAAAGATCCGTATGGGCATCTGTGGTTCCTGGCCACGCACAAAGAAGATCTGAGCGAAGAGCAGATCCGCCATCGGGCGATGGAAATGTTCAGCCAAGGTTGAAACCTACCGGCCCGGTATCAGGGCTGTGCATACCCTGCTCCTTGTGGAGCGAGCTCGTTCCACAAGGACATCTGAGAACGCGTATCGAACTGCGAAACATTTACTTTCATATGATTTAGCGGGATTTGCCTCGCTCATCCGTCTTATAGGAATGCAGGCCGTTCGCGTAGGCAAAAGCCACGATCGGCCTTCCGGGGATTCCCGTGCTGCGAAGCCCGTAGCCCGGCACCCTTCCAACGAAATCAAGACGCGTAATCATGTCGAAGAAATCCCGCTCGAAATTGTGGTTCCTGGTGCATAGCTGGCTGGCGTTACCGATCTGGTTTTTTGTGCTGATCGTCTGTGTCACCGGTACGCTGGCGGTGGTCAGTCAGGAAATCGTCTGGCTGGCCAACCCGCAGATGCGTGCCAGTCAACCGTCGGACGATGCGCCGCGCCTCAGTTATGACCAGATCCTCGCGGCCATCAAAAAAGCCGAACCGCAGACTCTGGTCGAAAGCATGAGTCGCCCGGACGAGTCGCACTTTGCCCTCGATGTCGAAGTCAGCTACCCGGACGGCCGCTCGCTGACGGTGTACGTCAACCCTTACACCGGCGCGATTCAGGGCACCGCGCCCGACTTCAACTTCAAGGCGTTTACCCGCGCCCTGCATGGCTGGTGGCTGGTGCCGTTTACCAGCGGTTTCAGTTGGGGCTGGTATCTGGTGTCCTTTCTCGGGCTGCCTTTGCTGGCCTCGTTGATTACCGGACTGGTGGTCTATAAACGCTTCTGGAAAGGGTTCTTCACCCCGACCTTGCGCATTCGCCATGGCGCACGAATTTTCTGGGGCGACTTTCATCGCCTCAGTGGCATCTGGTCGATCTGGTTCATCGCGGTGATTTCGATCACCGGGACCTGGTTCCTGATTCAGGCGCTGCTGGCGGACAACCATATTTCGATTTCCAGCGAGCCGGTCATTCCCGCGATGTCCCGTGAAGCGGTACCGCGTTCGGCCGATGGCTCCCCGCCTGAACGCATCAGCCTGGACCGTGCCATTGACATTGCCCGGCAAACGATTCCGGGCCTGGAAGTCAGTTTCATCAGCCTGCCCGGCAACGCCTATAGCCATATGAGTGTGGGCGGCCGTGGCTGGTATCCGCTGATGTTCCAGTCTGCCACGCTCAACCCGTACAACGGTGATCTGGCCGCGTCGCGAATGCTGTCGGACCGCACGTCGCTGGAGTTCGTCACCGAGTCCATGCGTCCCCTGCACACCGGCGATTTTGGCGGGCTGTGGATCAAGCTGATCTGGTTCTTCTTCGGCTTGTTGCTGAGCATGATGGTGCTCAGCGGCTTGTTGATCTGGACCAAACGCACCGCCCTGGCCACGGCCAATGCCTTCAAGCGCGAATCGAAGAAAAATCGCCTGCAGGCCCAACCGGCCATGCAGCGTGAAACGTCGGAGGCCAACCTGTGAACAAGTCCATTACCGCCCCGCCACCCTCGCGTCTGAACCTGCTCTGGCGTAAATGGCGCTTCCACATCAACGTGCTGTTGCTCCTGATTCCGCTGGGCTTCATGCCCAAGTATTTCGCCGATGTCGCTCTGTTTCGCGGCGACAGTGGTCTGGGCGAACGAGAAATCGGCGAAATTCAGGTCGGCCCCTGGAGCGTGCGACTCGCCGAGTTGCGCAATGAAGCGCCGCGCTCCGACGGCCCGGCCGGGTATCTGAAAGGCTTCAACGCAGCGCTCTGCCAGGCCTGTATCGAACCGGTGAAGGCGACCTACCTGCGCATCGGCAAACCCCGCAGCCTGCGCGCCGCCGGGGTGATTTTCTTCGGCACGCCCTATCGCATGGGCACGCAATTGCCGGTTCCGGAAAAGACCAAACCCGACGCCGAACTGTGGATCACCATGGAAGGCTGGGACGGCAGCATGCACCAGGCCTCGATTCCCCTGAGCCATGCCTCTCCCGCCACCGTGGCCTGGCTGAACACACAAGGAGCCAAACCATGACTCGCCCACAACGCCCTTCCCGCTTGCTGCTGAGCGCCGCGCTGCTGATGCTGAGCGCCGGTTTCAGTGCAGGCGCTCTGGCACACAACCCGATGTGCGAATGCAAAGCCATCGACGCCGAACAGATCAAGTGCACTGGCGGCTTCTCCGACGGCAGCGGCGCGCCCGGCGTAACCCTGGATGTGATCGGCTATGACGAAACGATTCTGGTGCCAGGCAAGCTCGGCACCGATTCGACCCTGACGTTCAAGAAGCCCGACTCCGAGTTCTATGTGCTGTTCGACGCCGGTCCCGGCCACGTCGTGGAAATCGACCAGGCGGATATCGAAACCCCATGAGCACACCGACCCGTCAAATCGTGCGCCCGGCGGGCGCCGGTCATGAAACCCTCAACGTTCTGCTGCTGTGCCTGCTGATCCTCGCCGTCGCCGGTTCTGTGGTGGCGTGGCGCGGGGTTTCCCATGAACCGGAACCTGTCGCCAGCCACCAGTACGATGCCCGTCGCGACCTCAGCGCCGCCGAGCAGGGCATTTATGCCGACCTGCGGGTGACCCTCGACGAAATCCGCTTGCTGCGTGAAGAACAGCAAACCCTGCCGACCCCGCAGAATTTGGCGCAGGAAGGTTTTGCGCCCTTTGCCCAGGACGCCAGCTCGGTCAGCCGGGGTGGTCACGCCTGGCAAATGCTCGGCGACAGCGCTTATTTCGGTCGCAGCGCAACGCCTGCGGTCGCCGGTTCATTCCTGATGCGCGTCAGCACCGACCCGGACGCCGCGCCGGATATCTGGTTGAACCGTGGCGCAGAGCTCACGCCCGCTCAGGATCTGTCCGACACGGCGCTGTCCGCCGCTGGCTGGAAACAGATCGTCGCGCAATACGACGCCGGGGTGACCCGCGAACATCGTCATTGACTCCTCGCCCCATTCGAGAGAAGACCGCTTGCCCATGTCCATTTCAGCTCCTCGCCGTCCGTTGTTACGCCTGTTTCTGCTTGGCCTTTGCGCCTGCATGCTGAGCCCGCTGGCCAGCGCCGATCAAGCCAAGCGCCTGCGCATCGGCATCACCCTGCATCCTTATTACAGCTACGTCGCCAACATCGTCGGCGACAAGGCCGAGGTGGTGCCGCTGATTCCCGCCGGCTTCAACCCGCATGCCTATGAGCCGCGGGCCGAGGACATCAAACGCATCAGCGGGCTCGATGTGATTGTGCTCAACGGCGTCGGCCACGATGATTTTGCCGATCGCATGATCGCGGCCAGCGAAACACCCAACGTCAAGACCATCGAAGCCAATGAAAACGTTCCGTTGCTGGCTGCCACGGGCGTCGCGGCACGGGGTGCCGGCAAGGTGGTCAATCCGCATACGTTCCTGTCGATCAGTGCGTCCATCGCGCAGGTCAACAACATCGCCCGGGAGTTGGGCAAGCTTGATCCGGACAACGCCAAGACCTACACGCAGAACGCCCGCGCCTATGGCAAACGCCTGCGGCAGATGCGCGCCGATGCCCTGGCCAAGCTGACGCAGGCACCGAACGCCGAACTGCGCGTCGCCACGGTACACGCGGCTTACGATTACCTGCTGCGTGAATTCGGCCTGGAAGTCACCGCCGTGGTCGAGCCGGCCCACGGCATCGAACCGAGCCCCAGCCAGTTGAAAAAGACCATCGATCAATTACGCGAACTCGACGTCAAGGTGATCTTCTCGGAGATGGATTTTCCCTCGAGCTACGTCGACACTATCCAGCGTGAATCGGGCGTGAAGCTGTACCCGCTGTCGCACATTTCCTACGGCGAATACACCGCCGACAAATACGAAAAGGAAATGACCGGCAACCTCAACACCGTGGTCCGGGCGATTCAGGAGTCGGGGGCATGACATCCAAAGAAACCCTCTCCCCGGAAAACACCGATTCCCCTGTAGGAGTGAGCCTGCTCGCGATGGCGCCGGGTCAGCCGACATCATTAGCAAATGACACACCGCTATCGCGAGCAGGCTCACTCCTACAGGTTACGGGACCGGCGCTGGATTTTGCGCAGGTGAGCCTGACCCTGGGGCGCACCACGATTCTCGACAACGTGACTTTTCAGGTCCAGCCCGGCAGCAGCCATGCGCTGGTCGGCCCCAATGGTGGCGGCAAGAGCTCGCTGATCAAGACCTTGCTCGGACAGATGCCGCATCAGGGCCAGCTCAGCCTGCACTGGCGCGGCGCGCCCGGCACCATTGGTTACGTGCCGCAAGCGCTGGAATTCGATCGCGGCCTGCCGATGACCGTCGACGACTTCATGGCCGCGATGTGCCAGCGTCGCCCGGCGTTCCTCGGCCTGAGCAAGCGTTATGCCGCGGCCATCGGTGAAGCGCTGGAGCGGGTCGGCATGCAGGACAAACGCAAACGCCGCATGGGCGCGCTGTCCGGCGGTGAACGCCAGCGCGTCCTGCTCGCCCAGGGGCTGATCCCGACGCCGCAGTTGCTGGTGCTCGACGAGCCGATGTCGGCCCTCGACGAAGCCGGCATTCAGGTGTTCGAACGCCTGCTCGGCGACTGGCGTGCAGCCGGGGTTACGGTGCTGTGGATCGAGCATGACCTGGAAGCGGTCGGGCGTCTGGCCGAGCGTGTCACCGGTCTCAACCGCCGCGTACTGTTCGATGCGACGCCGCAACAGGCACTGACCCCGGAGCGTCTGCTGAGCTTGTTTTCGACCCATCCACGGAGCGCTGCCTGATGAGTTACGAAGCCTTTCGATTGATGGTCCAGGGCTGGGCATCTTCCGGTTATCTGCCGGAAGCACTGGCTTACGGCTTTGTGGTCAATGCCCTGCTCGCGGGCCTGTTGATCGGCCCGGTGCTGGGCGGTCTGGGCACGCTGGTGGTGGTCAAGCGCTTTGCGTTTTTCTCTGAAGCGGTGGGCCATGCGGCGCTGACCGGTGTGGCCGTCGGCATTCTGCTCGGCGAACCCTACACCGGGCCGTACGGCAGCCTGTTCGGTTACTGCCTGCTGTTCGGCATCCTGCTCAACTACCTGCGCAACCGCACCGGCCTGGCGCCGGATACGCTGATCGGCGTATTCCTTTCCGTGTCGCTGGCACTGGGCGCGAGCCTGCTGTTGATTCTCGCCGGCAAGATCAACGTGCACATTCTCGAAAACGTGTTGTTCGGCTCGGTACTGACGGTCAACGGCAATGACCTGGCGGTGCTGGCCATCGTCGGTTCGCTGGTCATGGCGCTGGCGTTGCCGTTGTACAACCGCATCATGCTCGCCAGTTTCAACCCGCAACTGGCAGCAGTGCGCGGCGTGGCGGTGAAAACCCTGGATTACCTGTTCGTGATTCTGGTGACACTGATCACCGTGGCCGCCGTGAAAGTCATCGGCGCGATTCTGGTCGGCGCACTGCTGGTGATTCCGGCTGCCGCGGCACGCTTGCTCAGCCAGTCGCTGAAAGGCTTCTTCTGGTGTTCGGTGCTGATTGCCACCGTGAGCACGTTGTGCGGAATTCTCGCACCGATCGTGTTCGACCTGCCGATTCCGTCCGGCGCCGCGATCATTCTGGTTGCCGGCATTGCCTTCGCCCTCGCCGCCGTCGCGCGCGGCGTGGTCCCCAGCCTGAAAGGGAATCTTGGATAAATGGCTTTTTCATTGAAAGAACTGACGCTGGCCATCGCGCTGTGCGGCGCAATCTGCACCCCGCTGATGGCCGCTGACAGTGCTAAACCACTGCGAGTACTGGCCTCGTTGCCGATCACCTACGGCTTGGGCGAAGCGCTGCTCAAGGGCACCGAGGTCCAGCTCGAACGCGCGGCGCCGGCCAATCTGCCGGGTAGCCGCCAGACCGCCTATTTCACCGGACGCGGCGCACCGGCGCTGAGCAAACTGGCGACCGACGCCGACGCGGTGGTCGGTGTGCGCTCACTGTGGGCCGATGATCCGCTGTACCCGATTGCCCGGCGCAGCAATATTCGTATCGTCGAGGTCGATGCCGCCCGCCCGGTCGACGGCGCCCTGCCGGGGATTGCCGTGCAGCCGGGCCTTCAGGTCGATGGACTGAACAGTCAGCCATGGCTGGCGAGCAATAACATGGGACGCATGGCGGACGTTGTGGCCGCCGATCTGGTGCGTCTGGCGCCGACTGCCAAGCCGAAAATCGAAGCCAACCTGGCGGCGCTGAAACAGCGTTTGCTGAAACTCAGCGCCGAGACCGAAGCGCGTCTGGCCGAGGCCGATAATCTGAGCGTGATGAGCCTGAGCGATCATTTTGGCTATCTGATCGGCAGCCTCAATCTCGAACTGACCGGACAGGACCCGCGTCCTGATGCCGAGTGGACGGCGCAAGACCTGAAGAAACTGACGGCGACGCTCAAGGACAATGACGTGGCGGTGGTACTGCACCATCGCCAGCCAGCGGAGCCGGTGAAAGCGGCGATTGCCGAGTCCGGCAGTCGCCTGGTGGTATTGAGCACAGATGCGGCGGACCCGCTGGCGGAACTGGAGGGGAATGTGGATCTGCTGCTCAAGGGGCTGAGCGGGGCGTAGTTTCCGTCATAGACCGCGTTATCGTTTATCGCGAGCAGGCTCACTCCTACAGGGGGAACGCATTTCAACTGTAGGAGTGAGCCTGCTCGCGATGAGGCCCGACATGCCAACGAAAAATTACGGACAAAAAGAAACCCGCTGACCATTACGGGTCCAGCGGGTTCTTTTTTGCCCGGTCGCTTATTGTGCCGCGACTTGCGCTTCCATTTTCTGACGCAGGCTCAGCGGGCGCATGTCGGTCCAGACTTCCTCGATGTAGGCCAGGCATTCCTTTTTCAGGCCGCTCTTGCCCACGGTGCGCCAGCCCTCTGGTACCGCTTTGTAATCCGGCCAGATCGAATATTGCTCTTCGTGGTTGACCACGACCTGAAAGAGGATGTCCTCACGGTCGAATACTGACGTCATGCTGGTTCTCCATCGTTGTATGGGGTGGCCGCACAACGGGTGCAGCCGGGTATGTAGAAAGAACGTTCGGCGCCGCGAAAAATTTACAGCGCCGCAGTGGCCGCCGCCAACGCACGCCCGAAGATCTGCGCGACACGGTCGATTTCAGTGGCGGTGATGACCAACGGCGGCAGGAAACGCACCACCGCGCCATGACGGCCGCCCAGTTCCAGGATCAGGCCGCGCTTGAGGCATTCGCGCTGAACCAATGGCGCCAGTCGGGCGAACGCCGGCGGATGGCCGAGCGCGTCCGGACTGCCGGTCGGGTCCACCAGTTCGATGCCCAGCATCAGGCCCCGACCGCGGATATCGCCCAACTGCGGGAAGTCGCGTTGCAGGATGTGCAAATGCTCGCTCAATCGCTCGCCCATGGCTGCGGCGTGTTCGCAGACCTTGTGTTCGACCAGATAGCGCATCACCGCGGAGCCGGCGGCCATCGCCATCTGATTGCCGCGGAAGGTGCCCGCGTGGGCGCCCGGTTGCCAGGTGTCGAGCCAGTCGCGATACACCACCACCGCCAGGGGCAGGCTGCCGCCAATGGCTTTGGACAACACCACCACATCCGGAATGATGCCCGCATGCTCAAAGGCAAACATCTTGCCGGTACGGGCAAAACCGCTCTGAATCTCGTCGACGATCAATGCAACGCCGGCCTTCTCGGTGATGCGGCGCAGGCCACGCAACCACTCGATGTCAGCGGGAATCACGCCGCCCTCCCCCTGCACCGCCTCGACGATCACGGCGGCCGGCAGTTGCACACCGGCTTCGGGATCGTTGAGCAGATTGTCCAGATAGCTCAGATTGGCTTTGACGCCCGCCGCGCCGCCGAGGCCGAACGGACAACGGTAGTCATATGGAAACGGCATGAACTGCACGCCGTTGCTGAGCAAGGCACCCAACGGCTTTTTCGGCCCGAGACTGCCCATCAAGCTCAATGCGCCTTGGCTCATGCCGTGATAACCACCGGAAAACGACAGCACCGTACTGCGCCCGGTGGCGGTGCGCACCAGTTTCAAGGCCGCTTCCACGGCATCGGTGCCGGTCGGGCCACAAAACTGAATCTTTGCCTGCGCCGCCAGTTCCGCCGGTAGCAGCCCGAACAGGTCCTGGACAAACTGGTCCTTGACCGGCGTGGTCAGGTCGAGGGTGTGCAGCGGCAGCTCATCGGCCAACACTTGCTGGATGGCCGCGATGACTACCGGATGATTGTGGCCCAGCGCAAGTGTGCCGGCCCCGGCGAGGCAGTCGATGAACGTGCGACCTTCGACATCCTCGACATACAAGCCCTTGGCCCGTTTGAGCGCCAGGGGAATGCGCCGCGGATAGCTGCGGGCGTTGGACTCCTGCCGACTCTGACGAGCCAGCAGCGGTGACTCATTGAACTGATACAGGGTTTCGGCCGGCGCCGGGGCAACCCGGGCCGACGATTGTTCGATAAGGCTGGTGGCGACTGACATCTCTCGACCCCTCAATTCGCTATGGATAGTGACCAAAACAGCACACCGGACAGGTGCGCGTTCCGGTCGCGGGGCGCACTTGCAGGTTTTCCTGTTCTGGAAACGCTTAAGCGCGATGCGGATTTACACCCTTGATCGAGTTGTCAGTCCGGTGGCGGCAAAGACTTGTGCAGCGGCACGGTCTGCGAATCGGACGTGAAGGCTGGCGATGCCTGTTGATAGCCCAGGTGCCGGTAGAACGGCTCGGCAGTTCGGGAGCTGTTGAGATGGAAATGCTGCACACCGCGAATCCGCAGCCAACCCTCGAGGCTCTGCATCAGCGCCCGGCCGACGCCTCGCCGGAAGGATTCCGGCTGCACGTAACACAGTGAGATTTCGCCACCGGCCTCGGCCATGCCGACACCGACCGGTTTTTCTTCAAGCAAAGCGAGACAAAGATAAAAGTCTGGGTCGGCAAGCCGGCCACTGATGAAATCGACAGAGGACTGACTGACCCAGTCGCTGACGAGCAGAGGGTCGTTTCGGTGATCGAACGCGCAACCAATGCGGATCGAACGCTCGATGATACGGTTGATGATGCCGGTGTCGGCCAGCGTGGCCGAACGTATGCAAACGAGTGCTTCCATGGCGCAGTTCCCTCAATCCATTGAGTCAAGGCTGGGTTGACCTTAGCCCCAACACTGGCGGATAGCGAACGCCGAGAAGTTACATTTGATGTGCCAGAACACGAAACTTTTGTAGGAGTGAGCCTGCTCGCGATAGCGTTCCGTCATCAATCAACTTGTCAACTGACATGACGCTATCGCGAGCAGGCTCACTCCTACAGGGGAGTTGTGGTGGATTCAGCTGACTTGCAACGGCATCGTCAACTCGACCCGCAGGCCATCCGGGCGGCTGTCGAAATGCAAGGCACAGTCACAACGCTGAACAATCGCCTGCACGATCGCCAGCCCCAGGCCGCAGCCGGTGCTTTGGCCATTGCGCCAGAAGCGCTGGGTCAGATGTTGCAGATCGTCAGGCGCGATACCCGGGCCATGGTCGCGCACAACAAAACGCACGCGATTGCCGATGGTTTCCAGTGTGACCTCGACAGCACAGTCTTCAGGCGTATGGCGCAGTGCGTTATCGAGCAGATTACGCAACGCCGCAATCGCCAGCACGGCGGGCATCTGCAGCGGCGCGGCGGACAGATCATCTGGCACCTGCAGTCTGATCCGCAGTCGCGCACCGCCCGTCGCGTCCTGAATCGCCAGCCGGGCGACTTGTTCGGCGCTGTATTGCGAGCCGTCATCGAACGACAGGCTGCCCTCGACGCGCGCCAGCAGCAGCAATTGCTCCAGGGTTCGGTGCAGACGGTCCGCGCCCTCTTCGGCCCGCGCCAGCGATTGATCGCGGGCGCTGCCATCGGTCATGCGCGCCACTTGCAAGTGGGTCTTGATGGCCGTCAGCGGACTGCGCAGCTCATGCGCCGCGTCACCGGTCAGGCGGCGTTCACGCTCGATGGTCTTGCCAATACGCTGGAACAATTGGTTCTGGGTTTCGAGCAACGGTTTCAGTTCGCTGGGGAACGCCTGCAACTGCAACGGTTCAAGCGAATCGGCGTTGCGCCGCATCAACGCTTCACGCAGGCGATTGAGCGGAGCCAGCCCTTGTCCGATGCCCAGCCATAACAGGCACAGGCAGCCCAACAAGGCGACACCGACCGGTACCGAGGCGGCGAGCAGAATCGACATGTTCAGCGCCTCGCGCTCGATCTGCCGGTCCGCCGTGGTGATGCGCACATCGCCCCGGGCCAGGGTGAAACTGCGCCACGGCGCGCCGTCGATGATTTGATCGTGGAAGCCCATTTTCTCGGCTTCCAGCGCCTGCTCGGGGTTGTTGTGGCTGCGCGCGAGAATTTCCCCGCGCAGGGAACTGACCTGGCAGGCCATGCCACCGGGAACATTGAGTTGCTCGGCACTGAAATGGGTGCCCTCGCCTTTGCTCGGCAGCGTCGGCAGTTGTTCGAGCAACCCGGCGACCATACGCGCCGAGGCCACCAGCCGCTGGTCGAGGGAAAACATCATCTGGTTGCGCAGATCGCTGAGCATCCACGCCGCCGCCAGCGCCCAGATCAACGCAAACGCGGCGCCGAGTGTCAGGCTCAGGCGCAGGCGCAGACTCATCATTTGCCTTGATCCCCGCCGTCGGCCGGGCCGAGGCGATAACCCAGGCCGCGCACGGTTTCGACGATGCCCTTGCCAAGTTTGCTGCGCAGGTGATGGATGTGCACGTTGAGGGCGTTGCTTTCCAGCTCATCGTTGAAGCCATAGACGCTGTCTTTCAACTGCTCGGTGGACAGTACTCGCCCACGATTGTGCAGCAGTGCCTGCAACAGTGACTGCTCGCGGCGCGACAGGTCCACTGGCTGCCCGGCCAGCGTGGTTTCGCGGCTGCTCGGATCGTACGTCAGCGCGCCATGCTCGATCAGGTTGACACTGCGCCCGGCAACCCGGCGCAACAGGGTTTGCAAGCGGGCGAACAGTTCGCGCAGGTCGAACGGCTTGAGCAGGTAGTCGTCGGCACCGGCCTGCAAGCCATCGACGCGGTCGATGACCGAATCGCGTGCGGTCAGGATCAGCACCGGGATCTCCAGGCCAGAGTGACGCAACTGTTGCAGCAGCTTGAGCCCGTCCTCGTCCGGCAGGCCCAGGTCAAGCACCATCACGTCGAATTCCGCGACCTTGAGCATCGCCCGCGCCTTGGACGCCGTGTTGACGTGCTCGACAGTCAAGCCCTGGGCGGTGAGGCCGGCGACGATGCCACTGGCGATCAGCTCATCGTCTTCGCAAACCAGTACGTGCATGGGTGCTCCGTGAGAAAAATGGCGAGTGAAGCAGGCGAGGATTAAGGGGCAATTATGGCCATGCGCGACAGTCACGGGAAGTCGGTTAAACATTCCGACCACTTCCAGGCGACGGGAAACCCGGGGTAGCGACGGTCGAAACATTCGCCAACCTAAAGGCGTCTTCAGAAACAATTCATCGCTTTGTCTACGAATGCGTCGTCACTTACTTTGAATCGGGCAACTTCGCCAACCGTCTAAATGGACTTTGGAAACATGACCGAATTAAAAAACTTTGTCGCCGTCGACTGGCGCTCCGGCCCCGACCGTATTTATTTCTTCTTCAAGGATACTGACACTTACTCCCGATTCAATATCGGCGACAACATTGTCCCTGGCAACTATCCCACCAAGACAGCAGGCCACTGGGACAGTTTCAGCCCTTTTACCCAACACCTGCGCTTTGGCCTGACCACCACTTCGTTCGGCTGGAACGTCGATAGCGATGAAGACATTGCCTGGTTCTTCTTCTACCAGGGAACAACCCCGATGGTCTGTAAATATGATCAGGACACTGACAAAGTTGCCGCTTTCCATGAGGTCGCCGATTCGATCTGGAAGCCGATCCTGCCGTATTTCGATAAGATTATCGCCGGCACCTGGTTTCAATTGACCGGTCATCCGTTCCTGTTTCGCTTCATTCTCAATGACGGGCACTACTTGTCGTTCAATTACAAAGCTAAGACTCTGACGCGCAAGCCCTTCGGCGACTATCAACTGGGGGCATTAAAACCCTACAAGGACCGAATCATCACCGCCGCCCAGAATGACCGGACATTTGCCGACAGTTACTGGTATATCTTCCTGACCCATAATCAATATCTGACTTACAACATCCAGACTGATCGACTGGTTTCCGGTCCGAAAACCATTAATGAAGGTAATTGGCCCGGTCTGTTGCGCGGCTGATTGGCCAATCATGGAGGGGCTAGTAGGATAGGGTTAATTATCGGTTAATCGCCGCCGCCCATTCTGCACCCACTTGCACAGGGACAAGGCTCCTCCATGCGTCGTTTTTTTCTGTTGTTTGCTCTGCTGATCTCCGGTCTGGCCCAGGCCGGAAACAATCCCTTTGAGACGAAACCGGACTTTTTGCCAGTCGACAAGGCATTCGTACTCACCTCCGAACGGCTGGAGTCCGGCGAGACCCAAGTGTTCTGGCAAATCGCCGATGGCTATTACCTGTATCAGAAGCGTCTGAAATTCGATGGGCTGACGCCCGCACAACAGCCGACATTGCCTGCGGGCGAATCCCATAGCGATGAGTTTTTTGGCGAGCAACCGGTCTATCGACAGGGCCTGGAAGTGAAAATCCCGGCCGCCGCCACAGGGCAAATCAAGGTCAGCTATCAGGGCTGCGCGGATGCGGGGCTGTGTTACCCGCCGCAAACCCGGGTGATTGATCTGGGCGGCAAAACGGCGCAGGCCGACAACGCTCAAGCGCCGGATCAAGCCCTCGCCAGCAGCCTGCAACAACGAGCGTTGGGCTGGAGCCTGCTGGTGTTTTTCGGCCTTGGCCTGCTGTTGGCATTCACCCCGTGTTCCTTGCCGATGCTGCCGATTCTGGCCGGCATGATTGTCGGCAGCGGTGCCACACCCCGTCGCGGTTTCGCCCTGGCCAGCAGCTATGTGGTCTGCATGGCGCTGGTGTATGCGGCAATGGGCGTGATCGCCGCACTGCTTGGCGCAAACCTGCAGGCCTGGCTACAGAACCCGTGGTTGCTGGGTGCCTTCGCCGCCGTATTTGTGATACTTGCCCTGCCGATGTTCGGCTTCTTCGAGCTGCAATTGCCCGTGGCGCTGCGTGACCGACTGGAACACGCCTCGCGCAGCCGCAGCGGCGGCAGTCTGATTGGCGCCGGTGTGCTCGGTGCGTTGTCCGGTCTGCTGGTCGGCCCGTGCATGACTGCGCCGCTGGCCGGAGCATTGCTTTATATCGCGCAGAGCGGAAACGCCGTGCACGGCGGCTTGATTCTGTTTGCGCTGGGCATCGGTATCGGTGTGCCCCTGTTGTTATTGGTGACGGTCGGCAATCGTTTTCTGCCCAAGCCCGGCGCCTGGATGAATCTGCTCAAAGGCGTGTTCGGCTTCCTGTTCCTCGCCACTGCGTTGCTGATGCTGCGCCCGGTACTGGACGCTTCGTTGTGGCTGGGTCTGTGCGGTGCACTGCTGTTGATCGCCGCATTCTGCGCCTGGAAACAGTCCGAAGGTTTTGGCCGGGTTGCCCAGTTGTTCGGCGCCAGTTCGCTACTGCTCGGGTTGTGGGGCAGTCTGCTGGTGATCGGCGCGGCGGGCGGCAGCGATGATCCCTATCAACCGCTGCAGGTTTACAGTGCCGGTCGCGCCAGCACGGCGGCACCATCAGGTCACGAGGCGTTTACCACGATCAACGACCCGGTGGCGTTGCAACGCGAACTCGACGCTGCCAAGGCGCAGGGCCAGTGGGTCCTGCTCGACTACTACGCCGATTGGTGTGTGTCGTGCAAAGTCATGGAAAAACAGGTCTTCGGCCAGGCCAAGGTGATGCAGGCGTTGAACGATGTACGGCTGCTGCGCCTGGATGTCACCGCCGACAACGCCGCCAGCCGTGAACTGCTCGGTCGTTACAAAGTGCCGGGACCACCGACTTTCATCTGGATCGGCACGGATGGCGAAGAGCGGCGCAGCCAGCGCATCACCGGCGAAGTCGATGCCGAGGCGTTTCTGCAACGCTGGATCACTACCCGAGACGCCAATTAATGCTGACTTTCACCCTCGGCACCTTCGCCATCGCACTTAACCACCTGCTGCTGATCAGTGCCCTGGCGCTGGCGACGTTTGTCGGCTGGCGGGTGGCCAAACGTGGCGGCGAGAATCCCGAGTCGGCGCTATTCAGCCTGTTTCTGCTGGGCATGCTCGCGGCGCGCATTGCGTTTGTGCTGATGTACTGGCCGCACTACCGCAATGACCCCTGGCAGATCATCGACCTGCGCGACGGCGGTTTCCTCGCCTGGCCGGGGGTGATCGTGCTGCTGCTCGCAGCGCTCTATCGCGGCTGGCGGCGACCGGGCTTGCGGCGACCGCTGGGCTTTGGCGTGGTCAGCGGCGTGGCCTTCTGGTTGCTGGCAACCCTGTCGCTGAACATTTACGAACAGGGCACGCGCCTGCCGGAAATCTCACTGCGCAACGCCGCCGGAGAAACGGTAAAACTCAGCGATTATCAGGGCGGCCCGCTGGTCATCAACCTGTGGGCCACCTGGTGTCCACCCTGCCGGCGCGAAATGCCGGTGCTGGAAAACGCCCAGCAGCAGCGCCCGGACCTGACCTTCCTGTTCGTCAATCAGGCCGAAAGCATGCAAAGCGTGGCGACGTTCCTCGAAACCCAGGGTCTGAGCCTGAACAACGTGTTGTTCGATCGTGGCGGTCGACTCGGTCAGGCCGTCGGCTCCATGGCGTTGCCGACTACGCTGTTCTACAGTCCCGACGGCCGCCTGCTGTCCAGCCACTTGGGCGAATTGTCCAACGCCAGTCTGGCACGCGCCCTGGAAAATTTCGGCGAACCGAACCTGAATTCAAACCCGGCCGCTGCACCGGCCACCTCTGCAAGGAAACTCCCATGCCCCGCCTCCGCCACCTGCTGACGCTGACTCTGGGCAGCGCCCTGCTGCACTTGCCGTCGGTGCAGGCTGCTGAAGAATTGCCCGCCGCGATCAAGCAGATCGAAGCCAAGGGCGCGAAAATCGTCGGCCAGTTCGACGCGCCCGACGGCCTGCGCGGTTATGCCGCGCAATATCAGAACCGCGGCATGGCGCTGTACCTGACGCCGGATGGCAAGCACGTAATGGTGGGCAATCTGTACGACGCCGAGGGCAAGGACTTGAGCAGCGAACCGTTGCAGAAACTGGTCTACGCGCCGATGGCCAAGGAAGTCTGGGCCAAGTTCGAAGCCAGCAACTGGATTCAGGACGGCAACAAGGACGCGCCACGCACCGTGTATCTGTTCAGCGACCCGAACTGTCCGTACTGCAACGTGTTCTGGGAACAGGCGCGGCCCTGGGTCAAGGCCGGCAAGGTGCAGTTGCGCCACATCATGGTCGGGATCATCCGCGAAGACAGCCCGGGCAAATCGGCGGCGCTGCTGGCAGCGAAAGATCCGGCCAAGGCGCTGGAGGACCACGAAAAGGCTGGCAAGGGCAGCTCACTCAAAGCTCTGAAGGATATTCCGGTGGCGGTGCAGACCAAGCTCGCGGCGAATATGCAACTGATGGAAGATCTGGAGTTGCAGGCCACGCCGGCAATTTTCTACATGGACAGCAAGGGTGAGCTGCAACAGCAGCAGGGGGCGCCGACGCCGGAGAAGCTGGTGAAGATTCTGGGGCCGAAATAGTTTTCCGTTGCCTGAACCGGCCCCATCGCGAGCAGGCTCACTCCCACATTGAAATATGTTCACCTGTGGGAGCGAGCCTGCTCGCGAATGAAGCTACTCGGTCTAACGGTTGCACTCGCTCAGAAAGGCCAGCAGCGCCTCAGTGACAAACTCTGGATTCTCCAGATTGGAAATATGCCCCGCCTCCGGCACCAGCACACACGGACAGCCGATCAGTTCAGCCATTTCCCGGGCTTCCGACGGCGGGCGTGGCTTGTCCTGATCGCCGCACAGCACCAGCGCGGTCGCGGCATTCAACTCGCCCAGACGCGGCAACAGATCATCGCGGCCAAAGGTGATGCGCCCCATCGGCACGATGCTTTCGCGCAGGCGATCGGATGAGTAAGCCGCGAGTTTCGCGCGGAAATCCTGATACAGCGCCGACTGCGGATCGATGCCCGGGCGGAAAAAGATCGGCACGACAATGTCGAGCAGTTGCTCGGAGATTTCGCCGCTGTCTTCGATTTGCTTGAACAGCGAGAAGTAGTACTGCTTCGTAGGCTCAGGTTCGACGCCGACGTAAGTGTCCATCAGCACCAGACCGGTTAGACGCTGCGGCGCCGACAGTGCCAGGCGAACGCCCCACATGCCGCCGACCGACAGCCCGACCAGCGTGACGCGGTCAATGCTCAGGTGATCGAGCAAGGCCTGCGCCTGACGGGCGATGTCATCGAGCGATGCAGTCCCTTCAGGCAGCCGTCCCGACTCACCGTGCCCCCACAGATCCAGCGCAATCACCCGATAGTGCGGAGTCAGTGCAGCGATCTGCGGCGCCCACATGGCCTGGTCCCACAAATAACTGCCGGCCAGCAACACGGCCGGGCCGGTGCCTTGATCAATGTAGTGCAGCGCTTGTCCGTCAACCGTAAAAAAAGGCATCGACCACCTCCTGTGAGAAAAAACAGAACCGGCAGACTGAGCTGCCGGATCTTTATCGTCAACCTTGAAAATGTACGGGAATGTACAGTCGCCATTCGCGAGCAGGCTCGCTCCCACAGGGGATTGTGTGAACGACACAAAGCCAGTGTGGGAGCGAGCCTGCTCGCGAAGAGGCCGATGAAAACACCAGAGAACTAGAGCCCCTCCAGCTCCGCCATCAAATCATTCAACCGGTCGACCTTCTCCTCGGTGATATCACTCGCTGCCAGGCCAGCAATGTACTCGGCCAGTTCCTCCACCGTGCCGCACTCGAACATCGCCCGCAGCGGCACATCGCGTTGCAGGCTTTTCTGCACCCGTGAGGCGATCTGCGTGGCCAGCAGCGAGTGCCCGCCCAACTCGAAGAAGTTATCGCGTACGCCGACCTTCTCGACTTTCAGCACTTCGGCCCAGATATCGGCCAGGGTCTGTTCGAGGTCGCTGCGCGGGGCCAGGTAATCCTGGATTTGCAACTGCCCGATCTCCAGCGTTGGCAAGGCCTTGCGGTCCAGTTTGCCGTTAGGGTTGAGCGGCAGCTGCGGCAACCACAGCCAGTGCAACGGCACCATGTATTCAGGCAGTTCGGCGCGCAGACACTGTTTGATGCTTTCCAGGCTTTGGCCCGGATCGAGTGCAGAATCCGCAGCGACCAGATAGCCGACCAGATGCTTGCCATTGACGCCTTCCTGCACGCCGACCGCAGCATCACGCACTGGCGGTTGTTCATGCAGGCGCGCTTCAATTTCACCCAGCTCGATCCGGTAACCGCGGATCTTCACTTGGTGGTCGACTCGGCCGACGTATTCCAGCACGCCATCGCTGCGCCGCCGCGCCAGGTCGCCGGTGCGATACAGGCGTTCGCCCGGTGCGCCGAACGGGTTCGGTACAAACACCGGCGCGGTACGCAACGGGTCGCTGACATAACCGCGACCAACGCCTGTGCCCGCCACGCACAACTCACCCACCGCCCCCAACGGCACCAGCTCCAGTGCGCCATCGAGCAGATACAAAACGTTGTTGTCAGTCGGCGTGCCGATCGGCAAATAACTGCCGCGCGTCGAAGCCCTGTCGACCCGGAAGAAAGACACGTCGTCCGAACATTCCGCCGGGCCGTAAGCGTTGACCAGACTGATATCGGGGTAACGCAGCAGCCATTGATGCGCCAGCTCCGGCGGCATCGCTTCGCCGGTCGGCAGCATCCAGCGCAGGCCGTCGAGGCTCAGGCGTTCGGAGGCAAGCATGCCCTGAATCAGCGACGGCACACTCTCCAACACGGTGATGCCCTGTTCTTGCACATGCATCAGCAAACCTTGCGGATCGTGGGCGATGGTGTTGGGCACGATGTCCACCCGCGCGCCAAACAGCGGCGCGGCGAGGAACTGCCAGACCGAAATATCGAAGCTTTGCGAGGCAGTCTGGGCGATAACATCCGCATCGCTCAGATTCAGATAAGGCACCTTGCTCAACTGGTTGTTGAGCATGCCGCGCTGCTCGACCATCACGCCTTTTGGCAGGCCGGTCGAACCCGAGGTGTAGATCACATAGGCGAGATTGTCCGGGCCGCTGTGAATACCTGGATTGTGCGTCGCGGCGACCGAGGCTTGTATCTCTTCCCATACCAGCAGGCGTGGACGGTTGGAACAGCCAAACGCTTCCAGCAAAGTCTGCGCCTGGTCACGGCAGGCTGCGCTGCACACCAGCAACGGCGTGCGGCTCAGCTCGATGATGCGGCTCAGGCGCTGGCTCGGCAGGCCGGGATCCAGCGGCAGATAACCGGCACCGGCCTTGAAGCTGCCGATGATCATGCCGAGCAAATCGAGGTTGCGCTCGGCGAGCAAGGCTACCGGTTGATCCATCCGCACCCCGGCCGCGACCAATGCATGGCCGAGACGGTTGGCATTGCGGTTCAGCTCGGTATAGCTCAATTGCTGGTCAAGGCAACTGGCAGCAATGCGCTGCGGGTGCTGCTCCACCTGCGCTTCAAACAGCGCAGCGTAGCTCTGCTCCAGCGGATAGTCGTGGCTGCTCTGGTTGCAACCGTTCAGCAGGAAACTTTTCTCCTCATCGCCCAGCAGCGGCAGATCGTCCATGTCACCATGGAAGCCGTCGACCAGCGCCAGCAACAATCGCTTGAACTCGCCGAGCATGCGCTCGACCGTCGACTCGTCGAAGTAACGCTGGTCATACGATAAATGCAGGCCCAGGTCATCGCCCGGATAGCACACCGCCGTCAACGGGAAGTTGGTGTGGGTGCGACCCGAATCCGACGTCGCGTCAAGGCTCTGCGCACGATCCAGTACCGAGACTTCGACCGGCGCGTTTTCGAAGACGAACAGGCTGTCAAACAGCGGCTGGCCTTTCGGCAACTCGCTCTGTTCCTGAATGTTCACCAGTGGCAAGTATTCGTATTCGCGCAGTTGCATGTTGCTGTCGAGCAGAGCGTTGAGCCACTGGCGCACGCTGCTGCGTTGGTCGTCCTCGGGCATCTTCACCCGCAGCGCAATGCTGTTGATGAACAGGCCGACGGTGCGCTGCATTTCTGGCATGTCTACCGGGCGTCCGGCCACTGTCACACCGAACAGCACGTCGCGATCACCGCTCATGCGCCGCAGCACCAGCGCCCACGCCGCCTGGGCGAAGGTGTTGACCGTCAGTTGATGGGCCTGCGCCAGTTCACGCAAACGCACACCGTCTTTGACATCGAGGCGGGTGTAGCAGTCGCCGACGATCATGCCGCCGCTTTCACCGGCGTGTTCACGCAGGAACGGACGATCACTCGGGATCGGCGTGGTGCGCTCGAAGCCTTGCAGGTTCTGTCGCCACCACTGCCGCGCCTCGGTCAGGCTCTGGCGTTGCAACCAGCCAATGTAGTCACGGTAACGCGGTGGCACACTCAACTGGGGTTCGCGGCCTTCGCCGAGGGCGGTGTAGATCTCGAAGAAATCGTTCATCAACAGCGAGCGGCACCAGGCATCGATGAGGATGTGGTGGTTACTCATCATGAACCAGTAGCGCGCCGCGCCGACCTTGATCAGGCGCAGGTGGAACGGCGCTTGATTGAGTAGATCGAAACCGGCCTCGCGCTCGCTTTTCAGCAGCGCTTGCAGCTTCGGTTCCTGCTCGTTTTCGTCGATGGCGCTCCAGTCCAGAGACTCGATCGGCGTGCGCCCCGGCGTGTGAATCACTTGCAGCATGTCTTCGCCGACGTTCCAGCAGAACGACGCACGCAATGCTTCATGACGGGCGACCACCGCTTGCCATGCCTGGGCGAAACGCTCGGCATCGAGTTCGCTGTTGATGCGATAGCGATCCTGCATGTAGTACAGACCGGTGCCCGGTTCGAGCAAGGTGTGCAGCAACATGCCCTCCTGCATCGGCGTCAGCGGATAGACGTCTTCGATGTGCGCGGCGGGCACCGGCAGGGCATCGAGTTGCGCCTGGGTCAGCTTCGCCAGAGGGAAGTCCGACGGTGTCAGGCCACCGGCTTCGTCTTGCAGGCAATGTTCGATCAGGCTTTGCAGTTCGCCGAGGTAAGCCTCGGCAAGATCGTTGATCGTCTGCTCAGCGTAGCGCTCGGCGCTGAAGGTCCAGCGCAGCAGCAATTCGCCGCCGTAGACCTGACTGTCAATACTCAGCTCGTTCGGCAAAGGCGCTTGCGGATCATGGGCAGCGCCGCTTGGCTCATCCACAGGACGGAACAATGCGTCGTCGCCGAAGCTCTGGTCGAACTGGCCCAGGTAGTTGAAGGTGACTGGCGCGTTCGCCAGCGCTGCCATTTGCTGGCGACTGGCGTCATCGGCCAGATACCGCAGCACGCCATACCCCAGGCCTTTGTGCGGCACCGCGCGCAGTTGCTCCTTGATCGCCTTGATCGAAGCGCCCTGCCCGGCGGCTTCTTCGATGGCGTGCGGGGTCAGGCGCAGCGGGTAAGCGCTGGTGAACCAGCCAACGGCACGGGTCAGGTCGATCTCATCGAACAGGGTTTCGCGGCCGTGGCCTTCCAGCTGAATCAGGGCCGATGACTGGCCGCTCCAGCGGCACAGCACACGGGCCAGTGCGGTCAGCAGCAAGTCGTTGACCTGCGTGCGGTAAGCGCTCGGCGCCTGTTGCAGCAACTGCCTGGTGCGCTCGGCATCGAGACGCACGCTGACGGTTTGCGCGTGCAGATTGTGTCGCCCGCCTTGCGGGTTTTCGCACGGCAGATCGGCGCTCGGACCGGCCAGTTGCGCTTGCCACCAGTTCAGCTCTTCACGCAGTGATTCGCTGCCGGCGTAGGCTTGCAAACGCGCGGCCCAGTCCTTGAAGGCACTGGTTTTGGCCGGCAGTTTTACCGCCTGCCCGGCGTCGAGCTGGCGATAGCCAGTTTGCAGATCGTCCAGCAGCACACGCCACGACACGCCATCGACAACCAAGTGGTGGATAGCCAAAAACAGCCGTTGCTGATCATCCGGGCCGTCGACCAGCACTGCGCGCAGCAGCGGACCGTTTTGCAGGTGCAGACTGCGTTGCGCGTCGGCGAACAAGGCTTCGCACTGGTCCATCGAATCGACGCTGAATTGCCAAAGAACGTCTGCATCGGTCAGCATTTGATGCGTCGCTTGCCAAGCGTCATTGACTTCGCTGAAGCGCAAACGCAACGCGTCGTGTTGTTCGATCACGGCCCGCAAGGCCTGCTGCAAACGCTGCGGCTCAAGAATCACGGTCGGTTTTAGCAACAACGCCTGATTCCAGTGCTGACGCTGGGGAATCTCGGTATCGAAGAACCAGTGTTGAATCGGCGTCAGGCGCGAGTCGCCGCTCACCAGACCTTGTTCGGCGCTCACCTGCTGTGTGCGGCTGGCGACAGCGGCGAGGGTCAGCACGGTCTGATGCTGGAACAGATCGCGCGGGCTGAAGTGAATGCCTTGCTGGCGTGCGCGGCTGACCACCTGAATCGACAGAATCGAGTCGCCGCCCAGTTCAAAGAAATTGTCGTTCAACCCCACCTGTTCGACGTTGAGCACCTCGCACCAGATCTGCGCCAGCGCCTGCTCCAGCTCGTTACTCGGCGCTACGTAATCCTGACGATTGAGTTCCGGGTCCGGTGCCGGCAACGCGTGGCGGTCGAGTTTGCCGTTGGCGGTGAGCGGCATGCTCGCCAGCAGAATCAGGTGCGTCGGCACCATGTAGTCCGGCAGTTGTGCCTTGAGGTGCGACTTGAGGGTTTCGCGCAGTTCAGCCTGTTGCGCTTCGCTGTGTCCGGCGACTTCGGTCGCCAGATAGCCAACCAGTTGCTTGCCGCTCGGCGCCTCAAGCGCCAGTACCACCGCTTCGCGGATCGACGGGTGATCGAGCAGACGTGTTTCGATTTCGCCCAGTTCGATGCGGAAACCACGGATTTTCACCTGATGGTCAATCCGCCCCAGGTACTCGACCAGACCGTCGGCACGTTGGCGCACGAGATCGCCGGTGCGGTACATGCGCCCACCGTCAGCAGCAAACGGATCAGCGACAAAACGCTCGGCAGTGATGCCGGGACGGTCGTGATAACCCTGCGCCAGACCGGCGCCACCGACGAACAATTCACCGGTCGCGCCTTGCGGCACCAGGGCCAGATCGGCATCGAGAATATAGGCGACGCGCGCGCCGATCACACTGCCGATCGGCACGCTGCCAGCGCCCTCTTCCAGCACGTCCGGGGCCAGACTGGCCAGCGGCATGACCACGGTTTCCGTCGGCCCGTAGGCGTTGAAAAACGCCGTCGGTTGGAAGGCTGCGCGAATCCGTTGAAGATGTTCGCCGGTCAACGCTTCGCCGCCGGTGATGATCATCCGCACCGGCAGGACTTGGTTCTGCGAGGCGAGGAATTGCGCGAGCTGGCTGCCGTAGCTCGGGGTGAAACCGAGGACGTTGATTTGATGGGTACGGATCAAGCCGCAGATTTCTTCGGCATCCCACTGACCCTGCGCACGCAGCACCACCTGCGCACCACTGAGCAGTGGCACCAGCAGACGCTCGGTGGCGGCGTCGAAGTTGATCGAATAGAAGTGCAGTTCGCAGTCGTCCGGGCGCATGGCGAAACGCTCGGTCACCGCTTGGCAATGCATGGCGATCTCGCCGTGGGAAACCACCACGCCTTTTGGTTTGCCGGTCGAACCCGAGGTGTAAATCAGGTAAGCCTGATGCTGCGGCAGGCTGATGTATGGCAGCTCGCCGGCCGGGTAATCGGCCAGTGCCGCGCGGTCGTCTTCCAGGCACCAGCGCGCCACGCCTGGCGGCAACTCACCGAGGGTCTGGAACATCGCTCGGTCACTGAGCAGCAAACCGATGCGGCTGTCTTCGATCATGTAATGCAGGCGGTCGAGCGGGTATTCCGGATCCAGCGGCACATAGGCGCCGCCAGCCTTGAGAATCGCCAACAGGCCGATGACCATTTCCAGCGAGCGCTCCAGCGCCAGACCGACGCGCACCTGTGGTCCGACGCCGCGCTCGCGCAGCGCCCAGGCCAGACGATTGGCGCGGGCGTCGAGTTCGGCGTAGCTCAGGGTCTGCCCGGCGAAGGTCAGGGCCGGTGCGCCTTTGCGCGACAGCGCCTGCTCGGCAAATAGATGATGGACGCACTGATCGAGACGATGCACGCCCGGCTCGACGCCAAGGCTGTCGAGCAGTTGCTGTTGTTCCGGCGCATCCAGCAGCGGCAGTTCGCTGAGGCGTCGCTGCGGATCGGCGATCAGCGCTTGCAGCAGGTTGCACCAGTGTCTGGCCATGCGCGCAATGGTCGGTTCGTCGAACAGATCGGTGCTGTAGGTCAGGCAGCAACCGAGGCGATGATCCAGGTCGGTGACTTCCAGATTGAGGTCGAACTTGGTCGCCCGCGCATCGTTGGCCAGGTACTCGACCGTCATGCCGGCCAACGTCCGGCTCTGCTGGAATTCCCAGCGCTGCACATTGCACATCACTTGGAACAGCGGGTTGTAAGCGGCGCTGCGCGGTGGCTGCAAGGCTTCAACCAAATGATCAAACGGTAGATCTTGATGCGACTGGCCTTCGATAACCGTATGGCGCACCTGCTCGAACAGTTCACCCACCGACATCTGCCCGTCGAGCTGGCAACGCAGCACTTGGGTGTTGAGGAATGCGCCGATCAGCCCTTCGCTTTCCGGGCGAATGCGGTTGGCCACCGGCGCGCCGATGCGCAGATCGGTCTGGCCGCTGTAGCGGTAAAGCAGCGTGGCGAGCGCGGCGGTCATGGTCATGAACAGGGTCAGACCGTGTTGCGCATTGAAGGCACGAACCCGGGCGGCGAGCTCATCGCTCAGATCAAAGCGGAACAGTTCGCCCTGATGACTTTGCACCGGTGGACGCGGTCGGTCGCCCGGCAGCTCCAGCAGAGGATGTTCACGGCCCAGTTGCGCGGTCCAGTAATCGAGTTGCCGTTGACGCTCGCCGGATTCCAGCCACTGGCGCTGCCAGACGCTGTAATCGAGGTACTGCACCGGCAACGGTTGCAGCGGCGAATCGCGCTCATCGACGAACGCTTCGTACAGCGCGCTGAGTTCGCGGGCGAAAATATCCATCGCCCAGCCTTCGGTGACGATGTGGTGCAAAGTCAGAACGAAGTAATGCTCCTGCTCGGCAGTCTTCACCAGACAGGCGCGCAGCAGCGGACCGGCTTCCAGGTCGAAAGGCTGGTGCGCTTCTTCGTCGGCCAGGTGCTGGACGCTCTGCTCGCGCACTTCGAGCGGCAATCGGGAGAAATCTTTCCAGCCCATGCGCACGCCCATCTCGGCATGCACGTGCTGACGAGCAACGCCATCGATGCTGGGGAACGTCGTGCGCAGGGTTTCGTGACGCAGGATCAGCGCCTGCAACGCCGCCTCGAAATGCTCGACATGCAGCACGCCACGCAAGCGCGCCATACCGCCGACGTTGTAGGCCGGGCTGTCCGGTTCCATTTGCCAGAGGAACCACATGCGCTGTTGCGAATAGGACAACGGCACCGCTTGGCGGCGGTCGACTTTGCCGATCGGCAGTTGCTGGTTGGTGCGGCCGCTGGCCTGGATCAGGCGGATCTGCTCGGCGAAATCACCCAGTTCGCTGTGCTCGAACAACGTGCGCAACGGCAGTTCAACGTCACAGGCCTGACGGCTGCGGGAGATGATCTGCGTGGCCAGCAGCGAATGACCGCCGAGGGCGAAGAAGTCGTCGCGCAGGCCGACCTGCTTCAGGCCAAGCACCTCGCGCCAGATCGCGGCGATCTGTTGTTCCAGTTCACTGGCCGGTTCGACATGCTCACGCACTTGCCACTGCGGCTCGGGCAACGCGCGGCGGTCGAGTTTGCCGCTGGGGCTCAGGGGCATCGCGTCGAGGCGCAGCAGTTGCGCCGGGACCATGTATTCCGGTAATTCAGCGGCCAGAGTGGTTTTCAGGCGAGTGATTTGCTGGTCAGCGTTTTCATCGGCATCAGTCGCCGTGAAGTAGCCAATCAGTTGCGCACCGGCAGCGGTTTCCCGCACCAGCACCACGGCTTGGGCGACGCCGTCCTGAGCGAGCAGACGCGCTTCGATTTCCTGCGGTTCGACGCGAAAACCACGCAGCTTCACTTGCTGATCGAGACGGCCGAGGTATTCGATCACGCCATCAGCTGTCCAGCGCGCCCGGTCGCCGGTGCGGTACAAACGCGCGCCCTGCTCGCCCAGCGGATCGACAACAAAGCGTTCTGCCGTTAACGCCGCGCGGCCGAGGTACCCCCGGGCCAGACCGATGCCGCTGATGCACAGCTCCCCCGACACACCGGCAGGCACAGGGTTGAGATCGGCATCGAGGATGCGGCAGACCACATTGCCCAACGGGCGGCCAATCGGCGAGCGCTCACCATCGGCGCTGGTGCAATGCCAATGGGTAACGTTGATCGCGGTTTCGGTCGGGCCGTAGCGGTTGTGCAATTGCACCGCCGGCAGTTGCGCCAGCACACGGTTGCGCAGCTCGGCAGGCAGTGCTTCACCGCCCGAAAATATCCGGCGCAGGCTAGTGCATTCAGCCGTCAGTGGCTCATCGATAAACAGCGCCAGCAACGGCGGCACGAAGTGCAGCGTGGTCACGCCATATTCCTGAACCAGCTGCGCGATGCGATGCGGGTCGCGGTGTTCGCCCGGGGCAGTAATCAGCAGGCGCGCGCCGGTGATCAGCGGCCAGAAGCATTCCCACACCGACACGTCGAAACTGATCGGCGCCTTTTGCATCAGCACGTCAGTTTCATCGAGACCGTAGGTGTTCTGCATCCATTGCAGACGTTCGGCCAGCGCGGCATGAGTGTTGCCGACGCCTTTCGGTTGCCCGGTAGAACCCGAGGTGTAAATCACGTAAGCAAGGTTGTCGCCGTGCAGGTGCAGACCCGGTGCCTGGCTCGGCCAGTTTTCCAGGTGCAACGCGTCCATGGCGATCACACTGACGCCCGCGCTGGCCGGCAAGCGCTCAAGCAGTTCGGTCTGAGTCAGCAGCAATTCGACGCCACTGTCGCTGAGCATGTAGGCCAGGCGCTCCGCCGGGTAATCCGGGTCCAGCGGCACGTAGGCGCCACCGGCCTTGATGATCGCCAGCAGACCGATCAACAGTTGCGGCGAACGTTCGGCGGCGATGGCCACGCACACGTCCGGGCCGACGCCTTTATCGCGCAGGTAATGGGCCAGACGGTTGGACTGCGCGTGCAACTCGGCAAAATCGAGGCTGCCGCCGGCCCACATCAGCGCGGTGCGTTGTGGGCTTTTGCGCAGTTGATCGTCGAGCAGTTCCGGCAGCCACTGCTGCGCGGGAGTGCACGGTGCCACGCTCCAGTCGTCCTGCAGATGTTGCTCGCTGACGGTCAGCAAGCGCAGATCGCCAATCGCCTGCTGCGGCCGTTCGCAGACTTCGCTCACGAGGTTATGGAAATGGTCGGCCAGTCGCTCAATGGTCGCGCCATCGAACAGTTCGCTGGCGTAGTCGAACGACAAGGTCAGCAGACCATTGCGGTCTTCTTCGCTGTGCAGTTGCAGGTCGAACTTGGCTTCGCGGCTGTGCCACGGCAGCTCTTCGGCGAGCAGGCCCGGCAAGCGTTTAAGCGCGCTGAGGTCGCGCTGCTGATGGTTGAACATGACCTGAAACAGCCCCTGCTCACGGGCTTGCGGGAAGGCCTCGAGCAGTTGCTCGAACGGCAAATCCTGATTCGCCTGGGCGCCGAGTGTGGCCTGGCGGGTCTGAGCCAGCAGTTCGACAAACGGCAGGCGCGAATCGATCTGCGCACGCAGCACCTGGGTATTGATGAAAAAGCCGATCAGGCCTTGGGTTTCCAGACGCGGGCGGTTGGCGTTGGGTACGCCGATGCGAATATCGCGCTGGCCGCTGTAGCGGTGCAACAAGCTTTGGAATGCCGCGAGCAGCAGCATGAACGGCGTGGCTTCATGCGCCTGGGCGGTCTGCCGGATCGCCTCGCTGAGCTTCGCGCTCAAGCGCACACTGTGGCGCGCGGCGCTATGGCTGTGTTGCGCCGAACGCGGGTAGTCGGTGGCCAGTTCCAGCGGCGAATGCTCCTCGCCCAACTGCGCTTTCCAATACGCCAGTTGTCGCTCGCCCTCGCCTTGCTCCAGCCATTGGCGCTGCCAGGCGCCGTAGTCGGCGTACTGGGTGGGCAGCGGCGCGAGCTCGGCGCGCTGGCCTTGCGAAGCGGCGGCGTAGAGGCGCGAGAATTCGTCGATCAGCACGTTCAGCGACCAACCGTCGGCAATGATGTGGTGCATCGTCACCAGCAGCTGGTGGTCTTCGCCAGCAAGGCGCACCAGAGTCACCGTGAACAGTGGGCCGTGTTGCAAATCGAATCGGGTGCGTGCCGCGTCTTCGCGGATCTGTTGCGCGTGCACCTCGCGCTGGTCGGCTGGCAAGTCGCTGAGGTCGATGCGTTGCAGGTTGAGCTCGGCGGCGGTAACGACTTGCTGCAAAGCCACGCCGTCACGTTCGAAGAAGTGCGTGCGCAGGGATTCATGGCGCTCGATCAGCTGCTGAAAACTCACGCGCAGCGCGTCTTCATCCAGTTCGCCACGCAGGCGCAGGCCGCCGGGAATGTTGTAGGCGCTGCTGTGCGGATCGAGTTGCCAGGTGATCCAGAGACGGTTTTGCGCCAGCGACTGCGGCAGCGGTTCGCTGCGCGACAACACGGTGATTGCAGCTTGGGCGCTGGCACCGTCCTGTTGCTGTTGCGCCACGGCCGCCGTGAACGCGGACAGGGTTGGCGCTTCGAACAGCAAACGCAGGTTCAGCTCCAGCGCCAGTGCTTCGCGGACCCGGGCAATCACTTGAGTGGCGGCGATCGAATTACCGCCGAGCAGGAAGAAGTGGTCGTCGGCGGCGACCTGTTCGACGTTCAGCTGTTCGGCCCAGATTTGACCGATCAACGCTTCGAGGCCCGAGGTGCTGGCAGCCGGCGTTTGGGGTTCGGCGCTCGTCGACGGGAACACTGCGTAACTGTCGAGGCTGCCGTCGGCCAGACGGCTGCGGCACGCCGAACGCTGGAGTTTGCCGCTGGAGGTTTTCGGCAATGCGCCCGGATTGAGCAGCACCACCACGCTTGGCGCTTCCTGACAGGCTTCGGCGACGGCTTGGCGAATGGCTTTGATCAGCGCGTCGGGTGGCAGAATTTTCTGCACGCTGCGGCTGATTTCCGCGGCGATGCCGATGCCCTCGTCGCCATTCTGATTGACCGCGAATGCCGCCACCCGGCCCTTGCGCACCACTTCCACTTCGCGCTCGACGGTCTGTTCGATGTCCTGCGGATAGAGGTTGTGACCGCGCACGATGAGCATGTCTTTCAGGCGCCCGGTGACGAACAGCTCCCCGGCGCGGATGAAGCCCAAATCCCCCGTGCGCAGCCAGGTGCGACCGGCGTGCTGAACGAAAGTCTTCGCGCTGGCTTCGGGGTTGCGCCAGTAACCTTGGGCAATGCTCGGGCCGGTGGCCCAGACTTCACCGACGGTGTTGTCGGCCAACTCTTCAAGCGTATTCGGTTCGACAATCAGCACCGCATGTTGCGGCTGGCTGATGCCGCAGCTCATGACCGGGCTGCCGTCGCCCGGCTCGGCGCGGTTTTGCGCCAGCGCCTGATCGTCCACGCGTAACGCTGGAATGCCGGTGCCGCGCGGCGTGCCGGCGACAAACAGTGTGGCCTCGGCCAAACCGTAAGACGCCATGAAACTGTTTTTGCTGAAAGCACACGCGGCGAATTTTTCGGCGAAGCGCTCAAGGGTGTCGAGGCGAATCGGTTCGGAGCCGGAATACGCCACGCGCCAGCGGCTCAGGTCGAGTCGCTCAAGTGCCGATTCGCTGACCCGCTCGCTGCACAAGCGGTAGGCGAAATCCGGGCCGCCACTGATGGTCCCGCCGTATTGGCTGATCGCTTCCAGCCAGCGCAAGGGCCGCGCCAGAAAATACGCCGGCGACATCAGAATGCACGGCACGCCGCTGAAAATCGGTTGCAGCAGACCGCCGATCAGGCCCATGTCGTGGTACAGCGGCAACCAGCTGACGATAACGTCGTTCGGGTTAACGTCGATACCGAAGCCGTGACGGATCAGCAGTTCGTTGGCGACCAGATTGCCATGGCTGACTTGCACGCCTTTGGGCAGCGCGGTGGAGCCGGAGGTGTATTGCAGAAAAGCGATGTGTTCGGGTGGCAGGGGCGGTTCAACCCAGCGCTCGGCCAGCGCGCTGTCGAGGGTGTCGACACACAACAGCGGCGGCGCGCCTTCAATGTGCTGCAAGGCCTCGCGCAGATCGGCACTGGTCAGCAGCAAGCGCGGCTCGGCGTCGGCAATGATCGACAGCAGACGTTCCTGATGATGACGGCGTGCGGATTCCGGCGGATAGGCGGGCACTGCAATCACACCGGCGTACAGGCAACCGAAAAACGCCGCGACGTAGTCCGGACCACTGGGAAACAGCAGCACCGCGCGATCGCCCGGCTCAGCTTCGGCCTGCAACGCGGCGGCGATGGTGCGCGCCCGCTGATCCAGTTCGCGATAACTGAGTACCACAGCCTGCTCTTCGTTTTCGGCAAGAAAACGCAAGGCCAGTCGGTCCGGTGTCAGCGCGGCGCGGCGCTGCAGGGCTTGGACCAGTGTGCTGGGGAGTTCGAACGCGTCGGTCATGAGGTTTCCTGCCTGAAATCGGCTTGCCAGTGGAATCGGGTTGCTGCAACACGCCCATCGAAAGGCGCGCGGGGCACGGTCTGGGCCGACCGCGCAGGGCTTCGCAAAGCTGTCTGGCCGGGCGTTGTAGCCCAGACCATTCACCAATGAGAACGGATGACCTCTGGAAATAATTAGTCGGCAGGCTCGACGCCCAACGGCGCCGGGGTGCGGCAGCGTGCCGCAGTTCGCAAAACACATCGACTTACAGCACTACTTCTCTTTCTCATTTGACAATCATTATCATTCAACATAATTTGTCGCTCGATGTGTAGGACGGCCCTGCCCCCCAGGCCCTCCACTAACCTATTGGCAGCAAGGTGATTTCCATGACGGAACAGGTATCCACAAGCAGGTGCGATTCACCGCTACTTCAGGCATTTGTCGACAACCGACTGATTCTGGTAAAGATTGCAGCGCGCATTACCGGCTGTCGGTCACGCGCCGAAGATGTGGTGCAGGATGCGTTTTTCCGCCTGCAATCGGCGCCACCGATCACATCGTCCATCAAGGCCCAACTGAGCTATCTGTTTCAGATCGTGCGCAACCTTGCCATCGATCACTACCGCAAACAGGCGCTGGAACAGAAGTACTCCGGCCCTGAAGAGGAAGGGCTGAACGTGGTCATTCAGGGTGCTTCGCCGGAAACCTCGCACATCAACTTCTCGACCCTGGAACACATCGCCGATGCGCTGACCGAGCTGCCCAGCCGCACCCGCTACGCGTTCGAGATGTACCGTTTGCACGGCGTGCCGCAGAAGGACATTGCCAAGGAGCTCGGCGTATCGCCAACCCTGGTCAACTTCATGATTCGTGATGCGCTGGTGCACTGCCGCAAGGTTTCGGGCAGCCGGCGGGATGCGGTGATCGCGGGTCGCCGCTAGTCTGTCGGATCGATGCGCCTCCGATCGCGAGCAGGCTCACTCCTACATTGGTCCTGTGTTCACAGTTCGAGTGTAGGAGTGAGCCTGCTCGCGATGGCGGACTCAAGACCGCAGAAGACCTTGAGCCCGGACACGTCAGGCCAAGCTGCACCGATCAAAAAACCGCTCACGCCCCAAAATCATCAGCGCCGCACGCTTGTGCGGGAAGTCGAATTCCTTTTCGCAATGAAAACACTGGTTGTGCATATGCCCGATCATCTTCGCGTTATCGGCCCGCGGCTCGGCCACCACGCGCTGGGTACGTGGATCATCAAGAAACAGGTAATGCACCAGCGCCGATAACCAGCTCGCGACTTTGTGCGGACCGCGGTGATTTTCCTCGCCGACCAACATGTGAATGCCACGGTCGAAATCACCGGCCTCGTAGAACGGCGCGATGCGATCTTCCTTGGCCCAGTAGGCTTCGAAATAGGCAAACGGCTGATCATCGAAACAGCCGATCAAGGTCAGCGTGTGCGGGTCGGCGTCGAGCTTGCGCAGATACTCGCGGTGTTGCTCAAGACTGCCCTCCTCTTGCCAGAAACTGGCCACGCGGGGGCTGTTCTGCCAGCGATTGAAGCGCGGCAAATCTTCTTCAATCTCAAGTGTGCGCAAGGAAATCCAGGCGCCAAGACGGGCATCGAAGCGCCGATAGACTTCACCCCGCGGTTTCACCGGTCGCCGCGGATGGCGCTTGCCCTGACTGATCACCATTTGCTGCGGATAGCTACCGCTGATGGACGTACCAAGCCAGGGCTGCGGCAATTGCCAGAACAACGTGCGCTCGCAGCGATATTCACCGGCCACCTCGGTGTTCACCAGCAAACCGCTGAGCAAGGCTTCGGTCGGCGGCTGATCCAGTTGCCAGGTCAGCTGTCGGCAATCGGGATCACGAGCGAACAACCAGTAACAGGCCGCCCACAACGCTTGGCCCGCCGGCAGCGCGTAACGTTCATCAAGCTGGATCGGGCCTTTCGCTTCGCGGTCAAGGCGCAGACGAATCAACGGCTGGCCGTCGAGGCTCAGGCTCAGGCGGCTTTCGCTGGCATCGGCCTGGAGTTGACTGCCCGAAGGCAAGGCCAGCGCAGTCAGGTCATTCAGATGGGACATGGGTCGGGCTCACGGTAATCGTCGACAGTTCAACGATGTGACGTGAGCCGCATGGGGAAATTTAGGCTCAAGGCAAAAACAGCCTTCAGCGCTGAGGCACCGGCACCACCGCAATCTTGTACGGATCGAAGATCTTCAGCATCTCGCCATTGTCGCGTAAGCCCTTGAGCAGTCTGGCAAACGCTTCGCTGGAAATCGGCGCGGCGCTGCGCAAAATGGCGTAGTGGTGATAGACCTGATCGATACGTTGCGAGACCAGCAGCTCGTCGCGCACCTTTTCGTTGCGCATCAGGTAGTCACTCAGATACGAACGGGTCACCAGTGCGATATCGGCGCGTCCGCGCAACACCATCAACAGGTTGCTGTCGTGGGAATAGGTCAGCGTCGCGTTGTAGTTGCGGGCGAGGAATTTCGGGTCGGCGTTGAAGCTGGCGAATTCGTAGTGGTACCCACTGAACAGGGCCAGACGCTTGCCTTCAAGGTCGGCGAAGTAGCTCTGCTGGCGGTTGTCCTGGCGTTGCGCGACGAAAATCTCGGCGTCTTCCAGGCCCATGTCGACATCCGTGTGGGGAATTTCCTTCCAGCCCCATTGCGGATTTTCGAAGATGGCCATGTCGATCCGGCCCTGTTTGAAGTCACCAAAGCGCCGCGGAATCGACGTCGGTACGAGAACGAACTGATAGTCGCTTTGCAAACGGTTCAAGGCCTCGACCAGTTGCGGAAGCAAACCGGTGTCGGCGCCGTTTTCAGGACGAATGGTGTAAGGCGGAAAATGCGCCGCGCCGACCCGAACCAATTGCGCTGCCTGAGCGGGCAATACCCAAAGCGCAGCCAGCCCTGCGAGCATCAGCCCGGCGGCCGTCCGAATTGGCAAAGACTTCAAAACACCCCACTCCCCGAAAAAAGATCGATCAATGCATTCAAGCTAGGCGGTTTCGCCCAGTTAGCCAGTTTCCCGGCCGGATAGAAACTCGCTCAACGCTCTTCAAGGACCAGAATCAGCGCCTCATCGGCCAGTTGATCGAGGCTCAAACTGCCGCCGGCACGGAACCAGGTGGTGGTCCAGGACAGTGCGCCGGTGAGAAAACGTCGAGTAATAAAAACATCGCCGCGAATAAATCCGGCGTCCTTGGCTTCGCCCAGCACTTGCAGCCAGAGGTCTTCGTAAATATCGCGCAGCGCGAGGACTTTGGCCTGACCTTCCTCGGACAACGACCGCCACTCATAGACCAGCACCGCCATGGCTTCGCCGCTGCCGCCCATGATCGACTGCAATTCACAGCGGATCAGCGCCAGCACGCGCTCGCGCACATCGCTGGCTTCGGCCAGCGCTGCGCGCATCAATGCAGTGTTGTAACGGATGGTTTCTTCCATCACCGCGCGCAGGATTTCGTCCTTGCTCTTGAAGTGATGAAAAATGCTCCCCGACTGAATGCCCACCGCACCGGCCAGGTCGCGCACTGTCGTACGTTCGTAGCCTTTGTTGCGGAACAGGTGAGCCGCCACTTGCAGCAATTTGCCGCGGGCGCTGTCAGGGTCGGTCAACTGGCCCGCGTCGACCAATTGGCGCATGACCCCCAGGGCTTTTTGCTCGTCCACCCGTTCTCTCCTACAGTCGATCAGTGCGTTGCCCCCCGAACCTTAAGGGTTGCGCGCAATTTAAGCCGCGCACCGTGACCAAGCAAGCGCTTGGGCAGAAGATAGTTTCAACTGTTTACAAACCAAGCGCTTGCTTGGTAGCCTCCAGACACTTCTGTCGCAGGCTTCTGAGTCGGAGATAAACATGCCAACCACCGTCCGCATCGGATGCGCCAGTGCCTTCTGGGGCGATACATCGACCGCCGCCGCGCAGCTCGTAAGCGGTGGACGCCTGGATTATCTGGTGTTCGATTACCTCGCCGAGATCACCATGTCGATCATGGCAGGGGCACGCATGAAAGACCCGCAGGCAGGCTACGCCAGCGACTTCATCGAAGTGCTTGCACCGCTGTTGCCACAACTGGCCGAGCAGAACATTCGCGTTATCAGCAATGCCGGCGGGGTCAATCCGCACGCCTGCGCCGCCGCGCTGCAAGCGGCCTGCGACAACGCCGGCATTGACCTGAAAATCGCCGTGCTGCTGGGCGATGACCTGCAACCCCGGTTCAAACAACTCACTGGCGTCACCGAAATGTTCAGCGGCACCCCGCTGCCGCCATTATGCGTGTCGACCAACGCCTACCTCGGCGCGCCGGGCATCGTCGAAGCGCTGCGCCTGGGCGCGGACATCGTCATCACCGGACGGGTGGTCGACAGTGCGGTGGTCAGCGCCGCGCTGGTCCACGAATTCGGCTGGTCGTGGCACGACTACGACAAACTCGCCCAGGCCGCACTGGCCGGGCATATCATCGAGTGCGGCGCACAATGCACCGGCGGCAACTTCACTGACTGGCGCGACGTGGCGGATTACGAGCACATCGGCTTTCCGATCGTCGAAGTCAGCGCCGACAGCCAATTCATCGTCAGCAAACCCGAAGGCTCCGGCGGGCTGGTCACGCCGCTGACTGTCGGCGAACAGATGCTTTATGAGATCGGCGATCCGCAGGCCTATCTGTTGCCTGATGTGGTCTGCGATTTTTCCCAGGTCAAACTTCAGCAGCAAGGCAAAAACGTCGTTCACGTTCACGGCGCCAAAGGCCTGCCGCCGACCGACAAGTACAAGGTCAGCGCGACGTACCCGGATGGTTTTCGCTGCACCGCCAGTTGCCTGATGGCCGGCATCGACGCCGTGGAAAAAGCACGGCGCGTCAGTCAGGCGATCATCGACAAGACCGCTGAAATGTTCAGCCTGCGCGGCTGGGCGCCCTACAGCGAAACCCACATCGAATTGCTCGGCAGCGAAGCCACCTATGGCCCCCACGGTCAACGCCGCGACAGCCGAGAAGTGGTGATCAAAATCGCTGTGCGCCATCCCGAGAAAAAAGCCCTGGTGCTGTTCTCCAGAGAGATTGCCCAGGCCGCGACCGGCATGGCTCCGGGCCTGACCGGTATCGTCGGTGGACGCCCGACGGTTTATCCGCTGATCCGCCTGTTCTCGTTCCTGATCGACAAAACCGCCTGCAGCCTGCACGTCGAAATGGCCGGTGAACGCTATCCCTGCGCCCTGCCCTCGCAAGTTGCGCTCGCCAGCGAGGATTTACCGCTCGCCCATCAACCCCCCAAACCTAAGGGGCGCGCCGATGCCAGTGTGCCGCTGGTGAAACTGGCAGTGGCGCGCTCTGGCGACAAGGGCAACCACAGCAACATCGGCGTACTGCCGCGCCACCCCGACTACCTGCCGTGGATCGCCGAAGCGCTGACCACTTCGGTGGTAGTCGACTGGATGCGTCATGTCCTCGATCCGGTCCTGGGCCGCGTCGAACGCTGGTATTTGCCCGGCACTCACAGCCTCAACTTTCTTTTGGAAAACGCCCTCGGCGGCGGCGGCGTAGCCAGTCTGCGCATCGACCCGCAGGGCAAAGCCTTTGCCCAGCAATTGTTGGAAATCCAGATTCCGGTGCCAACAAGCATCGCCGAACAGCTCGATTAAAGGAGGGTGCGCATGGCTTACGCGTCGATTTTCAAAGCCGATCTGTTCAGCGGCCAGAACGTCATTGTCACCGGCGGCGGCAGTGGTATCGGCCGTTGCACCGCCCACGAACTGGCAGCCCTCGGCGCCAATGTGCTGCTGGTTGGGCGCAAGCCGGAAAAGCTTGAAAAAGTCGCCGCCGAGATCGCCGAGGACGGCGGTCGTGCACATTGGAAAGCTTGCGACATTCGCGATGAAGAGGCAGTCAGGCAGTTGATCAAGGATCTGATCGCTGAGCATGGGCCGGTCCACGGCCTGGTCAACAACGCTGGCGGTCAGTATCCGTCACCCCTGGCCTCGATCAATCAGAAAGGCTTCGAAACCGTGTTGCGCACCAATCTGGTCGGCGGCTTCCTGATGGCGCGCGAAGCGTTCAATCAATCGATGAGTAAACACGGCGGCAGCATCGTCAACATGCTCGCCGACATGTGGGGCGGCATGCCTGGAATGGGCCACTCCGGCGCGGCGCGCTCGGGCATGGACAACTTCACCAAGACCGCTGCGTTCGAGTGGGGTTATGCCGGAGTTCGGGTCAACGCCGTGGCGCCCGGCTGGATCGCCTCCAGCGGCATGGACACCTATGAAGGCGCGTTCAAAGCGGTGATCCCGACCCTGCGCGAGCATGTGCCGCTCAAACGCATCGGCACCGAGTCGGAAGTCAGTGCGGCGATCGTGTTTCTGCTCAGTCCGGCAGCCGCATTCATCAGCGGCACCACGGTGAAAATCGACGGTGCCGCCAGCCTCGGCAGTCGCGCCTGGCCGCTGCACAAGGCCAGCCACAGCGAGTCGTTCAACGGCTTCCACCGCGCCTATCGTCCAGAAGTGCTCAAGGACAAGGAATAAGCCATGGCGCACCTACAGTCGCAACTCGACCCGCACAGTGAAGCGTTCGTGCGCAATCGCGCGGCCATGCTGGCGGCCATCGAGCAGGTGCAACAGCTGGAACGGAACCTGCTGGACAAGGCCGCCGACGCCAAAGCCAAATTCGACAAACGCGGGCAATTGTTGCCCCGCGAACGCCTGAACCTGTTGCTCGACCCCGGCGCGCCGTTCCTCGAACTGGCCAGCCTCGCCGGCTACAAGTTGCACGACGACAAAGACGGCAGCGCGGCCGGCGGCGGCCTGATCGCCGGTATCGGCTATGTGTCTGGCGTGCGCGTGATGCTGGTGGCGAACAACAGCGCGATCAAGGGCGGCACCATCTCGCCAAGCGGGTTGAAAAAATCCCTGCGCCTGCAACAGATCGCCCAGGAAAACAAACTGCCAGTGATCACCCTCGCCGAAAGCGGCGGTGCCAACCTTAATTACGCGGCGGAAATTTTCGTCGAAGGCGCGCGCAGCTTTGCCAATCAGGCGCGGATGTCGGCCCAGGGCCTGCCGCAGATTACCGTGGTGCACGGTTCGGCCACGGCGGGCGGCGCCTACCAACCGGGGCTGTCGGATTACGTGGTGGTGGTGCGCGGCAAGGCCAAGCTGTTCCTCGCCGGCCCGCCACTGCTCAAAGCGGCGACCGGCGAAATCGCCACCGACGAAGAACTCGGGGGCGCCGAGATGCACGCGCAGGTCGCCGGCACTGCTGAATATCTGGCTGAAAACGACGCTGACGGCATACGTCAGGTACGCGACATCATGCGCATGCTGCCATGGAACGAACAATTGCCATGGCGCGCGCAGCCGCCATACAAAGAGCCGCTCTACCCTATCGACGAGCTGCTCGGCCTGATCCCCGATGATCCGAAAAAACCGTATGACGTGCGCGAAATCATCGCACGCATCGCCGACGAATCGTGCTTCCTCGAATTCAAAGGCGAGTTCGATCAACAGACGATTTGCGGCCACTTGAAAATTCAGGGCCGCGCCTGCGGCTTCATTGGCAACAACGGGCCGATCACCCCCAACGGTGCGAGCAAGGCAGCGCAGTTCATTCAACTGTGCGACCAGAGCCAGACGCCGCTGCTGTTTTTTCACAACACCACAGGCTTCATGGTCGGCACCGAATCGGAACAGCAAGGCGTGATCAAACACGGCTCGAAGCTGATTCAGGCCGTGGCCAACGCGCGGGTGGCGAAGCTGACCATCGTCGTCGGCGGTTCCTACGGGGCTGGCAATTACGCGATGTGCGGACGCGGTCTCGATCCACGCTTCATCTTCGCCTGGCCGAACAGCCGCACAGCGGTGATGGGTGGCGCTCAGGCCGGCAAGGTGCTGCGCATCGTTACCGAAGCCAAACAGCTCAAGGACGGCCAGGTGCCGGACCCGAAAATGCTCGACATGCTGGAGCAAATGACCGCGCAGAAACTCGACAGCCAATCCACCGCGCTTTACGGCAGCGCCAACCTGTGGGACGACGGCCTGATCGACCCGCGCGACACCCGCACCCTGCTCGGCTATTTGCTGGATATCTGCCACGAAGCCGACCTTCGCAAGCTGCAACCCAACAGCTTCGGCGTCAGCCGCTTCTGACCGCCACGGATCCTACGGAGAACAACAATAATGATCTTCACCCCGGAACACGAAGCCTTGCGCCGCACCGTCCGCCAGTTCGTCGAACACGAGATCAACCCGCACGTCGATGAGTGGGAGAAAGCCGGACGCTTTCCCATTCACGAGATTTTCCGCAAGGCTGGCGAGCTGGGCCTGCTGGGTATTTCCAAACCGGAAAAATTCGGCGGCATGGGCCTCGATTACAGCTATTCGATCGTGGCTGCCGAAGAATTCGGCACCATCCATTGCGGCGGCATTCCGATGTCGATCGGCGTGCAGACCGACATGTGCACACCCGCGCTGGCCCGTTTCGGCTCCGATGAACTGCGCGAAGAATTCCTGCGCCCGGCAATCAGCGGCGAGCAGGTGGGTTGCATCGGCGTTTCCGAAGTCGGCGCCGGCTCCGATGTCGCCGGGCTGAAAACCACCGCGCGCAAGAACGGTGACGACTACGTGATCAACGGCAGCAAAATGTGGATCACCAATTCGCCGAGCGCCGACTTCATCTGCCTGCTGGCCAACACCTCGGACGACAAACCGCACATCAACAAGTCGCTGATCATGGTGCCGATGAACACGCCGGGAATCAGCCTCGGTTCGCACCTGGACAAACTCGGCATGCGCAGCTCCGAAACCGCGCAGGTGTTCTTCGACGACGTGCGCGTGCCTCAACGCAATCGCATCGGCCACGAAGGCGCAGGCTTCATGATGCAAATGCTGCAATTTCAGGAAGAACGCCTGTTCGGCGCGGCGAACATGATCAAAGGCCTGGAATATTGCGTCGATAGCACTATCGAGTACTGCAAGGAGCGCAAGACCTTCGGTAACGCGCTGATCGACAATCAGGTCATCCACTTTCGCCTCGCCGAACTGCAGACTGAAATCGAATGCCTGCGGGCGCTGGTCTACCAGGCCACCGAGCAGTACATCAAAGGCCAGGACGTGACGCGGCTGGCGTCGATGGCCAAGCTCAAGGCCGGACGCCTGGGCCGTGAAGTCAGTGACAGTTGCCTGCAATATTGGGGCGGCATGGGCTTCATGTGGGACAACCCGGTGGCCCGCGCCTACCGCGACGTGCGGCTGGTGTCGATTGGCGGCGGCGCTGACGAAATCATGCTGGGGATCATCTGCAAACTGATGGGCATCCTGCCGGGGAAAAAGAAATGAGCCACCTGCCCGAGTGCCAGACGCTGCTGCTGGAACTGCACGGCGGCGTCTTGCACATCGCCCTCAATCGCCCGGACAGCCGCAACGCGATGAGCCTGCAAATGATCGGCGAATTGCGTGCGCTGCTGGCCGCGGTACGTGATGACCGTGCGGTGCGGGCCTTGGTGCTCAGCGGTGCCGGCGGGCATTTCTGCGCCGGCGGCGACCTCAAGGACATGGCCAACGCTCGGGCCCAGGGCGCGGAGGCTTACCGCGAGTTGAACCGGGCCTTCGGGGCCTTGCTCGAAGAAGCCCAGCACGCCCCACAAGTGCTGATCTGCCTGTTGCAAGGCGCCGTGCTGGGCGGCGGTTTGGGTCTGGCCTGCGTCAGCGATATCGCTCTCGCCGATCACCAGGCGCAGTTCGGTTTGCCGGAAACCAGCCTGGGGCTGATCCCGGCGCAAATCGCACCGTTTGTGGTGCAACGCATCGGGCTGACCGAAACCCGGCGACTGGCGCTGACCGCTGCGCGATTCGATGGCGCTGAGGCGCTGCGTTTGGGGCTGGTGCATTTCGTTGAACAGGATGCCCAGGCACTGGCAGAACGACTGGATGAGGTGCTGCAACAGGTGCTGCGCTGCGCGCCTGAAGCGAATGCCGCGACCAAGAAATTGTTGTTGGCGAGCGCCGGGCAGCCGTCGAGTGAGTTGCTTGATGAGGCGGCTCAGTGGTTCAGCGCGGCGGTGACTGGCGCCGAAGGTGTGGAGGGAACCATGGCTTTTGTGCAAAAGCGTAAACCGCGGTGGGCCACCTGAAAGCTTCGCGAGCAAGCCCGTTCCCACATTTGGAATGCATTCCCCTGTAGGAGCGGGCTTGCTCGCGAAGAGGCCTGTACATTCACCGCCAACCCTTCAGGAAACCCACCATGCCCGCCATTCACAAAGTCCTGATCGCCAACCGCGGTGAAATCGCCTGCCGCATCCAGCGTACCGCCCAGGCCCTCGGCTATCGCACCGTCGCCGTGTTCAGCGACGCCGACGCCGATGCGCTGCACGTGCAAATGGCCGATCAGGCCGTGCGCATCGGCCCGGCGCCGGTGCAGCAGTCCTATCTCAATATCGCAGCTATCCTCGACGCGGCCCTTCGCAGCGGGGCCGATGCCGTCCATCCTGGCTACGGTTTTCTCTCGGAAAACGCCGAGTTCGCCCGCGCCTGCGACGACGCCGGCCTGACATTCATCGGCCCCAGCGTCGAAGCAATCGAACTGATGGGCAGCAAACGCCTGTCGAAAATCGCCATGCTTGCGGCGGGCGTGCCGTGCATCGCCGGTTATCAGGGCGCCGCGCAGGACGACGCCACTCTGCTGCGCGAGGCCGCACGCATCGGCTACCCGCTGATGATCAAGGCCAGCGCCGGCGGCGGCGGACGCGGCATGCGTCTGGTGCACGATGCCTGCGATCTGCCGGCACAATTGCGCACCGCCCGTTCGGAAGCCCTGAACGGATTCGGCAGCGACGAACTGATCCTTGAGCAGGCATTGATCGAACCGCGTCACGTCGAAGTGCAGCTGTTCGGCGACCAGCACGGCAATCTGGTGTACCTCGGCGAACGCGACTGCTCGATCCAGCGCCGCCACCAGAAAGTCATCGAAGAAGCACCCTGCCCGGTGATGACCGCCGAGTTGCGTCAGGCGATGGGTGAGGCGGCGCTCAAGGCCGGTCGTGCGGTGGATTACGTCGGTGCCGGCACCGTGGAGTTTCTGCTCGACGCGCGCGGCCAGTTCTACTTTCTGGAAATGAACACCCGCTTGCAGGTCGAGCATCCAGTGACGGAAATGACCACAGGAATTGATCTGGTCGCCTGGCAATTGCGGGTTGCCGAAGGGCAGCCGCTGCCGCTGACTCAGGACCAGGTCCAGCTCATGGGTCACTCGATGGAGGTGCGCCTGTACGCAGAAGATCCTGCGCAGGACTTTCTGCCACAAACCGGTCGCATCACGGCGTGGACGCCGGCCGAGCAACACGGGGCGCGCATCGACCACGGTCTGCTTGAAGGCCAGTCGATCAGCCCGTTCTACGACCCGATGCTCGGCAAACTGATCGCCCACGGCGCCACCCGCGAAGAAGCGCGGCGCAAGCTGTTGCGCGCGGTGCAGGACACGGTACTGCTCGGCGTGCAAAGCAATCAACGCTTGGTCGAAGGCCTGCTGCAACATCCGCAGTTCATCAACGGCGAGTTCAGCACCGCTTTCATCCAGCAACATTTTTCCAGCCATGCCTGCCTGAACACCTATGTGCCAACGGCGGAGCAACTGGCGATTGCCGTGGTGTTGTTCTATCAGGCCAGCGCCCTGCCCCATCGCCCGCCGCTTAATGGCTGGCGCAACAACGCCAGCGTGCCTTTGCACTATCGACTGGGCAGTGAGGAGCAGGACTGGACGCTCTCCATGCTGGCGCGCCAATCCGGCGAATTCTCGGTGCAGGTCAGCGAACGCACGCTGATCGCAAAAGTCATCGAGCTCACCGCACAATCGATAACGCTGGACATCGACGGTTTGCGCCAACGCCACGCCTATCGTCTGGACGCCGAACAGCTTTGGCTGTTCACCCATCCGGGCAGCCTGCGCCTGGAGGATCGAACTCAGGCCGTGATCGACAGTCAGAGCAGCGTCAGCTCCGGCACACTGAAAGCGCCGATGGACGGCGCCATCGTTGACGTACTGGTCAGCGAAGGCAGTACGGTCAGCAAAGGTCAGTTGCTGGTGGTGCTGGAGGCAATGAAAATGGAGCACCCGCTCAAGGCCGGGATCGACGGCGTGCTCAAGCGGGTGCAAGTCAAGGTCGGCGATCAGGTAAAAAATCGTCAGGTTCTGTTGCAGGTCGAGTAGTCGCCCGGACACCGGCGCGGGGTTTGACTACGCTCTGAACAATCAGAACGCGAAATCAGGAACCCTGCGATGCCACACTGGCTGGTCATAGATCTGGAAGCCACCACCGATGAAGGCGGCTGGCCGGTCACGGAAATGGAAATTATCGAGATCGGCGCCACGCTGGTCGATCGTGCCGGGCGCGAGCAGGATCACTTTCAGCGCTTCGTCAAACCGACACGGCGGCCTTTGCTCACCCCGTTCTGTCGTGAGCTGACGCACATCAGCCAGGCCAATATCGATGCCGCCCAGCCGCTGACCGAGGTCTGGCCGGCGTTCGAACGCTGGCTCGTGCAGCATCAGCCGCGCCTCGAGGGTTGGGCCAGTTGGGGCGATTACGACCGCAAGCAGTTGCTCCAGGAATGGCAGCGCCTGCAACTCGACAGCGGCTTGAGCAAAGTGCCGCACATGAACCTCAAACAGCGCTTCGCCAAGGCCCGCCGCCTCGACCGGCCACTGGGGCTCAACGGCGCTCTGCAACTGGCGGGCATGCAGTTCAGCGGTCAGCAGCATCGCGCCCTGGAAGATGCGCGCAACACGGCCCGGTTGTTGCCGCTGGTGCTGCCGCTATAGGCACGTGACGGCGCTAAACGCCTTGTGCATACTGGCCGCCCCCTTTTAAGCCCTTTTCGAGGAATCGCCCATGTTTAAAGTCAACGAGTACTTCGACGGCACCGTCAAGTCGATCGCCTTTGGCACCGCCGAAGGTCCAGCGACCATTGGCGTCATGGCCCCGGGCGAATACGAATTCGGCACCAGCCAGCGTGAAATCATGCATGTGGTTTCCGGCGCGCTGAGCGTAAAACTGCCAGACAGCAGCGACTGGGAAACCTTCGCAGCCGGCAGCCAGTTCAACGTACCGGCCAACAGCAAGTTTCAGTTGAAAGTGGCGGTCGACACCGCTTATCTGTGCGAATACCGCGGCTGATCCAGCCGTTTTCACCGCGCCAAAAAAAATGCCCGTGTTCAGCAACACGGGCATTTTTGTTTAGTGACAGTTACCCGAGAATCTCCACCGGCATGCCGACTTCCAGGCGACCATTGCCGTCGTTGACCAGATTCTGTCCGAACATCGCGCCATCGGCGGTTGTCCGGTACTTTTGCAATGTCGCGAAAGGCTCACGGTCGGCGCTACGCTCACCGGTTTGTGGGTCGACGGTGGTCATGATGCAACGCGAGCACGGCTTGACCACGCGAAACTCGATATCGCCGATGCGAATACGCTTCCAGCCGTCCTCTGCGTAAGCCGCGCTGCCTTCGATAACCAGATTCGGGCGAAAACGCAGCATCTCCAGCGGTCGCCCGACTTTTTCCGACAAGTCCTGCCGGGATGCTTCGCCGATCAATAACAATGGATAACCGTCAGCAAACGCCACTTGGTCGTCGTCCTTGCCGAAACCCGATTGCGTGGTTCGCGCCCGCTCCAACGGCATTTGTACCAACCGCGTCCGCTTGCCAAGGAAATCGCTGACGAAGCGCGCGGCTTCATCCCCGGCGTCCGGTACGCGCAAGGTGTCACGCCAGATCGTCACGCCACGCAGTTCGGCGTTGTCGTCAGGTAACGCAATCTCGATCGAACCTTGCTCAGGAGTGTTGAGGGTCAAGCCGCCACGGGCATTCCACAGGGCCGACAGCTGGCTCATCTTCGCTTCGGCACGCTGGGTCAAAAAGCGGCCGCTGGCCTCGTCCACCAGCATCCAGCGTCGATCCCCCGCCAACCCCAATTTGTCCAGCTCTATGCTTTGCAGCACTTCGCCCTTGCCGGATTTCAACGGGTAACGATAAAGCGCGCTGAGACGCAGCATGGCCAGCTTCCTTGATGGAAAAACGCCACCCTATACGAGCTTGATCAGGAATCAAAGAGCAATAACTGTAGGAGTGAGCCTGCTCGCGATAGCGCTGTGTCAGGTAATGATTCGGGGCTGACACAGCGCTATCGCGAGCAGGCTCACTCCTACAATGGGTGTGTGATCAGGCCGGCACGACATCGAGCATCAGACGCTGGCGCACCACGTCGACCAGCTTGTCCGGCTGGAACTTGGAGAGGAAGTTGTCGCAACCGACCTTTTTCACCATCGAGTCGTTAAAGCTGCCCGACAGCGAGGTATGCAGCACCACATACAGACCACGCAGACGCGGGTCGTTACGGATTTCGGTGGTCAGGCGGTAGCCGTCCATTTCCGGCATTTCCGCGTCAGTGAAGATCATCAGCAGCTTGTCAGTCATGTGCACACCGGTATCGGCCCAGGCCTTGAGCATGTTCAGCGCTTTCAAGCCGTCGCTGGCGATGTGCATTTTCACCCCGAGCTGGCCGAGGGTGTCGCGCAGCTGCGAGAGCGCCACGTTGGAATCGTCCACCAGCAGCACTTCGCGACCACGGGCGCGCTCCAGCACCGGGTCGTCGAGTTTCTCGCGCGAGACCTTGGCGTTGTACGGGACGATTTCAGCAAGGACCTTCTCGACGTCGATAATTTCCACCAACTGATCGTCGACCTTGCTGATCGCCGTCAGGTAGTGCTGACGGCCGGCACTGGCCGGTGGTGGCAGGATGGCTTCCCAGTTCATGTTGACGATGCGATCGACGCCGCCGACAAGAAATGCCTGAACCGAGCGGTTGTACTCGGTGACAATAATCGTGCTGTTGGGGCCCGGCACCAGCGGGCGCATGCCGATCGCCTGGGACAGGTCGATCACTGGCAGCGTCTGCCCGCGCAGGTTGACCACACCGCACACGAACGGGTGACGCTGAGGCATCAGCGTCAGTTTCGGCAGTTGCAGCACTTCCTGCACCTTGAACACGTTGATCGCGAACAATTGGCGTCCGGCGAGTCGAAACATGAGAATTTCCAGGCGATTCTCACCCACCAGTTGCGTGCGTTGGTCTACCGTGTCGAGAATGCCGGCCATCAATGACTCCTGGGCTTGTTCGGGTGAATTCATTAAGAAGGTTTATCGGCTGCCGGGCGCGAATCTTGATCGCACAAAAAACATCCGCAAAATGCCACAGGCGGGCATTGATGTCACATTAACATCATGCTTTACTGGCTCTCGTTATTTCATCTGCTACATTCAATGCGGCGCGACCTCAATTCGCACGTTAGGTTCCCGCGCCTAAGGGATTCCCCTACCCACAATCAGGCCCAACCTGATATTCGCAATATCCAATAGCCATTAATGTGACGCCATTCTCATTGCATGAACGGAGTCAGGCTATTGTGTGCGATCGCAGTTCAGTGGCAACACACCCCCTGGAACCTCTCAGTCTGTGCACTTGCACGTCTGGGCGCGATCTACCGACGATTCACGATCGTCGCCACACACGGCATTCCCCCATCAGACATGACGTTGTGGAGATAAGCATGCCAATCGACCGCAAAGACTGGGCGCAACGCTTCCCCGAGTTTCTGGTCGAGGCCGAAGCGCTCCTTGCCAAAACCGAAGAATGCTTGAGCCACCTGCAACTGATCAGCAATGACAAGGATGCCATTGACTGCCTGCTCGCTACCCTGCTCAAACTGGCAAACCGGGCCGAAACGCTGGCGCTGGTGGCGATCTCCGAGTTCTGCCAGCACCTGCACAGCGTGATCGACAGCGCGCGGGTCCGGATCGACCTGCACGAGCAGGCACTCGATGCCTTGAAGGATTGCCTCACGCTGATGGCATGGCAGCTTGAGCTGGTCGACCAGCAGACCGGCCAACTGGATCTGGAAGAAAGCGAACAAACCGCACTGATCGAAGCGTTCGCCTTCCAGATTGGTCAAGGCCCCGTACAGCCGGCCCTGACGAGCAAACGTTTGCCCCAACTGGCTTTTTCCGAGCGTCAGGCCTGATCGAACTTCGGGCGGCTGATCGCGCACAGCCAATAGCTGAATGTCGTAATTGAATAGTTCATGCCCACCCGCGACACATCAATTCAAATAATCTCTCTTGGATACTGCGAATTTTTTCGCACCGCCATCAGGGTTTGCCTGTCTATCAAGCATGCGAATTCAGGCAATATCGTTCATTGCCCAACGGCCATGTCCGGACTTTTTCCGATTATGGAACTGACGTCCTCGGTGGCGTGTTTTCTACCCCCTCGGACCTCTATCGCATACGCGACCAACGGTATCTTAAGTGGTATTATGCCGCGCAGTCAGTGACCGCCCAGTTAATGGCAAAGTGACGTCTATCATCGGCGTCGGCTGTAGTGGACAATCAACTACCGCTTACTGAGCCTTGTTGAATCAAGTAACAGAATCGACAGTATTTCAGACAGAGATCGCCCGCCACCGGCCGGTCTGCCCGCAGCGAACATCCAGTGGCTCCATTCGTTATGTACGCCAGCCTCAAGTCATTCATCACATGGCCACCCTCCCGGGAAAATGCCCGCCGGATCACACTCATACTGTGCGTCGCGGCAGCGCTCGGCAGCCTGCTGACCTACGGTTTTTCTGCGCCAGTGAGCCTCGCCCTGCTGTTGCTCAATATCGCGGCCACAGCGTGCGTCTGGGTGCAATATCGCTTGTCGCGCAAGTCGATCAAGTTTCAGCCACAGGAACTGGCCGATCGTCTGCTTCAGGTCCAGGAGAACGAACGCCATCGGCTCAGCCGCGAACTGCATGACGATATCGGCCAGTTGCTGACCGCCGCTAAATTGCAAGGCGAATGGCTTAAACGGCGCCTGCCGCAAGATCTGCAGGAACAATGTACGGTGCTCTGCGACACGCTTGAAGAAACACTGAACAAGGTGCGCGACGTTTCGGCGATTCTCAATCCGCGTCAATTGACCAGCCTGGGTCTGGAAGCCAGCCTGCGTGCGCACCTGCTCAAGACGCTGGCTAATACTTCGGTACACTGGAGCCTCGATTGCCAGCAGCGTCTGAACGGTATCCCGGAGGAAATGGCGGTCGCCGCTTTCCGTATCACCCAGGAAGCGGTGACCAATATCTTGCGTCATGCACAAGCGCAAAACCTGCTGGTGCGTGTTCAGCGACTGCCGCAAGGTCTGACGTTGCTGATCAGCGACGACGGGCTCGGGTTTGCCCCGGCAGCCAATCCGGGACGGGAAGGACAACGGGGCATGGCCGGGATGGCCGAGCGGATCGAACAGCTGGGCGGCACACTGAGCGTCACCAGCGAGCCGGGCAAAGGCACACAAATCGAAGCACTTTTCCCCTGGGCGCCCCGAGCACTCGAGCGGGCCAGTACGAATAAGGTTATGCGTTGACTTGTAACTTACTTCTGGTGGATGACCACTCGCTGATCAGGGCCGGCGTGCGCGCTCTGGTGCTGGATATTCCCGGTTACGCGGTAATCGGCGAAGCCAATGACGGCTCGCAACTGCTCGAAATGGTCGAGCAACTGAGTCCCGACATCGTGTTGCTCGATATCTCGATGAGGGAAACCGGCGGTCTGGAAGCCCTGCAACGCCTCAAGCGGGTCCGCCCGCAGAGCAAGGTCCTGATCCTTTCCATGCACACCGACCCGGCCCTGATCATGCAGGCGCTGGAGTCCGGCGCCCATGGCTACCTGCTCAAGGACACCACTGCCACCGAGCTTGAACACGCGCTGGAAGCCCTGCGTAACAACGAGCGCTACCTGAGCCCGGCCATCGCTCACACCGTGATCAACCAGGCACTGACCCGCAATCAGAAAAACCAGCCGGAAGTTGCCGAGTCGCACAACCTGACAGCGCGCCAGCTGGAAATCCTCAGGCTGATCGTTCGGGGCAAATCCACCCGCGAAATCGCCAATGGCCTGGGGCTGAGCATCAAGACCGTCGAGACCCACCGCTCGCAGATCATGAAGCGCCTGCAAATCTACGACGTGGCCGGCCTGGTGTTGTTCGCCGTGCGCGAGCAGATCATCAGCCTTGACGACTGATTGACGCCGAGCGCGCCAAAAGCGGCGAATGCTTGGGCAGATGCACCTGCAAGGCTGCCGGCCGCGCCGCAAACCTCAGGCTATTGCCCTCCAGCGGCTCACCGTCGAGATTGATGTACAGCCCTTCCGCCACCTTGATCTCGACCCAGGGCAGCCGCGCCCGCACAAACATACTGTCGATACCGAAACCTTCCGTGAGCAGGTTCTTCAACGTGCCGACCAGTTCCTGCGGGGCCGGCAGAATACTGATGTCCAGCAGCCCATCATCCACCTGCGCATCGGGGCACAGGACATGCCCGCCTCCGGCCTGGCGACCATTGCCGATGCCCAATGCCAGCAGCTCGCCTTCCCATTGGAAATCCGGCCCCTGCAATTCACCATAGGCGGCATGCAACTCGCTGAATCGGGACAAACCCGTGAACAGATAGGCCGCGCCGCCCAAGACTTTCTTCAAATCTTCCGAGGTATTGGCGGTGACCTGACTGCCGAATCCGCCGGTGGCCATATTGAGAAAAATCTGCCCGCCCACTTCGCCCAGATCGATGTCAGTGGGCGGCGTATCAAGCAGCTCCAGGGCTTCGGCAGGCTCCAGCGAAATACCGGCGGCACGGCAAAAGTCATTGGCAGTCCCCAGCGGCAGCAGGACCAGGCTGGCTTTGCGTGGGTGCATGGCCAGGGCTTCGGCAATATCGCGCAAGGTGCCATCGCCACCGCCGGCAATGATGTGCGTGTATCCAGCTGCCAAGGCTTCTTCCACCAGGCGCTTGGCATCCCCGGCCTCCCAGGTCAGCCGAACCGCCAGCTCCCAACCCCGCTCGCGCCGGTCCAGTACGGCTGCACGAACAGCCTCGTTGAGTGCCTGCTTGCCATGCAGAATCAACAGTGCCCGGCGCTCACTCATAAACGTCACTCCCAGAATTGATACGGTTGAATCATCTTGACCACCGCGACGCGCAAAAAAGCCGTCAGCGTCTCAATAAATTCGCCTGTCCGGCTGCAGCGTCCTACACGGTGGTATTTTTTCTTACGAAACATGAGGAATCGGCTCAATTGACCCGGCACAAGCATTAGGTCAACGTGTGCCGGCGGTATCGTTTTTCAATCCAACAACACAAGGATGTGCCGGTAATGAGCAGATACGCCCCGAGGGCTGATGACCGTTCGCCAGATGGACCAGGCAGCAAGCGTTCACTTGAAATAGCTGGTGGATGTTTCCATGCAAAGTCATGAAGCCAGAATACCAGTGAGTCCGGTCGCCGCCCTCGCCGAAAGTCGCGCAAGTCATCAGTCGGATTTCAATAAAAGCGCCAAGACCCCTGGAGAAATCGAAATGGAACCTCGTGTCACCGAGCTGGAAACCCACCTCAAATATATCCGCCGGGACATGGACGAAGTTCGCAACGATGTCAAAACGATCAAGCATCGACTGGCCTACTCGGCGGGTGCGACGACGATCGTGCTGGGGTTGCTGGGTTGGGTCGCCAATAGCCGATTCGACCAGTTGGTGTCACTGATCAGCAATTGACTCAACGTTTTTTACACGCGCCAGCTTTATCAGCCGACGCGTGTACTGGCTGCAACGGGATCAGCCCAGAAGCTCGCTTAACGGAATGAAAGCAACCTCGTCCCCTTCAGTCAGCGTGCGTCCTTCCAGCACTTCCACCAGTCCGTCGGCCCACGCGGCGCTACGCAGCACGCCAGAACTCTGATTTTCGTAAATCATCGCCCGACCTTGCTCAAGCCGGCCCCGCAGGTACTCGCGACGGTTTCCGGCCACAGGCCAGACAAAACCCGCCGGCACCGTGAACTTCAGCGGCTCGACGTCCTGTACGCCTTGGCGCCTTAACAAATAAGGGCGTGTCAGCAACGCGAAGGTCACCAGCGTCGAAGCCGGATTGCCAGGAAGACCAATGACCGGAACATTGCGAAAATGTCCGAACGTCAGCGGTTTTCCGGGTTTGATCGCCAGTTTCCACAGCGCCAGCTCACCCTCTTCCCGCAGCGCTATGCCAAGGAAATCGGCTTCGCCGACAGAGACTCCACCGGTAGACAGGATCAGATCGACATCCTGCAATTCGCCCAGACGAAGCCGGGTCGCGGCCAGATCATCCGGAAGAATGCCCGCATCAATCACTTCACATCCCAGACGCTGCAGCCAACTGCACAGCACCACGCGGTTGCTGTTGTAAATCTGCCCCGGGCCGAGTGCCTGCCCAGGCTCAACCAGCTCATCGCCCGTGGACAATACCGCCACACGCACTTTACGCACCACGCTCAGGCCTGCGCAGCCCAACGAAGCTGACAAGCCTTGCTCGATCGGTCCCAGCCGGGTGCCGGCGGCAAGTACGCACTCGCCCACGGTCGTTTCCTGACCTTGCGGGCGGATGTTCTGACCGGCCTTCATGAGCTGAGTGAACAGCACCCGCCCATCGGCCTGGAGCTCAGTGTTTTCCTGCATCTCGACACAGTCGGCACCCGCGGGTACCGACGCGCCGGTGAAGATTCGCGCACAGGTCCCAGGCTTTATCGGCTCCGGGGCTTGCCCGGCAAACACCTTCTGGCTGACCGGCATGGGTTCACCCGTCCAATCCGCCACATTCAGGGCGTAGCCATCCATGGCGCTGTTTGGCCAAGGTGGCAGATCCAGTGTGGAAACCAGATCTTCAGCCAGCACTCGCCCTTCGACCTGAGCCAGCGGCAAGTACTCGCGCTCGGCAATCGGCGATGCATCGGCCATTTCCAACAGACGCGCCAGGGCCGCTTCGACCGGCATCAAGCTGGCGGTTTTGCCCGGCTTACCCACGGGATTCACAAGGCGCCGCCTGTTTCAGATGGGTGACGAAGTTGCATGGGCGATGACGCGCGTCCAATTGCTCGCCGAGGATACCGTCCCAACCGGTGCGTACAGCGTTGGTCGAGCCTGGCAGGCAGCAAACCAGCGTGCCGTTGGCCAGACCGGCCAGTGCCCGCGACTGTACGGTCGAGGTGCCAATATCGGCCACGGAGATTTGCCGGAACAACTCGCCAAAGCCGTCTACCTGTTTATCGAGCAGGCACGCGACCGCTTCCGGTGTGCTGTCACGCCCGGTAAAACCGGTGCCGCCGGTGATCAGCACCACCTGCACGACATCATCGGCGATCCAGTTGGCGACTTGCGCGCGAATTTTATACAGGTCGTCTTTGAGCAAGACCCGCTCCGCCAAATTGTGGCCCGCCGCTGTCAAGCGGTCGACAAACACCTGGCCTGAGGTATCGGTTTCGAGGGTGCGGGTATCGCTGACCGTCAACACCGCTATATTAAGCGGCACGAAAGGTACATCAGCCTTGGCTTTCATAGGCTCATCCAGTTGTAGAAGAAACAGCCCGGTGTTATATCACAGCGCTCGATTTTTTCGCCTTCCCTGTGGAGAGCTGCCATGCCCCAGCCAACGCCATTGCCGCCCTGCTCGATTCTGCTTCTGGCAGGCGGACGCGGCCAACGCATGGGCGGCCAGGATAAAGGTCTGGTGCCGTGGCAGGGCGAACCGTTGATTGCGCATCAGCAACGCAAGGTCCGCACGCTGACTGACGATTTGATCATCTCGTGCAACCGCAATCGTCAGCGCTATGCGCCGTTTGCCGATCAACTGGTGGCTGATGACGAAGGAGACTTTCCGGGACCGCTGGCGGGGATTCTGGCAGGTCTGAAAGTCGCCCGTCATTCACACTTGCTGGTCCTGCCGTGCGATGTTCCGCTGATTGACGAAGCCCTGCTGCAACGTATGCGTGAGGCCGCCAGCGAGCAGCCTGAAAAACCTTTAATGTTGCGCGAGGGCGCGCATTGGCAACCGTTGCTCTGCGTGATTCCGGTCGGCCTTTTACCGGCATTCGAAGAGGCCTGGAAAAGCGGCGAACGTAGCCCCGGCCGGGTGATGCGCAACCTCGGCGCGAACGCCTTGCAATGCCCTGACAATGACCCGCGCCTTGCCAACCTCAACACCCCTGAACTGTTAAATGCGCACAACACTGTGTCAGACTGACAGCATTCAAGGAACTCTCACGCCTTGTGTACGTCTCAAGCTCAGTAACCAGAAGATTTCCCATTCGGAGACACACCCATGACTCAACGGACCCTCGCCACTTTCATGCTCGCACTGGGCCTGGCCACCCTCGCCGGTTGCTCCTCGCCTACAGTGATCACCTTGAATGACGGTCGCGAAATCCAGGCCGTCGACACCCCGAAATACGATGATGATTCGGGCTTCTACGAGTTCCAGCAGCTGGACGGCAAAGAAACTCGCATCAACAAGGATCAGGTACGCACCGTTAAAGAGCTGTAAGCTCAGCGGCACGCCGGATACAGAAAAGCCCGCAGATTTGCGGGCTTTTTCATGGGCGCTGAAAAGTACTTGCGCCGCTACCAGTGCAGGCTGATCTGGCTCCGGAACTCGCGCTGTTCACCGGTCACCGGATCGATAAAACGCAACCCCTGGGCGAGAAGCTTGAGTGGATTGGCGTAATCGTCCTCGACGTCTTTCAGTACATCCGGATAAAACGGATCGTTGCAGATGCTCGCCCCCAGCGCGGTCATGTGGACACGCAACTGGTGCTTCTTGCCGGTCACCGGGAACAGGCCATAACGCCAGAGATCGCCATTTTTTTCCCGCACCTCGACCGCCGTCTCGGTATTGCCGACACCCGGCCCCTCCTGCATGCGAAAGAACGGCTCGCCATCGACCAGACGACTCTTGTGCACCAGGGGAAAGCTCAGATCGGGCAACGCGGGGGCTATCGCCTCGTAATACTTGTCGATCTGCCGTGTCGGAAAAAGCGACTGATAGGCCGAGCGGGTTTGCGGATCGGCCGAAAAGATCACCAGCCCCGCCGTGTGCCGATCAATCCGGTGCAAGGGCACCAGATGCGGATTGTCCAGACGGCGGATCAAGCGACGCAGCAAGGTTTGCTCGACATACTCCCCCGCAGGCGTGACCGGCAGGAAATGCGGCTTGTCCGCGACCACCAGATGTTCATCGGCGTAGAGAATTGTCTCGACTACCGGAATCGGCTTCTCGTCCGGCACCTCACGAAAATAGTGAATACGCAGGCCTTCCTTGTAGGGCAGGTCCAGCGAGATCGGTTGCCCCTGACCATCAAGCACCCGCCCGCGGGCGATCCTGTCCAGCCATTGCTCACGGCCGATGGCGCTGAAATGCTCGCACAGGCAATCGAGTACGGTCAGCCATGACCCGGGAGGCAGGTAGAGCGTACTCGCCTGGTTTTGAGCAGCAGAAAAGGTAGTGGTGGGCATACGCAAATCGAATCCTCAAGACAGGTCGGCATTATCCCGCACTGCAGGATGCGAACCTAGCGCAGAATCCTCAGGCCGGAATCGTCTTGAGCGCTGCGGCCTCGGTGAATTCCTTGAGCCAGCGCAACACATCCACCGCCTCCCAGCGCCCCGGGTCATACAAGGCGTAGAGCAAGCCCTGATAGCCGACCACATCCAGTTGCTTGTGATAGCCGGCGCGCTGGAACAATGCCTCGATTTCGGCGAAACAGGTGTTGAAATGCAGCTTGTTGAACGGCGTCTTGCCTTCCGTGACCAGCCCGTCCAGGCGCAATTCGAGGACGGCCTCGCGCACCACGTCGACCGACATCCGGTTAACGCTGCTCTTCAACTGTTCGACATTGACCACGGTTCATCCCTCTGACTCGATTGCTGTATGGACATACAGTAACCGAATGAACCGGGAAGTGCCAAGGCATGGTTGTGCAGCAGCGACCAGCGGAGCGGCGCGAACAGCGGATCAGCGAAGAAAGGCCACGACCTGATCGGCACTGAACGGCCAGTCCAGCTCCGCCCCGGTATCAACACGGCGCAGCACAGGAATTCGCAGGCGATACGCTTCGTACCATGACTCGTCGTCGGAAATATCCACCAGTTCCACCAGCAGACCATGCTCGACAAAAGGCATCAGTTCAGCTTCAGCGACTTCGCATAGGTGACACCCCAGGGTGCCGAACAGCTGACATTCAGGAGGCATGCGTGCTCAACCACAAAATGAGTGCGCCTATTCTAGGCCCCCTTGAAAAAGCCGTCGACCCGTGACCGCTCAAAGGTCCGAGCGGGGCCTGGGTAAAACCCTGACGCACATCAGTGCGCCCAAATCACCAATCCGTCATCCTCCCGCTCTTTTTGCCTCTACGCTTGAGAGGCCAGAGCCTGACATCGGAGCGTCTCGTGTTTGCCAACCTGTTGATCATCCTCGCCTCGTCCCTCGTGGTGATTGCCCTGTTCCGTCGCCTGCGCCTGCCGCCGGTACTGGGTTACCTGTGCGTGGGACTGCTGGTCGGGCCGAGCGCATTCGACTGGGTCAATGAAAGTGAACACCTGCCCGACGTCGCCGAACTGGGCGTGGTGTTCCTGCTGTTTTCCCTGGGCCTCGAATTTTCGCTGTCGAAGATGATTGCGTTGCGTCAGGTGGTGTTCCGCCTCGGCAGCCAGCAGGTGCTGATCAGCACCGCCGTCCTCGGTCTGTTGCTGATGCTGCTGGGCATGCCAATGACGCCGGCGCTATTGCTCGGCGCGGGGCTTTCGCTGTCCTCCACCGCGATCGTCACCAAGGAACTGGGCAGCCTCGGCGAAGTGTTCAGTAGCCACGGCCAGAACGCGATTGGCGTTCTATTGTTCCAGGATGTTGTCGCAGTTTTACTGCTGACCCTGGTGCCCGTCTTCGCCGGCAGCAGCGAGCAGGCCTGGTACTGGGCATTGCCGCTGACCCTGGCAAAGACCGTGGTGCTGTTTGTCGGCCTGCTTCTGGCCAGTCGCTGGCTGCTGCCGCGTTTGTTCCATGAGGTAGCGGCCTCGCGTTCGGCGGAGTTGTTTGTCCTGCTGGCGCTGGTGATTGTGCTGCTCACCGCGTGGCTGACCCACTTGCTGGGTCTGTCGCCGGCGCTTGGCGCGTTTCTCGCCGGCATGCTGCTCGGTGAGAGTCACTATCGACACCAGATCGAAGCCGATATCCGGCCCTTTCGCGACATCCTGCTCGGGGTGTTTTTCGTCAGCATCGGCATGCTGATCGACCTGCAACTGTTTGCCAGTCACGGTCTGTTGATCGTCGGCCTCACCCTCGGCCTGATGCTGATCAAGGGCGTCGTGGTCGCGCTGCTGGTGAAATGGCGCGGCAGTGACAGTGAAACGGCGTGGCGCAGCGGTCTGGCGTTGGCCCAGGGCGGCGAGTTCTGTTTTGCCCTGATGGCGCAGATGCAGCAAAACCAGCTGATGCCTGCCGAGCTGGGCGTCCTGCTGCTGGCGGCAACATTCTGCTCGATGCTGCTCACGCCTGTTCTGCTGCGCGCGGCGCCACGCATCGCGGCAGCGCTGCACCGCAAGCCTAATCAGAAGGCTCAGATCGAACAGATCAGCGCGCTCAACGCCGACCTCGACAAGCACGTGGTGATATGCGGATACGGTCGCGTCGGCCAGTCGATCGGACGCTTCCTGCGCAACGCCAGCCAACCCTATATCGCGCTGGATAACGACCCTGTGCGTGTCCGGGAGGCCGCGTGCGCAGAAAGCGCCGTGCATTACGGCGACTCGTCGCGCGGTGACTTGTTGACCGCCGTTGGCCTGCTGCGCGCCAGGTTATTGGTGATTGCGGTGGATCAAAGTGACGTGGCCCTGGGCATTCTCAAGGAGGCGCGGCGACTTAACGCACACGTGCCGATTCTGGTTCGCACGCGCGACGACAGCCAATGGGCCGAACTGAAAGCGGCCGGCGCCAGCGAAGTGGTGCCGGAGCTGTTGGAATCGAGTCTGATGCTCGCCTCTCACGCGCTGATCATGCTCGGTCTGCCGGCGCATCAGGTGCAGGCGAAGGTCGATCAGGTGCGCGTCGACCGCTATCGCCTGCTGCACGGTTTTTATCCCGGTGCCGATGATGAAGAGCGTTAGTCCTGACTCACGGCGCCGATCTTGTGCAGCGACAGGTCGGCGCCGTAATACTCTTGTTCCTGAGTCAGGCGCAGCCCATGCAGCGCCTTGATCACGCCGTAAACCACGAAACCGCCGAGCAGCGCCACCGCAACGCCCAGTGCGGTGCCGAGCAACTGGCTGATCAGGCTGACGCCGCCCAGGCCACCCAGCGCGGTCTGGCCGAAAATACCGCAGGCAATGGCGCCCCACACACCGCACACGCCGTGCAGCGGCCACACCCCCAGCACGTCGTCGATACGCCATTTGACCTGCGCGGCGGTAAAGCACCAGACAAACAGCGCGCCCGCTGTCGCGCCGGTGACCAGCGCGCCGACCGGGTGCATCAGATCGGACCCTGCGCAAATCGCCACCAGTCCGGCCAATGGGCCGTTGTGCAAAAACCCCGGGTCATTGCGCCCGACGATCAAAGCCGCCACCGTGCCGCCGACCATTGCCATCAGCGAGTTGACCGCCACCAGGCCACTGACGCCCTGCAGCGTCTGTGCGCTCATCACGTTGAAGCCGAACCAGCCGACAATCAGGATCCACGAGCCCAGTGCCAGGAAAGGAATGCTCGAAGGTGCAAACGCAACCAGTCGTCCGTCGCGATAGCGGCCATTGCGCGGGCCAAGCAGCAGCACCGCGGCCAGCGCCAGCCAGCCGCCCATGGCATGCACCACCACCGAGCCTGCGAAGTCATGAAACGCTGCCCCGAACTGCACCGTCAGCCACGCTTGCACACCGTAGTTGCCGTTCCAGACGATGCCTTCGAAAAACGGGTAGATAAACGCAACGATCAATGCCGTGGCACACAGCTGTGGAACAAAGCGCGCGCGTTCGGCGATCCCACCGGAAATGATCGCCGGAATCGCTGCGGCAAAAGTCAGCAGAAAGAAAAATTTCACCAGCGGGTAACCATGATCGGCACTCAGCACAGCCGCCGGCTGCATGAACGTCACGCCGTAAGAGATCCAATAGCCTATAAAGAAATAGGCGAGCGTGGAGACGGCGAAATCGCTGAGAATTTTCGACAAGGCGTTGACCTGGTTCTTCTGCCGGACGGTGCCGACTTCCAGAAAGGCGAAACCGGCATGCATTGCCAGCACCATCACCGCACCGATCAGAATGAACAACGTATTGGAGCTGTGAACCAGCGTGTCCACAGCGCTTTGCAGAGTTTCCATAGGGAGGCAGACCTGAAGGCTAAAAAGGCACCAAAGCGGTTCGCTCGCCCATTTCATGCACCAAGTTGCGCCAAAGCAGTCACCACGATCAAGGATCGACGAACCGCTTTGGCGCACAAGATCGATGGGCTGACACGAACCGGGATCATTTGAGTTAAGGTTTTGCACCGGCACGCCCGGCAACAGCGCACGAATGCCAGGCGATGCACCAGCACACAGCAAAAGTTGTACCAGTCATTTGTACTGAACCTTCGCGCAAGGCTCATACTCGAACGCTTCAGACGCCACTTACGGAGATCCACCCATGGCCAGCATCAAGGCAAAGACTGCTCAAGAAATCCTCATGAACGACTTCCAGACCCTGGTCGCCGACACCGAACGGTTGCTCGAGCACACCGCCACCCTGGCCGGCGATCAGGCTGATGAGCTGCGTGGGCAGATCCACGAAAGCCTGCTGCGCGCCCGTGAAACCCTCAAGCTCACCGAGGATACCCTGCGCGAGCGCGGCCAGGCCGCCGTGACCGCCACCGAGGATTACGTCTCGGCCAACCCATGGCAGTCGGTCGGCATCGCTGCCGGCGTCGGCTTTCTGATTGGCCTGCTGGCCACGCGGCGCTGATCATGTCGATCGGTGAATCCGGCCCGACTGCGGGCACCGCCTCCTCCACGCGGCGCCTGGGCGCCGCTGTTCTGGGTCTGCTGCACAGTCATGTCGAATTGTTCGGCATCGAATTGCAGGAGCAGAAATCACGCACCGTCAGCCTGCTGCTGTTTGCCGGTCTGGCGCTGGTCTTCGCCCTGCTGCTGTTGGTGGGCCTGTCGACACTGGTGATGATCATCTTCTGGGATACATACCGCCTGGCGGCGATCATTGGCCTGTGTGTCTTCTATACGCTGGCTTCGATTTTCTGCGGATTGCGCCTCAAGGCGGCGATCTTCGATGAATCCTCGCCCTTCCACGGCACGCTCGAAGAGCTGGCCAACGACCGGGAGCGTCTGCTGCCATGAGCCTGCCTGAACTTCCGCACAACAGCTCGCGGCGAGAAATGCGCAAGGCGCTGATCCGCCTGCGCATGGAAATGCATCGCCAGGAAATTCGCCACGAAGCCGGGCAAGTGCTGCAGCCACTGCAACGTGTGCGCGGCATGACGCAAAACCTGCAGGATGGCTTCGGCATCAAACACGCGCCGTTATGGGGCGTGGCAGCCGTGACGCTACTGGGTTTTCTGACCGGCAAAGGCGCGAAAAGCGGCGGCACCGGCGGTCTGGGCCGGCTGGTTCGATTGGGCACCACGCTGGGTCCGCTGATCAAACTGGTCCTGCAAACCACGCGTAAACGCTGACGCGATACATCTGGCTACATTCTTGCACTATCGGCGGGATGAACCTCTTTAGCGGGAGGTTCAATCCCGTGCGCCTATCCGGTCGGCGGGTTCAATCAGAACAACAACGACTAAGGAGGCCCCGTGATCGACGGGCAACCGCTCGCCTGCTTTCAGCCTTTCATTGATACCGCCACCGGACGCATCGCAGGCGTCGAGGCATTGGGTCGCCTGCGTCAGGCCGACGGGCAACTGAATTCGGTCGGTCCGCTGTTCGCCGACCCGCGCGCGCCGGCCGTGGCTCTGCGCCGGCTCGACCGACAGATCCGCGACAACGCCTTGAGCCGCCTGCATGAGGCCCCCGCCGACTGGTTCCTCAGCCTGAACATGTCACCGCGCTGGATCAGTCGCCTGCGCCCGGATCAGGCGCTGCCCAGCCTCAAGCAACTGGCGCAACACGGTGTCGACCCGCAACGCATCGTGTTCGAAATTACCGAGCTGGGTGGCAACAGCCAACGCCTGGCCGACGTCGTGGGACGTTATCGAGAGGCTGGTGCGCGCATCGCCATTGACGATTTTGGCGCCGGCTATTCGCAGCTCGACCGTGTCCTGGCCCTGCAACCGGACATCCTCAAACTCGACATGCGCCTGTTCCAGGCCGCGGCACTTGGCGGGCCCAGCAGTGACGTGGTCAAGGCACTGGCGCAAATGGCCGAGAAAACCGGTTGCTGGATCATCGCCGAAGGCGTCGAGACCGAAGCCCAATTGAATTTCGCCCTCGAGTGCGGCTCACGTTACGTGCAGGGGTTTCTGTTCGCCCGCGCGCAGCAAGCGTTCTTCGCCACCGATGCCTTCGTGCAACACTTCGCCAGACTGCGACAACGCTACGTGCAACAAAAGCTGGCCGAACGCGGGCGCCTGATGCAAATGCGCCAGCAACTCGGCCAACTCATGAGCATTTTGCAGGCTTGGGCCGGGGCACACGCATCACTCAGTGCGTTACCGCAACTGGAAGCTTTTCCCTGGCTGCTGCGTTTTTATCAATGCGACCGCCACGGCACCCAACTGACGCCCAACCTCGAATGGCGCCACAACGGCTGGGTCGCCGACAACCGTTACCTGGGGCACAACTGGTCGTGGCGACCGTACTTCTATCAACTGCTCGCCGAAGGCTGGGAAGAGCGCCGCCTGACCCTGTCGACGACGTACCGCGACGCCACCAGCAATCAGTATTGCCTGACAGCCGGGCAGTTTTTCGATAACGGCGAACGGTTGCTGTTGATCGACATTGATGCCGCCGGACTGTAGTTGCGCTTGCAGGCGCCAGCGTGAACCGGGAAGCTAGGGGATCAGTCACCAGACGGAGAGAATCAGCCTTGGATTGGCCAACCCTGCTCAACCGCGAACGCCTCGGCAAGCCGCTGCACAGCCCGCAAGAACTCGGCCGCAGCCCTTTCCACAAAGACCATGACCGCATCATCTTTTCCGGTGCCTTCCGCCGCTTGGGCCGCAAGACCCAAGTGCACCCGGTGACGAGCAACGATCACATTCACACGCGTTTGACCCACTCGCTGGAAGTCAGCTGCGTAGGCCGCTCGCTGGGCATGCGCGTCGGCGAAACCTTGCGCAGCGCCCTGCCGCCATGGTGCGACCCGGCCGATCTGGGCATGGTGGTGCAGTCCGCCTGCCTGGCCCACGACATCGGCAATCCGCCGTTCGGTCATTCCGGGGAAGACGCGATTCGCCATTGGTTCCAGCAGGCAGCGGGACGCGGCTGGCTCGACGACATGAGCGAAGCCGAACGCAGCGATTTCCTCAATTTCGAAGGCAATGCCCAGGGTTTCCGTGTCCTGACGCAACTGGAATATCACCATTTCGACGGCGGCACCCGCCTGACCTACGCCACTCTGGGGACTTATCTGAAATACCCGTGGACGGCACGTCACGCTGACTCTCTGGGTTACAAAAAACACAAGTTCGGCTGCTACCAGAGCGAACTGCCCTTGCTCGAACAGATCGCCAGCAAACTTGGCCTGCCGCAACTGGAGGAACAGCGCTGGGCGCGGCATCCGCTGGTGTACCTGATGGAGGCCGCCGACGATATCTGTTATGCGCTGATCGACCTCGAGGACGGCCTGGAAATGGACTTGCTGGAGTATGCCGAAGTCGAGTCGCTGTTGCTCGGTCTGGTCGGCGACGATCTGCCGGAGACTTACCGCCAGCTCGGTCCGCAGGATTCGCGGCGGCGCAAACTGGCGATCCTGCGGGGCAAGGCCATCGAGCACTTGACCAACGCGGCGGCACGGGCGTTTGTCGAACAGCAAGAGGCGCTGCTTGCCGGCACCCTGGACGGCGATCTGGTGGAGCACATGCACGGCCCGGCGAAACGCTGCGTGCTGAATGCCAAGGACATCGCCCGCAAGAAAATCTTCCAGGACAAACGCAAGACACTGCATGAAATCGGTGCCTACACGACACTGGAAATCCTGCTCAACTCGTTCTGCGGCGCTGCGCTGGAGCAACACAACGGGCGCACGCCGTCATTCAAAAGCCGACGCATCCTCGATCTGCTGGGCAACAACGCTCCGCATCCACAGGGTTCGTTACACACTTCGTTTCTGCGCATGATCGATTTTATTGCCGGCATGACCGACAGCTACGCCAGCGACATGGCGCTGGAAATGACCGGGCGCTCCAGTCATTGAAACCGCGCCTTCAGCAGGCCGATTCGTCGGCCGGCTGAAGGCGTACGTCTGCACGAGACATAAACGCTTTTCAGACCTCAGTGACTGCCAGTGCAGTTCACGCTGAGAGGTCACTGAATAGAACCGGAACTCGCTATTGGGATAATAACTTTTAAACACCTGTATAAAGCCACTGACAATCAACACTTGCAAAATTAAAAAGGCCAACTATAAGCCCTTGCCAAGCCCGCACTTCCTTACGCTAATTTACATGTAGTCCCTTTCCTTATTGAATGTAGGATTTATCCGATAACGCACCCGAGACACTGTGAGTCCATGCGAGCGCTCATTCAACTGAGCTAAGGTGCGCGCTTTATTCGTGCTTGCATGGGATTTGATTATGAACTCCGTTTTTATCGTCGACGATCATCCGGTCATCCGTCTCGCCGTTCGAATGTTGCTGGAGCATGAAGGTTATAAGGTCGTTGGCGAAACCGACAACGGTGTCGATGCCATGCAAATGGTCCGCGAATGCATGCCTGATCTGGTCATTCTCGATGTCAGCATCCCCAAGCTGGACGGCCTGGAAGTGCTGGCCCGCTTCAACGCCATGGGCTCTGCGCTGAAGATCCTGATTCTGACGGCACAGTGTCCGACACTGTTCGGCATCCGCTGCATGCAGTCCGGGGCGTCGGGTTATGTCTGTAAACAGGAAGACTTGAGTGAATTGGTCAGCGCTATTAAAGCGGTACTTTCCGGTTATAACTATTTCCCGAGCCAGGCATTGAATCCGGTACGCAGTGATGACACCCGTTATGCCGAACTGGAACTTTTCAAGTCGGTAAATGACCGCGAACTGATGGTATTGCAATTATTCGCCCAAGGCCGAACCAACAAGGAAATAGCCAAAGGCATGTTTCTCAGTAATAAAACCGTCAGCACCTATAAAAAGCGCCTGATGCAAAAACTCAAAGCCAAATCCCTGGTAGAACTTATCGAGATGGCCAAACGAAACGCACTCGTGTGAGATCCCGCATGTTCAGCCGTTTGAAGGACTTCCTTATCGCGTTGTGTACAGGTTTGTGCCTGAATGCCGGCGTGTCCGCCACGCCCGCCGCTTCGCCGGACTACGCCTTGCTCAGCCGATCGGTAGTCGAGACGTTGCCCGTCACGTTCGAACAGTCCCAGCGGCACTGGCTGCAAGCGCGCGGCGAACTGATACTGGGCACCTCCGCGCCCGATTACCCGCCCTTTGACATGACCGCCAGCGGCAAGGATTACGAGGGGTTGACGGCCGACTACGCAGGGCTTGTCAGTCAGGCCACCGGACTGCCGGTGCGGGTCAAACGCTTCCCTTCCCGCGAGGCCGCGATTCGCGCGCTGCTCGATGGTCAGGTCGATCTGCTCGGCACCGCGAACGGCTACGAAGCGGGTAACGCCAATCTTGCGCTCTCGGTCCCCTATGCCATTGACCAACCCGTTCTCGTGACACGCGAAGACGAAACCCGCCCGCTCAGCGAAGGCCTGGCGGGGTTGCGCCTGAGCATGGTCTATCACTATCTGCCGCTGCCCGAAGTCAAGGCGCTGTACCCCAAAGCGCTCATTACCTGCTACCCCTCTTATCAGAATGCCCTTAATGCCGTGGCATTCGACCAGGCCGATGTCTTTCTCGGCGACACCCTGTCCACCCATTACATGATCAACAAGGGCTACCTCAACAACGTTCGCATGGCCAACTTCGGCAAGCAGGAGGCGCAGGGCTTCAGTTTTGCCGTGCGGCGCGACAACCCGCAGCTGTTGAGCATTATCGATACCGTACTCAACGCCGTGCCGAGCGCCGAACGCGACAACATTGCCAAACGCTGGAACGCCGGCAGTGACCTGCTGCTTACCGACAAGAAACTGCAGCTGACCCAACGCGAAGAACACTGGCTCAAGCAGCATCCGGTGGTCAGTGTGGTGGTGAACGAGGCATTCGCGCCGCTGACGTTCTTCGACAGCGATGGGAATTTTCGCGGCATCAGCGCCGACCTGCTCGAACTGATCCGGCTGCGCACCGGCCTGCGCTTCGACATCCGCCGCAGCCGTAACGACGCCGAAATGATCAAACAGATCGATAACCACCAAGTCGACCTGATTGCGGCGCTGCTGCCCACCCCCGAACGCGAGAAGACCCTCAACTTCAGCCGCCCGTATCTGGAAAACTCCTATGTTCTGTTGACCCGAAAGAGCGCCGACGGCCCGAGCAATCTGAATCAGCTCAAAGGCAGACAGGTGGCAATCGCCCAGGGCAATCCGATGGTCCAATACCTGCGCAGCGAGTACCCCGGCATTCGCCTGATCGAAACGCCCGATACGTTCAGCGCAGTCTCGTTACTGGCGGAAAATCATGTCGACGGCGCCGTGAGTTCACTGGTGATTGCCAACTACTTCATTTCTTCACGGATCTTCGACCGGGCGTTGCAGATCACCACCACCATCGGCACCGGTCAGGCAGCGTTTTCGCTGGTGACGGCACGGGACAGCACGGAGCTGGCGTCGATCATCAACAAGGCGCTGCTGAGCATTGCCCCGGAAGAGCTGGGGGTGATCAACGGGCGCTGGCGCGGCTATTCCACTGCCTCGCAGAACATCTGGCAAAACTACCAACGCCTCTTTTACCAAGTCATCGCCGCCGCGTGCCTGATACTGCTGCTGTTACTGGTGTGGAACGCTTATATGCGACATCAGATCAAACAGCGCCAGGCAGCCGAGCGCGCCCTCAACGACCAACTGGAATTCATGCGTTCTCTGCTCAACGGTACGCCGCATCCAATCTACGTACGTGATCGCGAAGGACTATTACAGAGCTGTAACGACAGCTACCTCGAAGCATTCAACGCCAGACGCGAAGACGTCATCGGCAAAACCGTCGTTCAGGGCAGCCTGAGCAACGCGTTCGAAGCCCAGGCCTTCCATGCCGATTATCAACGAGTTGTCACCGAGGGCACCCCGCTGCTGCTCGACCGCCCGCTGCATATCGGCAACCGGCGGCTGACGATCTATCACTGGATACTGCCCTACCGCGACTCCAGCGGCGAGGTCAAAGGCATTATCGGTGGCTGGATCGACATCAGCGAACGCCGCCAGCTGTGCGAGGACCTGCGCGCAGCCAAGGAGCAGGCCGATGAGGCCAATCGGGCGAAAAGCACATTCCTGGCAACCATGAGTCATGAAATCCGCACACCGATGAATGCCGTGATCGGCATGCTCGAACTGACGCTGCGGCGCATGGACCCACACCATCCGGATCGTGCCTCGATCGACACGGCCTATCAGTCGGCCAAGGATCTGCTGGGCTTGATCGGCGACATTCTCGACATTGCTCGCATCGAGTCCGGTCGCCTGAGCCTTTGCCCTGAATGGGTGAATCTGGGCGATACGGTGAAATCCGTTGCAAGAATCTTCGACGGGCTCGCCCGACAGAAAAATCTTGCCTTGCAAGTCGTCTTCAACCCGCCGGACGTTGCCGTGGATGTGCAGATTGACCCACTGCGCTTCAAGCAAGTGCTGTCCAATCTTGTCAGCAATGCCATCAAATTTACCGATCACGGACACATCAGGATCACCCTGGACCTGATGAGTTCGAACACCCCCGGCCGCGCCCTGATGCAACTTAGCGTCCAGGACAGCGGCATCGGCATCAGTGCCGAAGACCAGCAACGTTTGTTCGAGCCTTTCGCCCAGGCAGAAAACGGCAATCGTCAGGCCAAGAGCGGTGCCGGGCTGGGGCTGGTCATCAGTCGCAACCTCTGCGAAATGATGGGTGGACAGTTGCAACTGAGCAGCCAGCCCGGCATCGGCACGCAAGTCTGCGTGTCCCTGCCACTGGACACCGCGCCGGCGCAGATCATTGCACCCCGAACCGAGTCGGCGATCACGCCCGCGACGACGCCCCTGAACGTACTGGTGGTGGACGACCATCCGGCAAACCGCTTGTTGATGTGCCAGCAGCTGGAATTCCTCGGCCACCGTTTCAGCATTGCCGAAGACGGCTGCAGCGGCCTCGAACTGTGGAAAACCGGCCAGTTCGATCTGGTGATTGTCGACTGCAACATGCCTTTGATGAACGGCTACGAGCTGACCCGCGCAATTCGTCAACAAGAGCTGCAGACACGCAGTCCGCCCTGCACCGTGCTGGGTTTCACCGCGAACGCCCAACCCGAGGAAATACAACGCTGCAAGCAGGCCGGCATGAACGACTGCCTGTTCAAGCCACTGAGCCTGAGCCTGCTCAGCCAGTGGGTCGACGGCATTACGCCAACCGCACCGGCACCCGTATTCAGCCTGGAGAATCTGCGCATGCTCACCGGCGGCAATCCTGCGCAGACGCGACGAATGCTGGTGGAGTTGCTCAAAAGCAGTCGTCTCGACCGCGAAGAGCTGCTCGCACTGTCACCGCAGCATGATCGCGACGCGCTTGCCGTGGTCGCCCACAAGATCAAGGGGGCGGCGCGCATTGCCCAGGCCACACGCCTGATCGAATGTTGCGATGCGCTTGAACACGCCTGCATGCAAGGGTTGGCGACTGACGAGATCGCCCGTCAATGCGAGGCAAGCAATCAGGCGATGCTGCAGCTGGAACAGGCGCTGCGGGCGCAATTGGCGTTGTTTGACCAAAGCACAATGTGCCGGCCTTAACTATGCTTGAACGCTGAGCAGTGAGTTAAACGTCATGGAGTGCCTGAAATGCCCAGCCCACTGCGCCCGGAGCAACGCCGGTTACCGCTGCACGTGCACATCAGCGTCATGTTCACGTTTTTGCTGTTGCTGACGGGCGTGGTGCTGGGGCTGTTCAATTACCACCAGACCACGAAGATCATCCTGTCGAGCAGCGAAAAACTGTTCACCCGTATCGAGCAGGATGTACGCCTCGATCTACAGGCAACGTATCAACCGATACGCCACCTGTTGAGCCTGCTCGCCGAGAACCCGGCGACTCAGGCCGAGCGCCTCGACCAACGCCTGCCACTGCTCAGGCCGTTCAGCCAATCACTCACCGACAATCCGGATCTGGCCTCTTTGTATCTGGGTTATGCCAACGGCGACTTCTTCATGGTCCGCCCGCTGCGCAGCGCCGCCCTGAAATCCTTGCTCAAGGCCCCGGAAGCGGCGACTTACCAGGTCTGGAGCATCGAGCATGGCCCGCAGGGCGAAGTGCATTCGCAATCGTTGTTCTTCGATCAGGCGTTGACGCCGATCAGTCGCCGGGACAATCCGCAAGACCGCTACGACCCGCGCGAGCGAGCCTGGTTCACCGACGCCCGCCAGCAGACCGGGCAGATCACCACCGAGCCCTATGTGTTTTTCTCCACCCATACGGTGGGAACCACCCTGGGCCGGCGCAGCGGCGAAAACGCCGTCATCGGCGCCGACCTGACACTGGCCGCGCTGTCGGCAACGCTGGATAAACATCGCGTCACCCCATCGACCGAAGTCGCCTTGTTCGATGCCGACGGCAATGCCGTGGCCTACCCCGACAGCAGCCGCTTGATCGTTGACGACCGCACCGCGCGCCTGGCCCGGGTGACCGATCTGAGCCCGGCGCTGCACGCATTGCTGACCGGCAAGCCCCATGGCATGCGCCTGCATGCCGATGGCCGGCATTGGATTGTCGCCCGCAGCCATATTCAGGAGGGCGGACCGAAAGGCTTGCAGTTGGCGCTGCTGGTGCCGGAAGACGAGTTGCTGATCGATGCCTACCGGATGCGCTGGCAGGGCGCGCTGATCACCCTCGCCACCTTGCTGTTATGCCTGCCACTGGGTTGGGTGATCTCGCGGATTCTGGTCAAGCCGTTGCACGCCTTGGTCAAGGAAGCCGACGCCATTCGCAGTTTCGACTTCAATTTCCCGCTGGCCCGGCGTTCGCCAGTGCTTGAAGTCGACCAGTTGAGCCTGTCGATGGCGCGGATGAAAGACACCCTGGGAAGTTTCTTTCGCATCACCGACAGCTTGTGCGCCGAGACCCGGTTCGCCCCTTTGCTGCAACGGGTCCTCTTCGAAACCGTGCAGATCGCTCAGGCGCAGGCAGGCCTGATCTACCTGCGCGAAAATGATGGCAATCGCATGGAGCCTTACGGGCTGGTGATCGAGGGGACGCCGCAAGCGCTGGAGGCGTTCGAAGTCGAGGGTCACGACTTGCACAAGAACAACGGCCCGGCATGGTTCGAACAGTTGGTCAGCGCCAATAACGTCGTCAGCCACCTGGGTTTCGATCAGGCCGGTGATCTGCAGAAAATCCTGCTGGCCATGGCAGCCCCGAGAGTCCATCTGATCGGCATCCGTCTGCACAACCGACACGACGAAACCATTGGCCTGCTGGTGTTGCTGGTGGAAGACAGTGGCCGCGCGGCCGATCTGGAAAAGCTGCGGCCTGATCGCATCGCCTTCCTCCAGGCGGTTTCCGGCGCTGCCGCCGTGAGCATTGAAAGCCAACGCCTGCAAGCCAGACAGAAGCAATTGCTCGACGCGTTTATCCAATTGCTCGCCGGGGCCATCGACGCAAAAAGCCCCTACACCGGCGGCCACTGTCAGCGCGTGCCGGAGCTGACCCTGATGCTTGCCCAGGCGGCGGCCGCCAGCCACGATCCCGCCTTCAGCGCGTACCGGCCGAGCGAGGATGAATGGGAAGCCTTGCACATCGCCGCCTGGCTGCACGATTGCGGCAAGGTCACGACCCCGGAATATGTGGTCGACAAGGCCACCAAACTGGAAACCATCAACGACCGCATCCACGAGATCCGCACGCGTTTCGAAGTGCTCAAGCGCGATGCCTGGATCAGCTATTGGCAAGCGCTGGCAATGGGCGGTGACGAGACAACACTGGCAAGCCTGCGCGATGCCTCGCTGATGGCGCTGGACGACGACTTTGCTTTTGTCGCGCGCTGTAACCTGGGCAGCGAGGCCATGGCCGAAGCAGATTTGCAGCGCCTTGGCGAACTGGCTCAGCGTACCTGGACGCGCACCCTGGACGACCGCCTCGGTGTGTCATGGGAAGAAAACCGGCGTCAGGCGCGTACGTCTGCGCCGGTGCTTCCGGTCACGGAAAAGCTGTTGGCGGACAAACCCGAGCACCTGGTCGAGCGCGACCCAAGTGAGCTGATCCCCGAAGACAATCCCTGGGGTTTCAAGCTCGATGTGCCCCGCTACAAATACAATCGTGGCGAACTGTACAACCTGAGCATCGCCCGCGGCACGCTGACCCGCGAGGAGCGCTACATCATCAATCACCACATGGTGCAGACCATCATGATGCTCAGCCACTTGCCCTTCCCCGGGCATCTGGACAGCATTGCCGAAATCGCCGGCGGCCATCACGAAAAAATGGACGGCACCGGTTACCCCAAACGCTTGAAGCGCGAAGACATGAGCCTGCCGGCCCGGATGATGGCGATTGCCGACATTTTAGAGGCGCTGACGGCCGCCGATCGGCCCTACAAGAAAGCCAAGTCTTTGAGCGAGGCCCTGGGCATCATGGCCACCATGTGCCGCGAGGCCCATATCGACGCCGACTTGTTTGGCCTGTTCATCAACGAGGGGGTGTACATGGCCTACGCCACGCGTTTTCTCGATCCGCAGCAAATCGATGCCGTGGATCCGGCCAGCCTGTTGCACAAGGCTGGCCTCACGGCGTGATCAGCAGTCGGTCAGACGCAGGAAGATCGCTGCGAGCTGCTCGATTCCGGCCTGGTCGTCGACACCGAAACGGGCGAGCTTCGGGCTGTCCAGATCGAGAACGCCGATCAAGCGGCCGTCCTTGACCAACGGCACCACCAGTTCGCTGTTCGAGGCACTGTCGCAGGCAATATGACCGGGGAAGGCATGCACGTCCTCAACGCGTTGGGTCTGCCGACTGGCCGCTGCCGCGCCACACACACCACGGCCGAACGGAATCCGCACACAGGCAATCTGACCCTGGAACGGACCGAGCACCAGCTCGTCATCGCGATTGAGATAAAAACCGGCCCAGTTCAGATCGTCGAGCTGGTTGAACAGGAACGCCGAAAACTGCGCGGCATTGGCGATAAAATCGCGCTCGTCCGCCAGCAGCGATTCCAGTTGTGCGGCCAACATACCGTAGCCTTCGAGGCCCTGGCCGCTCTGTTGCAAATCAATCATGCCTTGTGCTCCAACAATTTCAGTCCCACCCAGTATCGGGCGAATTGGTACGCGCAACGTCCGTTACGATTACCGCGGCTGGTTGCCCAGCGCACCGCAAGGATGTCCAGCGCTTCGTCGCGCTGCCAGCTCAAGCCGGCCCTGGCGGCCAACTGGCCGATCCAGTGTTCGACGACGTTGAGAAAATGCTCTTGGGTAAACGGGTAGAACGACAGCCACAGGCCGAAGCGGTCCGACAGCGCGATCTTGTCTTCCACCGCTTCGCTGGGGTGCAGTTCACCGTCGACGCGTTTCCAGTTTTCGTTATCGCTTTCTTTCTCGGGCACCAGGTGCCGGCGGTTGGACGTTGCGTACAGCAAGACGTTGTCCGGCGCCTGCTCCAGCGAGCCGTCGAGCACGCTTTTGAGGACGCGGTAGTCGCCTTCGCCGGACTCGAACGACAAGTCATCGCAAAACAGCACGAAACGCTGCGGCAGCTTGGCGATCTGCTCGACCACGCGCGGCAAATCGGCGAGATGATCGCGCTCGATCTCGATCAGGCGCAGGCCGGCCCCGGCGTGTTCAGCGAGCAGCGCGCGTACCAGCGAGGACTTGCCGGTGCCGCGCGAGCCCCACAGCAAGGCGTGGTTGGCCGGCATGCCGTCAAGGAACTGTTGAGTATTGCGGCCCAATTGCTCCAGTTGGCGATCGACGCCGATCAGGTCCGACAGACGCATGTCGAGGCTGACTTCAAGCGGCAGCAAGTAACCGCTGCGCCCGTCACGCTGCCAGCGCGCCGCCAGGCACGTGTGCCAGTCAATGACGGGACGCGGGGCCGGCAACAGGGGTTCGATTCGCGCCAGAACCGACTCGGCGCGTTCAAGAAAAGCATTCAATCGGGAATCCACGTCTTTTCCTCGGGCAGGTTCACAGTGATGATGACGATCCAGCGCCGACACACAGACCCCAATCCCCGCCTCGAGCCTTGTTACAAGGCGATTCGGGAACCTCGGTATCCATACATGATCGACTATGCTTGAGCAGCGAAGGGAAACGGAAGTGGTTCAACACCCCATGGATATCAAATTCACCCACCGGCTGTCGTACAAGCAAGCCAGGCTTACCGTGCTGGTCGGGTTCATTCTGGGCACGCTGCTCAGCCTGCTGCAAATCGGTATCGATTATGCCAGCGAAGACGCGTCCATCAACCGGGAAATCCTCTCGTTGCTGGAAATCAGCCACAATCCGGCGTCACGCATTGCCTATAACATTGACGCCGAACTCGCCCAGGAACTCACCCTGGGCCTGCTGCGCTCGCCCGCGATCATTTCTGCACAGCTGACCGACAACAACGGCACGGTACTGGCCAACGTCAAACGACCGGAGCTGCAGAGCGGCTACCGGATGATCAGCGACTTTCTGTTCGGCGCCAAACGCCAGTTCGAAGACCGCTTGTACCTCGACCACTTGCCCAACGAAGCCCTCGGTGTCTTGAGCCTGGAAGTCGACACCTATGCCTTTGGCAGTCGGTTCCTGCGGCGCGCCGAAGTCACTCTGCTCAACGGTTTCGCCCGCAGCCTGCTCCTGACCGGGATTCTGCTGGCGCTGTTTTACGTGATGCTGACCAAACCGCTGGTACGGGTGATTCGGGAACTCAGCGGTCGCGATCCGCGCGCCGCGGAGCCGACCATCCTGGAATGCCCGGCCGGGCACAGCAATGATGAAATCGGTGTCCTGGTCAAAGTCGCCAACCAGCAGTTCGAGAATATCGCGACCGAGATCCAGCAACGGCGCAATGCCGAAAACCGCTTGACCGACTACCTCGCTCAATTGGAAAACATCGTCTCGGCGCGCACCGCCGAACTCAAGGCGATCAACGCCCGGCTCAGTCAATCCAACGAGGAACTGGAAATCGCCCGCGGCACCGCGCTGGAAATGGCCGAAGCGCGCTCGGCATTCCTCGCCAACATGAGCCACGAGATCCGCACACCGCTCAATGGCCTGCTGGGCATGATTGCACTGTCGCTCGACGGCCCGCTGAACGCCGAACAGCAGCAACAGCTGTCGATCGCGCACGACTCCGGCAAGGTGCTGGTAGAACTGCTCAACGATATTCTCGACCTGTCGAAGTTCGACGCCGGGCAACTGGAGCTTGAACATATTCCGTTCGACCTCGGCGCCCTGATCGAAGACACCGCCAACCTGTTGTCGCAGAACGCCGCCCCCAGTGTCGAATTGAGCTGTCTGATCGATCCGCACTTTCCGGCGCTGGTGCTGGGCGATCCGACCCGGGTTCGCCAGATCGTCAGCAATCTGTTGTCCAACGCGCTGAAATTCACCCGGTTCGGCCGGGTGGACGTGCGCCTGAGCACTTACCAGGAGGGCGTGCGCATCGAAGTCTGCGACACCGGCATCGGCATCGCCCAGGAAGCCCAGGTGAAAATTTTCCAGCCCTTCACCCAGGCCGGAGCCGGGATCACTCGCCAGTACGGCGGCACCGGACTGGGCCTGGCGTTGACCTACAACCTCTGCGAAGCCATGCAGGGGCGCCTGACCATCAGTTCCGAGACCGGTTTCGGCAGTCAGTTCTGCGCCGAGCTGCCGCTGCCCTGCCACACCCGGGCGCTGGCGCCTGCCCCGCTGCAGGGAAAAGTCCTGGCGATCACCGCGGCCAGCAGCGGCCTGGCCGAGTTGTTGAAGAGTTTGCTGCCGGTGTGGGGCCTCGAATATGAACAACGCACCATCGATGACTCGTTGCTGGGCCTCAAGCCTGACGTGCTGATCACTGATTGCCCGGAGTGCCTGTTCGGGCTGCGACCGACCATCGTCGCACCGATTCTCCTGGTGACCGCCTACGGCAGTTTCCTGCCCAGCGAAGAGGCGGCCGCCCTCGCCCCGTTGCAGCAACAGGCACGACCGCTGGCGCGCAATGCGCTTTATCAGAATTTGCGTCGGACCCTGCAGCCAGACACCGCCACGACCGACGATGCGCGCCTCGAGGCGGCGCCCAGCGCGCGCCGCGCACGGGTCTTGCTGGTCGAAGACAACCCGGTCAATCAATTGGTGGCCAAGGGCATGCTGGGCAAGCTCGGCTGCGAGGTGGTGGTGGCCGCCCATGGTGTCGAGGCGCTGGATCAACTGGAAATCCACGCATTCGATCTGGTGTTGATGGACTGCAACATGCCGGTGATGGATGGTTACGAAGCCAGCCGGCAGATTCGCCAAAGCGGGCGCTGGCCGAACCTGCCGATTGTCGCCCTGACCGCCAACGCCATGTCCGAGGAGCGCGAGCGCTGCCGGGCCGCGGGCATGAGCGACTATCTGGCGAAACCGTTTCGCCGCGAAGAACTGGCAGCGCTGCTCGATCAGTGGATTGCGGCTACGCCAGCGCCTTGATCTGTCCCAACAAGTGATCGAGGCCGTCGCGCAAATCATTGAGGCGGTCCAGATCGACACCGCTGTCACACAGCAGCCGGGCCTTCAACGGTCCGACCTGCGCACGCAACGCCTGTCCGGCAGCGGTCAGGCTCAAATGCACTTCGCGTTCATCGCGGGCCGAGCGCTGGCGCTGCACCAGGTGCAACTGCTCCAGACGCTTGAGCAAGGGCGTCAGCGTGCCGGAGTCCAGCGCCAGACGCTCGCCCAGGGCCTTGACCGTCGGTTGCTCCGGGGCGGTCTCCTGCCACTCCCACAACACCAGCATCGCCAGATACTGCGGATACGTCAGACCAAGCTGATCGAGCATCGGCTTGTAGGCGCGAATCACCGCGCGGGACGCGGCGTACAGCTTGAAGCACAGCTGGCTGTCGAGCTTCAGCGAATCGACGCTCATTTGAGCAGGGCTTCGATCTCGCGGCTCAGGTCCTGCGGCTTGGTCGCCGGGGCGAAACGCTTGACCACCTGGCCGTCCTTGCCGATCAGGAATTTGGTGAAGTTCCACTTGATGCCTTGGGAACCGAGTACGCCCGGGGCGCGCTTCTTCAACTGCACGAACAACGGATGAGCACCGGCACCGTTGACCTCCACCTTTTTGAACAGGGGGAAACTGACGCCGAAATTCAGCTCGCAGAATTCGCTGATCGCGCCCTCGTTACCCGGTTCCTGTTTGCCGAACTGGTTGCAGGGAAAGCCCAAAACCACCAGCCCCTGATCCTTGTAGGTTTGCCACAGGGCTTCGAGGCCTTTGTACTGTGGGGTGAAACCGCACTTGCTCGCGGTGTTGACCACCAGCACCGCTTTGCCGGCGAAATCGGCCAAGGTCTTTTGCTCACCCTGGATCGTGGTGCAGGGAATATTCAGCAGGTTGTCGCTCATGGTGCGGGCTCCGCAGGAAGTCGGGAAAGACCAAACATAGCGAGCAATTAAATTGTGTGCAATTTAATTATCCGAAAGGCGACCCCCTGTCGCCTTGTCCCTTACTCGCGCGGCTCGAGATTCAGGCACACCGAGTTGATGCAATAACGCAGGCCGGTTGGCGGCGGGCCGTCCGGGAACACATGGCCCAGATGCGCATCGCAGCGCGCGCATTTCACTTCAGTACGAATCATGCCGTGGCTGGTATCGCGGATTTCGGTCATCGCGCTTGCGCCGATCGGCTGATAGAAGCTCGGCCAGCCGCAGCCGGAATCGAACTTGGTCGCGGAGTCGAACAGCGGCTCATTGCAGCAGACGCAGTGGTAGACACCGTCGGTTTTGGTGTCGTTGTATTTGCCCGAAAACGGTCGCTCGGTCGCGCTCAGACGGCACACGTTGTACTGCTCGGGGTCGAGCATGGCTTTCCATTCTTCCAGGGGTTTTTGCAACTTTTCCATCATCACACCTCAGCGGCTGAAAAAGCCCGATCTGTACCTTTTCCACGGATCGGGCGGCACGTATGATTGCGCCTCGTCACGCACCAGTCTGGCAGTCAGACCGGGCGCATTCAAACGGATTGTGGGAGCCACGGCTCAAGACGTCCGCCTGTGTGAAAACACAGGAATCCCAGCACGGTTGTCCATTCGCCGTCTGGATCGTTCATTTTCGGGATCACATCGCCATGCAGTTCAGCAAATCGAACAAGCTCGCCAACGTCTGCTACGACATTCGCGGTCCGGTGCTCAAGCACGCCAAACGACTGGAAGAGGAAGGCCAGCGCATCCTCAAGCTGAACATCGGCAACCCGGCACCGTTCGGTTTCGAAGCGCCTGATGAAATCCTTCAGGATGTGATCCGCAACCTGCCGACCGCACAAGGCTACAGCGATTCCAAAGGTCTGTTCAGCGCGCGCAAGGCGGTGATGCAGTACTACCAGCAGAAGCAGGTCGAAGGTGTCGGCATCGAAGACATCTACCTGGGCAACGGCGTGTCCGAGCTGATCGTGATGTCGTTGCAGGCGCTGCTCAACAACGGCGACGAAGTGCTGGTGCCGGCGCCTGACTATCCGCTGTGGACGGCGGCCGTCAGCCTGGCCGGCGGCAACGCCGTGCATTACCTGTGCGACGAAGGCGCCGACTGGTTCCCGGACCTGGCCGACATCAAGGCCAGGATCACCCCGAACACCAAGGCTATGGTGATCATCAACCCGAACAACCCGACGGGTGCGGTGTATTCGAAGGAAGTGCTGCTGGGCATGCTGGAAATCGCCCGTGCGCATAACCTGGTGGTGTTCTCCGACGAGATCTACGACAAGATCCTTTACGACGATGCCGTGCACATCTGCACCGCGTCCCTGGCGCCGGACCTGCTGTGCCTGACCTTCAACGGCCTGTCCAAATCCTACCGCGTGGCCGGCTTCCGTTCCGGCTGGATCGCTATCTCGGGGCCGAAACACAATGCCCAGAGCTACATCGAAGGCATCGACATGCTGGCCAACATGCGCCTGTGCGCCAACGTGCCGAGCCAGCACGCCATCCAGACCGCGCTGGGCGGTTACCAGAGCATCAACGATCTGGTGCTGCCACAGGGCCGTCTGCTGGAACAGCGCAACCGCACCTGGGAGCTGCTCAACGATATTCCGGGGGTAAGCTGCGTCAAGCCGATGGGCGCGCTGTATGCCTTCCCGAAAATCGACCCGAAAGTCTGCCCGATCCACAATGACGAGAAATTTGTCCTCGATCTGCTGCTTTCCGAGAAGCTGCTGGTGGTGCAAGGCACGGCGTTCAACTGGCCATGGCCGGACCACTTCCGCGTGGTCACCCTGCCCCGCGTCGACGACCTGGAGATGGCCATCGGCCGTATCGGCAATTTCCTCAAATCCTACCGCCAGTAGCTCGCAATCAGTGCGCAACGGCAGAACGTTGCGCACTGTCTGATTCAGCAACACTTCTACATTCCGCACGTGTGCATGCCTTCTACACTTGCGGTTCAGCCCCGTTTAGCGCAGACAACACAATGGCGACGGGGCGCAACTGGCTGCGGTTCATGCCTTAATCTGCCGTGGGAGCTGTGCTGTACACCGAAGAATCAGCTGTAGGACACAGTTTGAAATAGTCACTCAGTTGAATAGCCCGTGGCAGCACCTTATATACCCCGCAGTACGCTACATCTTTAGCTTGAGGAGATTTCTACAACCATGATGCGCATCCTGCTGTTTTTGGCCACTAACCTGGCGGTCGTGCTGATAGCCAGCATCACCCTGAGCCTGTTCGGCTTCAACGGGTTCATGGCGGCCAACGGGGTCGACCTCGACCTCAGTCAGCTGCTGGTATTCTGTGCGGTCTTTGGTTTTGCCGGTTCGCTGTTCTCGCTGTTCATCTCCAAGTGGATGGCGAAGATGAGCACCGGTACCCAGATCATCAGCCAGCCACGCACTCGGCATGAGCAATGGCTGCTGCAAACCGTCGAGCAATTGTCCCGCGAAGCCGGGATCAAGATGCCCGAAGTCGGTATTTTCCCGGCCTACGAGGCGAATGCCTTCGCCACCGGCTGGAACAAGAACGATGCACTCGTTGCCGTCAGCCAGGGCCTGCTGGAGCGCTTTTCGCCGGATGAAGTGAAAGCCGTTCTGGCCCACGAGATCGGCCACGTCGCCAACGGTGACATGGTCACGCTGGCGCTGATCCAGGGCGTGGTGAACACCTTCGTGATGTTCTTCGCACGGATCATCGGCAACTTCGTCGACAAGGTGATCTTCAAGAACGAAGAAGGCCAGGGCATCGCCTACTACGTGGCAACCATCTTCGCCGAACTGGTACTGGGCATCCTCGCCAGCGCCATCGTCATGTGGTTCTCGCGCAAACGCGAATTCCGTGCCGACGAAGCCGGCGCACGCCTGGCCGGGACCAGCGCGATGATCGGCGCCCTGCAACGTCTGCGCGCCGAACAGGGCATGCCGGTGCACATGCCGGACACCCTGAACGCCTTTGGCATCAACGGCGGCATCAAGCAGGGCTTCGCCCGCATGTTCATGAGCCACCCGCCACTGGAAGAGCGTATCGACGCGTTGCGTCGTCGCGGTTGATTCCAAGGTTGTAAAAACAAGGCCCGCAGTGATGCGGGCCTTTTTGCGTTTTCCTGGATGTTTTTCGGCGCCTGATATGGCCTCATCGCGAGCAGGCTCACTCCTACAGGATTTGTGGTATTCACATAATCCTTGATCCACCATAAATCAATGTAGGAGTGAGCCTGCTCGCGATGAGGCCGGAACTGCCTGCACATAACTATCGGCTGGAAATCCGGTAAACCCGCTCCACCAACGACGTCACCCCCGCATCGGAAAACCTCGGGCTCTCGGCCAACACATCCTGCTCTTCCAGGCTCTGCACCTGCCAGCCCTGACTGAACAACCGCTGCACCTCTTGATCATCCACCGCAAACGGTGGCCCGGGCATTTGCGCCTGAGGGTAATCGAGGGTGATCAACAACCCCTGCACACCGGGTGCGAGGATTTGCTGGAGATGCGCCGCATAACGTTCACGCATCGGTGCCGGTAAGGCGATCAGCGCGGCGCGGTCGTACCACGCCGTGCAGCCTGCAGCATCCTGGGCCGTCAGCGCGAAGAAATCCCCACACCACAGTTCGATGGCATCACTGCGGCAAACCTTGAAATCGCCCTCTTCGCTGATCTGCGGCTCGATACGATGCTCGTCGAAAAAGCCCTCAACGGCCCTATCCGACAGCTCCACGCCAAGCACCTGATGGCCCTGACCCGCCAGCCACAGCAGGTCCAGGCTTTTCCCGCACAGCGGCACCAGCACACGCGCCGATGGCGTCAGCGCCAGCTGCGGCCAATAGCGCTGCAAGTACGGATTCGCTTCAAGTTGGTGAAAGCCGATCTGGTTTGAAGCCCATTTCTCGTGCCAAAAGTCAGCCTGCATGTATCCCTCCCGAAAAACCGATGATAAGGCGTTAAAACTTATATTAGATTCAGATGAACGATCTGACCGAAGATGAAGCATCTTAACGCGCAGGAATCCTCGCATGCTTCCCAGCCTGTTTATCTCCCATGGTTCACCGATGCTGGCGCTGGAACCCGGCGCCAGTGGCCCGGCATTGACGCGACTGGCCGCCGAACTGCCGCGCCCCGACGCCATCGTCATCGTCTCGGCACACTGGGAAAGCCAGGAACTGCTGGTCGCCAGCCATTCGCAACCGGAAACCTGGCACGACTTCGGTGGTTTTCCCCGCGCGTTGTTTGAAGTGCAGTATCCGGCGCCGGGCAATCCGCAGTTGGCGGCCGAGGTGGCCGACTTGCTGACAGCCAACGACCTGCCAGCGCGCCTCGATCCGCAACGTCCATTCGACCATGGCGTGTGGGTACCCCTGTCGCTGATGTACCCGCAGGCGGATGTTCCGGTGGTGCAAGTCTCGCTGCCCAGTCGCGGCGGACCGGCATTGCAGACGCGGGTTGGCCGTGCGCTGGCGAGCCTGCGCGAACAAGGCATCCTGATCATCGGCTCCGGCAGCATTACCCACAACCTGCGAGAACTGGACTGGCATGCCGGCCCGGACAGCATCGAGCCGTGGGCGCGGGATTTCCGTGACTGGATGATAGACAAGCTTACGGCCGACGATGAAGCGGCGCTGCATGACTATCGCCAGCAGGCGCCGAATGCGCTGCGCAGTCACCCGAGTGATGAGCATTTGTTGCCGTTGTACTTTGCGCGCGGTGCCGGTGGGATATTCAGCGTGGCGCATCAGGGATTCACAATGGGGGCGTTGGGTATGGATACTTATCGCTTCGGTTGAAGCATTCGCGAGCAGGCTCGCTCCCACAGAAGCCAAAAAAAAAGCAAAAAAATCCCCGAACCAGTCGGGGATTTTTTATGTGCGATCAATCAGCCCGAGGGCGGATCAATCTTCGCGGTAGCGACGCAGCTTGAGCTGCTTACCGGCAACGCGAGTGTCCTTCAGCTTGGTCAGGAGTTTCTCCAGACCTTCTTCCGGCAGCTCGACGAGGCTGAAGCTGTCACGCACCTGGATGCGACCGATCGCTTCACGGGCCAGACCGCCTTCGTTGAGGATGGCGCCCAGCAGGTTTTTCGCAGCGATACCGTCACGCGCGCCCAGCGCGGTACGGCAACGAGCACGGCCTTCGCCCAGCGGCATTGGCGCGCGACGCTCGCGGTCACCACGGTCCGGACGATCGCCGGAACGCTCAGGACGGTCGCCACGCGGTGCGTTGTTCGGCACCAGTGGACGCTCCTTCTCGATCGCTGCCAGGTTCAACGCTTGACCGTTGGTAGCCTTGCGCAACAGCGCAGCGGCCAGTGCACGCGGGGTGCAACCGATGTCGGCGGTCAGGCGATCGAGCAGATCACCGTGGGTCGATTCGGCATCAGCCACCAGCGGCGACAGGCTGTTGGTCAGTTTCTTGATGCGCGCATCAAGCACTGCCTGAGCATCCGGCAGACGCACTTCGGCAACCTTCTGACCGGTCACACGCTCGATCACTTGCAGCATGCGGCGCTCACGTGGCGTGACCAGCAACAGGGCACGACCTTCGCGACCAGCACGGCCGGTACGGCCGATACGGTGCACGTAGGATTCCGGATCGTACGGCATGTCAACGTTGAACACGTGAGTGATGCGCGGAACGTCCAGACCACGGGCAGCAACGTCGGTCGCCACAACGATGTCCAGACGGCCATCTTTCAGCGAATCGATTACGCGCTCACGCTGGTTCTGGGCGATGTCACCGTTCAACGCGGCGGCTTTGTAGCCTTTGGCGTCGAGGGCGCTGGCCAGATCCAGGGTCGCTTGCTTGGTGCGCACGAACATGATCAGTGCATCGAAGTCTTCGACTTCCAGCAGGCTGAGCACGGCCGAGGTTTTCTGGTCAGCGTGAACCAACAGGTGAGCCTGTTCGATCGCGGTAACGGTCTGGGTCTTGGTCTGGATCTTGACGTGTTGCGGATCGCGAAGGTGGCGTTCGGCAATGGCGCGGATCGACTGCGGCAGGGTCGCCGAGAACAAAACGGTCTGACGGGTCGCTGGCAGAGCCTTGAAGATGACTTCCAGGTCATCCATGAAGCCCAGCTTCAACATTTCGTCAGCTTCGTCGAGAACCAGGTGGTTCACGGTCGACAGGACTTTCTCGTCGCGACGCAGGTGGTCACACAGACGACCCGGGGTGGCGACAACGATCTGTGCGCCATTACGGATTGCCTTGAGTTGCGGGCCCATCGGCGCGCCGCCGTAAACGGCCACGACAGTAACGCCTGGCATTTGCTTGGCGTAGGTTTCAAAAGCGGTTGCTACTTGCAGCGCCAACTCTCGGGTTGGCGCCAGGATCAGGGCTTGCGGTTCGCGCTTGGCAGGATCGATGCGGTGCAGAATAGGCAGTGCGAACGCGGCGGTTTTACCGGTACCGGTTTGCGCCTGGCCAATCATGTCCTGGCCGGCCATGATGATCGGGATCGATTGCTGCTGAATCGCCGAAGGCTCTTCGTAGCCGGTCGCTGCGACGGCTGCAAGAATATTCGGATTAAGATTAAAAGCGGCGAATCCGCCGGTTTCCTGGGTCATGGGTCTGCCTCTAAGTGCATCCGCAAAGACCCATGCTCCAAAGCTGCGCATGCCGTGTTGAGACTCAAGAGTCGCCCTGGCAGCTTTGTCGGCGGGGATTTGCGAAAACGAATGAATGAAGATGGATCGTCAAGGAAGAGCCCGCAATGCGGACGTGCAGCCGAAGCTGACTTCGGGAAATTGCGCTACCTAAACGCGGCCCGGTTAAAGGCCGGCGCGCACTATACCGGATTTCGCCCAAAAAGGGAGCTTTTTTTATCGCCGCAATCCGTGTGTCACCGCTGTGTAACGGGGTTTTGCGGATAATCGCGCAACGGTCTATTTTGCAAAGGCCCGTCCCTGCGGGCGATCACGCTTAAACGGTTCACCGACCTGCGGCAAAGCGCCGCGCACCTGCCCTTCGCGTTCGAGGATTTCGCCATGAATCAGCCCTGCGCCGGCCGCGTCAGCCGAGAACGTCGTGGTCACGTGCACCTGATCGGCCTTGATCGGGCGGCCAAGCGCAACGCCTTCGACCTTGATCTGCTCAATGACCTGAGCCTGGCTTACGGCGAGTTCGAAGCCGACCGCGAAGCGCGGGTGGCCGTGGTGTTTGGCCACGGCGAGCACTTTACCGCCGGGCTCGATCTGGTCAACGCCAGTGCCGCTCTGGCCGAAGGCTGGCAGGTTCCGACCGGCGGTTGCGATCCGTGGGGCGTTTTCGTCGGGCCACGGGTAAGCAAACCGGTGATCGTCGCCGCGCAGGGCTATTGCCTGACCATCGGCATCGAGTTGATGCTGGCCGCTGATATCAACCTGTGTGCGAGCAATACCCGCTTCGCGCAGATGGAAGTGCAGCGTGGGATCTTTCCGTTTGGTGGCGCGACGTTACGTTTCCAGCAGATCGCCGGCTGGGGCAATGCGATGCGCTGGCTGCTCACCGGTGATGAGTTTGATGCGCATGACGCGTTGCACCTGGGCCTGGTGCAGGAAGTGATGGCCAGTGAAGACCTGATGCCGCGAGCCATTGAACTGGCTGAGCGGATCGCCCGACAGGCGCCGTTGGGGGTGCAGGCGACGTTGCTGTCGGCACGGCAGGCGCGGTATGAGGGTGAGACGGCGGCAGCGCAGGGGTTGCCGGTGCTGGTGAAGAAGTTGTTGGCGACTGAAGATGCCCGGGAGGGGGTGCGGTCGTTGGTGGAGCGGCGGCCAGGGGTTTTCAAAGGGGTTTGAGAAGTTTGTCGCCTACCAAGGCGCCATCGCGAGCAGGCTCACTCCTACACTTGGAATGCAATCCCCTGTAGGAGTGAGCCTGCTCGCGATAGGGCCGGCACGGCCCTCGTTTCAGGTCGCCGGGCGAATCGCCTTGATCAACGACTGCAACGAATACCCCAACCGCGGCGCCAGCGCCTCGGCCCGTTGGGTCAGCGCCTGCATATCCAGGTCCTGATCGAGATCCGCCGGTACGATCAGAATCACGTTACCCTCCTTCACCGGCAGTTCCCAGTAATGCCGGTGGTAAAGCCCGCGCAACAACGCCGCGCCCAGCGGCTTGCCGTCGTCGGTGGCCCACTGATTGATCACCAGCCAGCCGCCCGGATTCAGGCGTTTCTGGCAGTCGCCGAGGAAACTCCACGCCAGATGCCCGACACCCGGGCCGACATCGGTATACAGGTCGACGAAAATCAGGTCCGCCGGCTCGGCGCTCGGCAGCAACTCGAGGGCATCGCCGACGCGGATGTACAGCCGGGGATCGTCATCCAGACCCAGGTATTCGATCGCCAGGCGCGGTACGTCGGGGCGCAGTTCGATGGCTTCGACGTCTTCCAGCGGGAGAAACTTCAGGCACGCCTGGGTCAGCGTGCCGGCGCCCAGGCCAAGAAACAGCGCACTCTCCGGCTGCTCATGGCACAGCGCGCCAATCAGCATCGCGCGGGTGTAGTCGTACTCCAGCCAGCTCGGATCAGCGGTGAACACGCAGCTCTGCTCGATCGCATCGCCAAATTCAAGAAACCGGTAATCGGCCACTTCCAGCACACGAATCACGCCGAACTCGTCCTGTACTTCGGCGAGCAGATGCTCGACGCGCTCCTCAGTCATTTCGTCTCCTGATGGTCACCGGGCGCGGTGACGCGATGGCACCGCTGTGGCGCCGTGGCAAAGCGCCGATTGTCGGCGAAGGGGCAGCAGCAGGTCACGCACTAATTGCTGCTACCATGGCGTTCCCCTGCGTATGAACTTCGAGACCGTGATGAGCCAACCGTGGAGCCCTGACAGCTGGCGCGCTTTGCCGATCCAGCAACAACCGCAATACCCCGACGCCGCGCACCTGCGCCAGGTCGAGCAGACCCTGGCCAGCTATCCGCCGCTGGTGTTCGCTGGCGAGGCGCGCGAGCTGCGCCGCCAGTTCGCCGAAGTCACTCAGGGCCGGGCGTTCCTGCTGCAGGGCGGCGATTGCGCAGAAAGCTTTGCTGAATTCTCTGCGGCGAAAATTCGTGACACGTTCAAAGTGCTGCTGCAAATGGCGATTGTCATGACTTTCGCCGCCGGCTGCCCGGTGGTCAAGGTCGGGCGCATGGCCGGTCAGTTCGCCAAGCCGCGCTCGGCCAATGACGAGACCATCGGCGGCGTGACGCTGCCGGCCTACCGTGGCGACATCGTCAATGGCATCGGCTTCGACGAGAAAAGCCGCGTGCCGGACCCGGAACGGCTGTTGCAGTCCTATCACCAGTCCACCGCAACCCTGAACCTGCTGCGCGCCTTCGCCCAGGGCGGCTTTGCCGATCTGCATCAGGTGCACAAGTGGAACCTGGACTTTATCGCCAACTCGGCGCTTGCCGAGAAATACAGCCACCTCGCCGACCGCATCGATGAAACCCTGGCGTTCATGCGCGCCTGCGGCATGGACAGTTCGCCGCAACTGCGCGAAACCAGTTTTTTCACCGCTCACGAGGCCTTGCTGCTGAACTACGAAGAAGCCTTCGTGCGCCGCGACAGCCTGACCAACGATTACTACGATTGCTCGGCGCACATGTTGTGGATCGGCGACCGCACCCGTCAGCTCGACGGCGCCCACGTTGAGTTCCTGCGGGGGGTGAACAACCCGATCGGCGTCAAGGTAGGCCCAAGCATGAACCCTGACGACCTGATTCGTCTGATCGACGTGCTCAACCCGGACAACGACCCGGGACGGCTTAACCTGATCGCGCGGATGGGCGCGAACAAGGTCGGCGACCACCTGCCTGCACTGATCCGTGCGGTGCAGCGTGAAGGCAAACAGGTACTGTGGAGTTCCGACCCGATGCACGGCAATACGATCAAGGCCAGCAGCGGCTACAAGACCCGCGACTTTGCGCAGATCCTCGGTGAGGTAAAACAGTTCTTCCAAGTGCACGAAGCGGAAGGCAGTTACGCTGGCGGCATTCATATCGAGATGACCGGGCAGAACGTCACCGAGTGCATCGGCGGCGCGCGGCCGATTACCGAAGATGGCTTGTCGGACCGTTATCACACCCACTGTGATCCACGGATGAATGCCGATCAGTCGCTGGAGTTGGCGTTTTTGATTGCCGAGACCTTGAAGCAGGTTCGGCGCTAGACCGCACCCGTGTAGGAGCTGCCGAAGGCTGCGATCTTTTGATTTTGTTTTTTACAATCAAGATCAAAAGATCGCAGCCTTCGGCAGCTCCTACACCAATGCCAGCCTCAGCCGAGCCGCACTCTCGCGCTGACAATTCAACTGCACCCGCGCCAACCCCAACCAATCGGCCATCCGCCGTAAATTCAAGGCCAGCGCCAGCATCCCCGCCTCGTCCAGTCCCGGCGCCTCTTCGTGCACCGCATGCACCGCCAACTGCCCCGCCGCTCGCTCGGCACGCAGGTCAACGCGCGCGGCAATCCGCTCGTTGTGCAAAAACGGCAACACGTAATAGCCATAAACCCGTTTGTGCTGCGGCGTATATATCTCCAGCCGATAGCGAAAATCGAACAGTCGCTCGGTGCGGCTGCGCTCCCAGATCAACGAATCGAACGGCGACAGCAGCGCGCTCGCCGAAACTTTGCGCGGTATCTTCGGCTCCGGCAGGCAATAGGCGATCTGCCGCCAACCGGCAACTTCGCAGGTGTGCAATTGACCCGCCTCCACCAGTTCCGCCAGGCGCGGGCGCGCATCCGCAGGATTCAGGCGGAAATAATCCCGCAGGTCTTTTTCCGCACTGACGCCCAACGCTTGCGCCGCGTGCAGCAGCAACCCACGCTGGGCCTGAGCCTCGTCAGGCATTGTCTGTTGCAAAGTTGCTGCGGGAAACACCCGCTCGGGTAAGTCGTACAAACGCTCAAAACCACGCCGCCCCGCCACCGTCACTTCGCCGGTTGCGAACAACCATTCCAGCGCAAGCTTTTCCACACTCCAGTCCCACCATGGCCCCGCCTTGTCCTGGCGGGTCGACAGACTGCCCGCGCCCAACGCACCCTGCTCTTGAACCGCGCCCAGCACCCGGCGAATGACGTCCTGCCGCTCGCGGCCGAACGTTGCCAACTGCTGATAGATGTCCTCGCCACGCCTGGCGCGCTGCATGCGCCACCGCATCAGCGGATACATCGACAGCGGCAGCAACGAGGCTTCATGTCCCCAGTATTCGAAAAGCGTACGCCGACGGCCCGAGCTCCAGGCAGCCTGGTCGAGCAAATCAGAGGAATAGGAACCAAGGCGGGAAAACAGCGGCAGATAGTGCGAGCGCACCACGGCGTTGACGGAGTCGATTTGCAGCAGGCCCAGCCGCTCGATCAGCCGGTTGAGGTGCGCAGCGTTGACGGTTGGCGGCTGGCGCCCGTTGAATCCTTGGGCAGCCAGCGCCAGACGTCGCGCCTGTTTGAGGGATAAGGCCAGTGTCGCGGGCATGAGCATCTCCTTGTCTGCTCGCAACCTACCTCAGCCGAAAGTGGTTTGTGTAGCGTTCGCTTGATCATTTATGCATCGGGTCGTCCCAGAACGGCCGCACCGACTCGTGCTCGACGTCGGCACGACTGACGCCGATGTCCTTCAACGCTTCGTCGCTGAGACTGGCCAGCAATTCACGTTCGCGGTGCAATTCGTACCAGCGGCTAAACTTGTGCAGCAGATCGGAAACGATATGGCCGTGGCCGGCCTGTTCTACATCGCCTGGATACTCTCTTTGACCTTTCATCGTGTTGCCTCCTTTTGTGGATGGCTCGAGTCTCGCGCTGGCGCTAAGATCAATCCAACGAATGTTTCTGATGGCATGCATCACGGAGATTCATCAATTGTCCGCCTACCCCAGTATCGATACCGATGTCCTGCGCACCTTTGTCGCCATTGCCGATCAAGGCGGGTTCACCCGAGCCGGCGAAATGGTCAACCGCACGCAATCGGCGGTGAGCATGCAAATGAAGCGGCTGGAAGAAGACGTGTTGCAGCGCCAGCTGTTTGAGCGCGACGGCCGCCAGGTGCGGCTGACTGCCGAGGGCCAGGTGTTGCTCGGCTATGCGCGGCGCATCCTCAAGCTGCACAGCGAGGTGTTCAACACTTTGCGCGAGCCGCACATGGTCGGCACCGTCCGGATCGGCACGCCGGACGATTACGTGATGCGCTTTCTGCCGGGAATCCTGTCGCGGTTCGCGCAGTTCTATCCGCTGATTCAGATCGAAGTGCATTGCGAGTCGAGCAAGCAGTTGTTGCAACGCACCGATCTGGATTTGTCGATCGTTACGCGAGAGCCAGGCAACGAGCTTGGACAGCTATTGCGCAAGGAGCGGTTTGTCTGGGCCGAAGCGCAGAATTTCAGCGCGCACGAGCAGACGCCGCTGCCGCTGGCGATGTTCAACAGTGATTGTTTCTGTCGTTTGTGGGCGTGCAATGCGCTGGATGCGATGGGCCGCGATTACCGCATCGCCTACAACAGCAGCAGTTTGTCGGCGCTGATGGCCGTGGTCAGCGCGGGTCTGGCGATCACCGCGCAACTGGAGAGCCTGATCACCCCGGACATGCGCATTCTCGGTGCCGACGAAGGCCTGCCGTTGTTGCCGGAAGCCAGCATCATGCTGATCCGCAACCTCAACAATCCGTCGCCGATCACCGAATGCCTGGCCGAGCACATCGTCGAAGGCTTCAAACTTTAAACGCGAGCATCACCGCACACAGCACCAGAAAACCGCAGAACAGCCCCCGCAGCAGTTTTTCCGGCAAGGCGTGGGCGACTTTCACGCCCCAACTGATGCTGGCCAGACCACCAATGGCCAAAGGCAAGCCGATCATCCAGTCGACTTCGTGGTGCACCGCGTAAGTGACCAGGGTCACGCCGGTGCTTGGCAATGCCAGCGCCAGCGACAGACCTTGCGCCACCACTTGCGTGGTGCCGAACAGGCTGGTCAACACAGGCGTGGCCACCACGGCACCGCCAACACCGAACAACCCGCCCATGGTCCCGGACGCTGCGCCAAGCACGCCGAGCCACGGCCAGGAATAGCGCATCTCGGCGCTCGGCGCGGGTCGCCGGCCGAACATTTTCAGCAGGTTATAAGCCGACAGCGCCACCAGAAACGCGACAAAGCCGATGCGCATGGTTTGCGCATCGATGCCCACCGCCCAGATCGAACCGAGCCAGGCAAAGCAAAAGCCCATCGCCGCCAACGGCAGCGCATGACGCAGTTCGATGCGATTGCGTTGGTGATAGCGCCACAGCGCCAGCATCACGTTCGGCACCACCATCACCAGCGCGGTGCCTTGGGCGATCTGTTGATCCAGTCCGAACCACACGCCGAGCAGGGGAATGGCGATCAAGCCACCGCCGATGCCGAAGATTCCGCCCAAGGTGCCCAGGGCGGCGCCAAACAACAGGTACAACAAAAGCTCCATCACAACCGTCATCCTCAAGCGTCAGGTGGCCAATGCTACGCAGTCGCGCCTAGCGGGGAAACGCACAGCAACGCACAATGGCTATGCCGATTTTGCACAAGCGTGTTTTTCTCATGAATCCCAACCAATTGACCGACCAGCTCGGCTTGTTCCTTGATGTATTGGAGAGCGGCAGCTTTTCGGCCGCTTCGCGTCGCCATCCGCTGACGCCTTCCGCCGTGGCGCGGCGCATCGACAGCCTGGAAAGTGCGGTGGGCAGCCAGTTATTCGTGCGCAGCACCCATGCCGTACTCCCGACCTCGGCCGGCATGGCGTTTGCCGAACGAGCGCGACGGATCATCGCCGAGCTGCAACTGGCACGCGCCGAAGCCGTGTCCCTGAGCAGCGCACCTGAAGGGCTGATCCGCATCGACGCACCCGCGGCCTTCGGACGTCGGCACTTGGCGCCAGTGATTGCCGATTTTCTTTTGCTCTACCCCGGACTCGACGTGCAGATGCACCTGATCGACAGCTTCATCGACATGGCCGGCGCCAATCTGGGCAAGGTCGACTTGGTGCTGCGTGCCGGCCAACTGGCCGACACCCGATTGGTCGCGACACCGCTGGCGAGCATGGTCCGTGTCGCCTGCGCCAGTCCCGACTATCTGAAGCGCCGTGGCGTGCCCAATCACCCTGCGCAGTTGAACGAACACGACGGTCTGGACTGGGAAGGCCTTGCACCGCCCTTCGCCTGGAAGTTCGAGGTGGACGGGCAGATGCAATTGCATCGTCCGTCGCGCATACGCCTGAGCGCCAACAATGCCGAGGCCCTGGCGTGTGGCGCGGCGACGGGACTGGGCGTCGCACACCTGCCAACCTGGCTGGCCAGCGAATACCTGCTGCGCGGCGAGTTGCTGCCGCTGTTTTGTGAGCACGGCCTGCCGCCGCCGGAGTCCACCGGCATTTATGCGCTGCGGATGGAACAGCAGATTCATTCGCGCAGTCGTTTGTTGCTGGAGTACCTGAAAACCCGCTTCAGCCCGGTGCCGCCTTGGGACTTGGCTTTGCAACGGCAATTCGCCCGGCACTGACGCGGGCATATTTATCTAGCGCATTAAAGGTTCGAGCGCTAGATTTAAACGATCAACGATCAAGGCTTTGACATGACTTCCGAACGCGACAACTGCGACGACTTGCTGCTCGACAACCAGGCGTGCTTCGCCCTGCACTCGACGTCGCTGATGATGACCAAGGTCTACAAACCGCTGTTGCAGGCGCTGGGGCTGACCTATCCGCAGTATCTGGCGATGATGGTGCTGTGGGAGCAAGACGGTTTGACGGTGGGAGAAATCAGCGCGCGTCTGCTTACCGATCCGGGATCGCTGACCCCGCTGCTCAAACGCCTGGAAGCGGAAGGCCTGCTTAGCCGCACCCGCAGCAAAGCGGATGAACGGGTGGTGATTGTCGAGCTGACCGAAGCGGGCCGGGCCTTGCGCGACAAGGCGCAAACCGTGCCTCAGTGCATTCTTGGTGCCAGCGGCTTCACCCTTGAGCGCTTGCAGAAGCTGCAGGCCGAACTGCAGGCACTGCGGGGGCATCTGCAAGACAGCCTCAACTGAACGCCACAGCCCCCTGTAGGAGTGAGCCTGCTCGCGATAGCGGTATTCCAGTCACCGCATATGTTGCCTGACAAAACGCTATCGCGAGCAGGCTCACTCCTACAGTAGAGCTCCTTCGCCTGAAAATATCTTTCGCCTCCAAATCCCCTCCGAGCCTTCTATCTCAACCCTCTCCAGCTGATTGATCTCTCGACAGTCACGTTATTTCAAATTTTCTCAAAAAATTATCTTGCGCACTAAACATTAGCGCTATAAATTCTCTTCACACCTACTTAGCGCGCAAACAATTAGCGCACAACATCACAACCTACGAGGCTCACACCATGCAAACTCTCTACACCGCAATCGCAACTTCCACTGGCGGCCGTGACGGTCGTGCGATCTCCAGCGACAACGTGCTTGACGTCAAACTCGCCACCCCCAAAGAACTCGGCGGTGCCGGTGGCGCGGCGACCAACCCTGAGCAACTGTTCGCTGCCGGTTACTCGGCCTGCTTCATCGGCGCGTTGAAATTCGTCGCCAGCCAGACCAAACGCAAAATTGCGGACGACGCGTCGATCACCGCCCACGTCGGCATCGGCCAGATCCCTGGCGGTTTCGGTCTGGACATCGATTTGCACATCAGCCTGCCGGGCCTGGAACAAGCCGATGCGCAGTCGCTGGTCGACGCGGCTCACCAGGTCTGCCCGTACTCCAACGCCACCCGTGGCAACGTCGATGTCCGCCTGCACGTCACCGTGTAATCACTCAAGCCCCCGGCCCGAACAAGGAAATTGAACATGAATACTTTCAGCAAAGTCTTGACCGGTACCCTTCTCGCCCTCTCGGTGCACAGCGCTTTTGCCGGTGATGTCGAACACAACACCCAGGCCTTTCTCGATGTGCTGAATTCAGGCAGCGGCAAGCCGATCGAGCAGCTGTCGCCCAAGGATGCCCGCGCCGTGCTGGTCGGCGCGCAGTCCGGGGTCAAGTTGACGCTGCCCAAAGCCGACGTCAGCGAAAAGACCGTGCAGGTCGATGGTCAATCGTTGAGCCTGACCATCGTCCGGCCGGCCGGGGTCAAGGGTGAGCTGCCGGTGTTCATGTTCTTCCACGGCGGCGGCTGGGTGCTGGGGGATTTCCCGACGCACGAACGCCTGGTGCGGGATCTGGTGGTCGGTTCAGGGGCGGCGGCGGTGTTCGTCAATTACACCCCTTCACCGGAAGCGCATTACCCGGTGGCGATCAACCAGGCCTACGCCGCGACCAAATGGGTGGCGGAACACGGCAAAGAGATCAACGTCGATGGCAAGCGTCTGGCCGTGGCCGGCAACAGCGTCGGCGGCAATATGGCGGCGGTTGTAGCGCTGATGGCGAAAGACAAAGGCACGCCGGCGATCAAATTCCAGGTGCTGCTGTGGCCGGTGACCGATGCCAACTTCGACACCGGTTCGTATAACCAGTATGCAGAAGGTCACTTCCTCACCCGCAACATGATGAAGTGGTTCTGGGACAACTACACCACCGACGCCAGGCAGCGTAACGAGATCTACGCCTCGCCGCTGCGCGCCACCACCGCACAACTCAAAGGCTTGCCGCCTGCGCTGGTGCAGACCGCCAGCGCCGACGTGCTGCGTGATGAGGGCGAGGCTTACGCACGCAAACTCGACGAAGCGGGTGTGCCGGTGACGGCAGTGCGATACAACGGCATGATCCACGATTACGGTTTGCTCAACGTGGTCAGCCAGGTGCCGGCGGTGCGGTCGGCGATGTTGCAGGCTTCGCAGGAGCTGAAGGAACACCTGAAATAATCCCCATCCCCCCCTGTAGGAGTGAGCCTGCTCGCGATGGCGGTGATTCAGTCACCAAAGCGGTCGACTGAAATGACGCTATCGCGAGCAGGCTCACTCCTACAGGGGATTTGCGTTGTTGCACAAACCGCAGGCACAAAAAAACCCGACTCAATGGTCGGGTTTTTTCTTTCCGTAAAAAGCAGTGCTTATTTGGCACGGCCTTTGTAGGAACCGCCTTCGCGGGTATCGATCTCGATCATGTCGCCGATTTCGATGAAGTCAGCTACCGACAGCTCGGTACCGTTCTTCAGTTTGGCAGGCTTCATCACCTTGCCGGAAGTGTCACCGCGAGCGGAGCCTTCGGTGTAGTCAACCTGACGCACGATGGTGGTCGGCAATTCTACGGAAACCAGACGCTCTTCGAAGAACACGGCTTCGCAAACGTCGGTCATGCCTTCTTCAACGAAAGGCAGAACGCTTTCGATGTCTTCGGCGTTCAGTTCGTACATGGTGTAGTCAGTGGTGTCCATGAACGTGTAAGTGTCACCGCTGATGAACGACAGGGTGGCTTCTTTACGATCAAGGATCACGTCGTCCAGTTTGTCGTCCGCACCGTAAACGGTTTCGGTCTTGTAACCGGTCAGCAGGTTCTTCAGCTTGGTCTTCATGATCGCGCTGTTACGGCCCGACTTGGTGAATTCAGCTTTCTGAACCAGCCAAGGATCGTTGTCGATACGGATCACGGTACCGGGTTTGAGTTCTTTACCAGTTTTCATTGCGAATATCCGAATTTGGATGGGATTTACAAAAATCTAGGCCGCGTATCATATCCAATTTACATAAAACTGTACCAGCGCCGTGGCAAGATCGGCTTGCAAGGCCTGTTCCAGACACCATGCCTCGGCGTTTTCCTGCAGTGGTGGCCAGTGCTTGCGGGCTGCCAGCCAGTGCTCGCCGATCGGTTGACCGGCGTTCCAGGCGCGCCAGAGACCGTTCATCGCCTGGGCGGCTTCCGGTGGCAGGCCTTCGGTATAGAGCGCGAGAAAGGCGTCGAGCTTGTCCAGGTGGATGTCGTCATCCTGCTGATAGATGTGCCAGAGCATCGGCCGCCCCGCCCATTGCGCCCGCACGAAGGAATCTTCGCCGCGCACCGCGTTGAAATCGCAGCACCAGAGCAAGTGGTCGTATTGATCCTGGCGGACGAACGGCAGCACCTGCACGGTCAGCGTATGGCGCACATGAATCGCGCCGACGGTGAGTGTTTCCACGCCCAGCCAGCGCGCCACATCGCCGAGAATCCGCCCTTCCGGTACCAGCAGGTGGGTCGGCGTCGCGTCCCCGGCCAGCACGTCCAGCCAACTGGCCAATCCGGTATTTTCGTAAGCAAACAGCGAGATCAACTGCGCACCGGGCGCGGGATCAATGCCCAACCCTTGCAGGAATTGTCGCTGCGCCGACCGATCCTGCTGAAACTGCCGACGCCGTTCGAGCAATCCGCGCTCACGCAGCAGCCCCCCCGTCCCCGGTTTGAAGCCCGGAAAGAAGAAGAACTTTTGCACCGTTTTGTATTTCACCGATGGCAAGCCGTGACAGCCTGTCACCCAGTCTTCGGCGCTGAGATAATCGAGGTTGAGCCACAGCGGCGGTGTTTCCCGCGCGGCCATGCTGTCCATGTAATCAGCGGGCAACTGGCAGGCGAAGGCAGCGATCACCACATCGGCGGCCTCGGCGTGGGCCCACTCGCTCGGCCAGTGACGCACTTCGACACCCTGCTGCCATTGCTGCGCAAGATCGACGTCGATCTCTGGGCAGATGCGCTCGAACGCGCGCAAATCATCGACCCACAAGCGCACCGGCAAGGCATGTTCGGCCACCAGTTGCCGGGCCAGACGCCAGGTGACGCCGATGTCGCCGAAGTTGTCGACCACGGTGCAAAAAATATCCCAGCGGGTTTTCGGTTGCGGCATTCAAGACTCCCCCGTTGGCAAAAACGCTGATTGTCCGCATAAATGACCTCGTGCAGAAGAGCCGACGGCGATTAATCTTCGTGCGACAATCGCGGCACTTGCCCGCAATCATCGCCAGGAGGCAGCCATGCCCTACCGCCCCAATCCGCGTCGCCCCTTGCCTGTTCAGCTTAGCGCGCTGCATTTGATCGGCAGCATAGCTTTGGGCCTGTGGCTGGGCTTCGTCGCCATCGCACTGACCTGCTGGCTGCTGTCGCGTTTTATCTTCCCCGAGCAACTGGCGCCTGTCGCCCAAGCGGTGCAGCAGAGAGTCAATCCACCCGCGACGGCGCCAGTTTCCGTGCACGTTCAGCCGGACATCCCGGCGCAAAGTCCACTGTTCCAACAGTACGAAGAAAACCTGCGCAAGAACGAACAACAGGCCCGGCTGGATCAGGCGCGCGCCAGTTCGCGTAATGCCTCCAACCCCAAATGCCAGTTCTGGCTGCAACAGGACCAGACCGCGCCGACTGAAAAGAGCCGCGCCAACGTTTTACAATTCTGCGATTGACCATGAACAAACAGACCGTCCACCAATTGATTCTCGACAAGCTGCGCATCGACCTCGACATCGCCGAGCGTGCTGCGCAGACCGCTTACGAAACCGCGACCCACGAAGAGAACATCGCTGAAAACAAGTACGACACCCTGGGGCTGGAGGCATCCTATCTGGCGGCGGGCCAGGCGAAACGGGTCGAGGAAATCCGCCAGTCACTGGCGTTGTGCCAAAACCTGACGTTGCGCGCCTACGATGAAAATCGCGGGATCGAAGTCGGCGCCCTGCTCGGTCTGGAGGACGAAAAGGGGCGCGAGCAATGGCTGTTTCTGGCGCCGGATGCGGCAGGCCTGAAAGTCGACGTGGTCGGTCAGCCGATTACCGTCATCACCCCGCGCTCGCCGCTGGGCAAAAGCCTGCTGGGCAAGTTCGAGGGCGATGAGGTGGAGATTCTGGTGGCGGGCACCCGGCAACAGTTTGCTGTCACCGAGGTGCTTTGAAGCAGCGGATCAGTGAACCGGCAGTTCGACGCCGTCGAACAGTTCTTCCAGTTCCTGCTTGTTGTGGCATTGAATGGCCTTGGCCATGACTTCCCGGGTCAGGTGCGGGGCAAACTTCTCGATGAAGTCGCACATGAAACCACGCAGGAAAGTGCCGCGACGGAAACCGATCTTGGTCACGCTCGACTCGAACAGTTCACTGGCATCCAGCACTACCAAGTCGTTATCGAGTTTGGTGTCGACGGCCATTTTCGCCACGATGCCCACGCCCAGGCCCAGACGCACGTAGGTTTTGATCACGTCGGCGTCAGCGGCAGTGAACACCACTTTCGGCGTCAGGCCGCGATGGCTGAAAGCTTCGTCGAGTTTCGAACGGCCGGTGAAGCCGAACACATAGGTCACGATCGGGTATTCGGCCAGGGCTTCAAGTGTCAGCTTCGGCAGTTTGGTCAGCGGATGGCCCTGGGGCACGACCACGCAGCGGTTCCAGCGGTAGCACGGCATCATCACCAGATCGCCGAACAGTTCCAGCGCTTCGGTGGCAATGGCGAAATCGACGGTGCCATCAGCGGCCATTTCGGCGATCTGCATCGGCGAGCCCTGATGCATGTGCAGCGCCACGTCGGGGTATTGCTTGATGAAATTACTGATCACCGGCGGCAGGGCGTAACGCGCCTGGGTGTGAGTGGTGGCAATCGACAGCGTGCCTTTCTTCTCGTTGGAGAACTCCTGGGCAATCTGCTTGATGCTTTCGACCTTGCGCAGAATCTCGCCGGCGGTGGTAATGATGCGCTCACCGGCCGGGGTGACGCGGGTCAGGTGCTTGCCGCTGCGGGCGAACACTTCGACGCCCAGTTCGTCTTCCAGCAGGCGAATCTGTTTACTGATGCCCGGTTGCGAGGTGTAGAGGCTTTGGGCGGTAGCGGAAACGTTGAGGTCGTGGTGCGCCACTTCCCAGATGTAGCGCAATTGTTGAAGCTTCATATGAATCCCTCAAAGCAGAAAGACGCCACGGGCATCAGCGACGGTATATAACTATATTAATGGTTTGGATAATAAATCTAGAACTTTTTTATCAAAGCGCCATTATTCTGCCTCAGCGATCCTCCCGGCGCCGGCGCTCCACCAACGGCACCAGATACACCGGTACCTTGGCCAGTTGCAGGACCCGCGCCGCCGTGCGCCCCAACGGTGTTTCCGCACCGACCCCGTGGCTGTGACTCCCTACGATCAGTAAATCGACGGAGAGTTTCTGCACCTGGTCGAGAATCACCTGCGACGGATCGCCCTGCAGCACGCGCACTGCGCGAATGCGCTGCAAGTCCTGCTCGCCCTCGTCCCCCAGTTCTTCGCGAAAGCTGTCCAGCACCCGCTGCTCGATGTTGGCGATGACAGTTTTCAGACCCTGACTATGGAATTCGTTCAATGCCTGTTCGTCGAGGTAGCTCTGCAACACCGACTCGGCAAACAGGCCCATGGGTTCCACCGCATGCACCACATAGAGATCGGCATTGAATGTTCGCGCCAGCGCCAGGGCATGCTGCATCACGAACGGTGCGTAAAGACCGAGGTCGGTGGCATACAGCATTGAGCGAATCATGGGACCTCCTCGCGAGCCAACGATGGCGGAGATTGATTCAGCTTAGCAGTGCCTCGGCGAGTACGACGTGTGACGCAATGTCCTGAACCAGAAGGCTCTAGATCGAAGGTTCGTTGCTGATGCCGTGCGGCACATGGCCGGTGGCGACCACCTCTCGGGCCAGTTCGCAGTGGCCGGTCTGGTCATCGAAGAACACGTCAGCGGCAAAGGCTTCGAGGAATGCGGATTTGGTCAGACCTCCGAGAAACAGCGATTCATCGAGGCGGATGTCCCATTCCCGCAACGTGCGAATCACCCGCTCATGGGCTGGCGCCGAACGCGCGGTGACCAGCGCCGTGCGAATCGGGCAGGCATCGTCGGGAAACTCGCGCTGCAACAGATTGAGCGCCGCCAGGAAACCTTTGAACGGCCCACCCCGCAACGGCTCGCGGGCCGATTCGCGCTCTTTGGCCTGAAACGCTTCGAGCCCGCCGGACTGATAAATGCGTTCCGATTCGTCGGAGAAGATCACTGCGTCGCCGTCGAAGGCAATGCGCAATTCATCGCTGGCCGCGCGGCTCGCGCCACCGGACAGGATCGTCGCCGCGGCGAAGCCGGCGTCGAGGGCGGCGCGTACGTCCTCGGCATGAGTCGACAGAAACAAATCACAACCAAACGCTTTCAGGTAGGGATACGGACTGCGCCCGCCCACGAACGCCGCCCGGGAAATCGCCAGGCCGTAATGGTGAATCGAGTTGAACACGCGCAGCCCGGTGTCGGCGCTGTTGCGCGACACCAGGATCACCTCGACCCGCGCACGGCCGAGGCGGCTGTTGAGGCTCAGCAGTTTTTCCACCAGCGGGAAGGCATCGCCCGGCGCGAGAATCTCGTCTTCATGTTCGATCTGGTATTGCCGATAGGCTTCGACGCCGCTCGACAGATAGACCTTGTGACTTTCGCTCAGGTCGAACAGCGCACGCGACGAAATCGCCAGCACCAGTTTGTCATCGATATTGTTGGCCATGCCTTCCCCCGCCTTGCCCAGAAAAACTCAAAGATTGCCACGATCGATAAAACACAGACTGCGATATAACGCATCCATGCGCGGCAATTCACAGCCTGCCGCTTTAGCCGCCGCCAGTGGCCGAGCGTAAATCGCCTCCAGCTCCAGTGGTCGTTTATGTCGGAAATCGTGGTACATGCTCGGCCAATAGTCGGGCATTTTTTCGGTCATGGTGAACAGGTAGTCAGCGTATCCCGGCGCAATGTCGTGACCGCAGGCCTTGGCGCCCTGCACCACTTCGGCCATCAACGCCTGAATCAGCACGCGGCTGTCGGCATCGGCCATCAGCGGCGTGGTGCCGGCGCCCAGCAGCACCGAAAGACCGTTGTAGGGAATATTCCAGACCAGCTTCTGCCAGCGCGCCTGATGCAGGTTAGCCATCGCCTGGGAATCGATGCCGGCAGCGCGGAACAGCCCGGCGCCCTCCTCGACAATCGCCTGACGCGCCGCGTCAGCGATGGCCGGGCCGCTGTGATAACCGACGTTCACCGCGCCGAGGGCCTGATGGGTTATCAGCCCCGGGCCGTCGCGGTGCACGCAGATCAGGCACAGACCACCCAGCAGATGCAGCGAATCCGGTAACAACGGCCGCAGACTGTCTTCGACATCAAGGCCGTTTTGCAGCAACAGCACTTTTGCATCGGGTTTGGCCGCTTGAATGATCGCCGGTGCCAGACCGACGTTGCTGGTGGTTTTCGTGCCGACCAGCAACCAGTCGCAGGGCGGCATGTCTTCGGCGGCGGAGTAGGTATTGGCCGGATGCAGCGTCAACGGGCCGTGCACCGCACTGTTGACCTGCAAACCGCGCTCAGCCACTGCGCAAAATTCGCTGCGCAACAAAAAGTGCACATCGAAACCGGCACGCGCCAGCATCACCCCGTAAAACCCGCCGATCGCACCGGTGCCGATAATGCCCACCACCGGTTTGTTCACTGTCTCGCTCATGGCAACTCCTCTGCAGTTCGACCCAGCGCCTGAGCCACGGCCTGGTTCAAGTCATCGACCGTCAGGCGCGTGTGCAAGGCACCAAAGAATTCGCCGTCGCGCACCACAAACAGCGCCGGCAAATGAAACACCTGGTAGCGCTGCACCAATCCGCCGTTGTCGCCAGCATCGATCCAGCACAGACGATCAACCGCCAGCGCCATTTCCGGCAGAACTTCGCGGGCATAGCGACAACTGGCGCAGCCGACGCTGGTAAAAATCACCAGCGAAACACCGCTCATCGCCAACAGCTGCTGGTCGGCGTCGAAATCGGTCAGCTCGGATTCGACCACTATACTGGGGGAAACAATGTCAGATGGCCGACACAGGGAGTCTGTGCTCATGGGACGTTTCATACCTCATCCGGAGGAAGTGCCGGTTGAATTAACCTTGCTCAAGCCTGAGTGCATTTCCCGACAACAGCTGCACACTATCAGCCTCGGCGGCATCGCTTGCAATTACCACCGTGCCTGGCGCCATGGCACCGCCTTGCAGGTACGCCTGCCGACGCTGCACGCCGACATCTGCTTTGCAGGCTTCGTCGCCTGGTGCCTGCGGCGCAAAAAGGGCTATCTGGTGGGGATCGCCTTTACCGATGAACAGACGCTGTTCAGCGCAAGAATGGGTGAGCAGGTGTGTCAGATCGAGCGCTTCTGTCGCCAGAATGACCCCCACGATGATCTCCAGGCCATTCAGCAACTGGCCCTGCAATGGGTCGAGCAACACGCCGACGAGTTCTCCGATGATCGCCTGCGCGAGGCTTTTACGCAGCCAGCGCTGGACTAAAGCACCGTTTGCCCATTGTCGAGCCGCGTCTGACGCGCTAAGGTTCGGCTCCCCCGACGCGCTAAATCTGCTGTGCTCCGCCGCGCGGGGATCGCTGGCGGCCGGCACCCGTGACCTGACGAGTAAACGATGGCTGATTTACCGATCAACGACCTAAACGTCGCCTCTAACGAGACCCTGATCACTCCCGATCAGCTCAAGCGTGATATCCCCCTGAGCGACGCCGCCTTGCGCACCGTCACCAAGGGCCGCGAAGTCATTCGCAACATTCTCGATGGCACCGACCACCGTCTGTTCGTCGTGATCGGCCCGTGCTCGATCCACGACATCAAGGCCGCCCACGAATACGCCGATCGTCTCAAGGTACTGGCTGAGGAAGTTGCCGATACCCTGTATCTGGTCATGCGCGTGTATTTCGAGAAGCCACGTACCACCGTCGGCTGGAAAGGCCTGATCAACGATCCGTACCTGGATGACTCGTTCAAGATTCAGGATGGTCTGCACATCGGTCGCCAGTTGCTGCTGGATCTGGCCGAAAAAGGTCTGCCGACCGCCACCGAAGCCCTCGACCCGATCTCCCCGCAGTATCTGCAGGACCTGATCAGTTGGTCGGCCATCGGCGCGCGTACCACCGAATCGCAGACTCACCGCGAGATGGCCTCCGGCCTGTCCTCGGCCGTCGGCTTCAAGAACGGCACCGATGGCGGCCTGACCGTGGCGATCAACGCCTTGCAGTCGGTGTCCAGCCCGCACCGTTTCCTCGGCATCAACCAGGAAGGTGGCGTGTCGATCGTCACCACCAAGGGCAATGCCTACGGTCACGTCGTGCTGCGTGGCGGTAACGGCAAGCCGAACTACGATTCGGTCAGCGTCGCCCTGTGCGAGCAGGCGTTGAACAAGGCGAAGATCAAGCCGAACATCATGGTCGACTGCAGCCACGCCAACTCCAACAAGGACCCGGCCCTGCAGCCGCTGGTAATGGAAAACGTCGCCAACCAGATCCTCGAAGGCAATCAGTCGATCATCGGCCTGATGGTCGAGAGCCACCTGAACTGGGGCTGCCAGGCGATCCCCAAAGACCTCGCCGACCTGCAATACGGCGTGTCGATCACCGATGCCTGCATCGACTGGTCCGCCACCGAAAACACCTTGCGCAGCATGCATGCCAAGCTCAAGGACGTATTGCCGAAGCGCCAGCGTACTTAAGCAGGGTTTCGCACGCATAAAAAAACGCCGGGCATTGCCCGGCGTTTTTGTGTGTACGCGCTTCAGATCTTTGCGGCGCGACGCTGATGGCGTTCCATGTAGCGCTCGACGTAGGAGCACGACGGGATCACCGTGTAGCCCATTTCCTCGGCGTATTGCAGCGCCCTTTCGGTCAGCGCGGCGGCAATGCCACGGCCACGCAAGGCATTGGGCACAAACGTGCGATAGATATCCAGGGTCTGTTTCCCCAGATCCATGTACGTCAGGTAGGCACGATGACCGTCCACACTGGTCTCGAACTGATGACCAGCCTGGTCATGGTGGATGGACAACGCCTCGCTCATCACTACTCCTCGCGGGTCTTGAATTCTGACCCTACCTTACCGATGTTTTTCCGGCGAAGGAACATCTACGCCACCCCGTGCCTGTTGGGCACCGAGAAGAGCCACACCGATCCCGCGCAACCGGGCACCTGATAAATAGTAGGCACCATTGGCAAAAATGCTCAAGGTGCACTCGTCATCGAGGGGCTGGCGGGGGTGGCTCCGATGGACGCAGGGTGGGCCGGGGTAACGCTCTTCCCGGGCCGCTCACCTGAACATTGCCGGATGTTGAGACTTAAGACGTGCGCGCTTTTTTAAAGTCACCTCAACATGGGCAAAGATAAGCGAAGCCGTGCACAAAATCGGAATAAAAGTGTGGACGTATTCATCTACGCAGACTTTTACCCAAAGCAACAAAAACACTGCACAGCGACGGGAACTTTTTCTGATCGAGTCACTCAGGGCGGGGCTTGCAGCTGGATACTTTTTATACAGCAACGTTAAAAGTTGCTCGAAAAAGAATCAACGCCTACAATTTTTTTTGCTTCTTGCGCTACGTCAGTTTACTTACTACAAGTAATGGGTAGTATGTACGCCGGCTATTTCCTCAATCGTGAGGAGACAGCTACTTAATTTGAAAGTCCTTGAAGGGGAACACGATGAACAACGTTCTGAAATTCTCTGCTCTGGCTCTGGCCGCAGTTCTGGCTACCGGTTGCAGCAGCGCATCGAAAGAAACCGAAGCACGTCTGACCGCTACTGAAGACGCAGCTGCTCGCTCCCAGGCTCGTGCAGACGAAGCTTACCGTAAAGCTGATGAAGCTCTGGCTGCTGCTCAAAAAGCACAACAGACTGCTGACGAAGCTAACGAGCGTGCTCTGCGCATGCTGGACAAAGCTAGCCGCAAGTAATAATCCTTCGGGGTTGTTATCGAGCCGACCCGATTCTTCGGGTCGGCTTTTTTGTGCCCGGCGCTTTTGCCCGGGCACAAAAAAACCCGCCGACGCTTAACGCATCGACGGGTCCGCGACTGGCGACTTACTGCAAGTCGATCGGCGCACTCGAGACCATCGGCGCGGAAGTACCCGGCGTACCGATTTCGGTTGGCAGGCCATCTTCGGCCGCGACCACATCGCGCACCACGTCCCAATTCACCCGCAAGTTACTGGTGACGTCTTCACGCTTGAGCATCGCATTGATGACCGCGGTGTGTTTGTCGACCACCGACGGGTTGCCCTTGTCGTCGATCGGCGTGTGCGCTTCCAGATAGACCTTGCCACCACTGCTGCCGAGCTTGTAGGCATCGTTGATGATGCGCACCGAAGTCCCGACCGGCACCATGCTGGCCATCTCCAGCACGTTGTTGTTGAACATGCGGAAGCAGCCGTGGCTGGTGCGCATGCCGATGCCGAATTTCTTGTTCGAACCGTGAATCAGGTAACCCGGTGTGCCAAGCGTGAACTTGAACGGCCCCAGCGGATTGTCAGGTCCCGCCGGCACCACATTCGGCAGCGGATCACCATCGGCGGCGTGTTCGGCCTTGATCGAGGCCGGAGGCGTCCAGGTCGGGTTCGGCGTCTTGGCAATGATCGAGGTATGAGCGATCGGCGACCCCCAACCCTCACGACCGATACCCAGCGGGAAGGTGTACACCACGTTCCGGCCTTTCGGGTAGTAGTAGAGGCGGTATTCAGCCAGGTTGATGACGATGCCCTCGCGCGGTCCCGGCGGCAGGATGAAACGCGTCGGCAAAACGATTTCGGTACCGGCACCGGGCAACCAGGCATCGACGCCCGGGTTGGCCGCGACCATTTCCGAATAGCCCAGGTCGTAGGTCGTGCCGAGATCGGCGAATGTGTCTTCGTACTTGGCTTTGATTACCTGCACCTGACCGACGATGTCTTCGCCAGGCGGTGGCAGGGGAAGCTCCAATGCAGCAACGGGACCGGCCACACACAGGGCGGCAAGTGACAGGCAGCGGGTGACGGCAGGAAAGCGCGGCAACATCCGGAAAATCCTTCGCATGATCATCAAGGGTATAAGGGCGCGATTGTACACCGCACTTTGAAATTTCGGCGAGACTCAAGACCTGTGGCGAGGGAGCTTGCTCCCGCTGGACTGCGCAGCAGGCCCTCTTGGCTTTTCAGTCAGACAAGTATTCGGCAATTTTGCGACGGCTGCGCCGCCGAGCGGGAGCGAGCTCTCTCGCCACAGGGGATCTGGGTGAGACGTCAAAGTTCGAAACGCAGCTCCGGCCAGATCGGCGACGTGCCGCGCTTCTGCGATTCGAGAATCGCCCGGCACAGCGAACACAGGCGCTGATCCTGAAACACCCGACGGTCCACGCTGGACCAGCGCGGCTGCGCTGGCAGCAGGCTGCCGCACAGGGTGCGATCGGCCGAGCCGCCGAGTTCCAGCTGACGCGTCACCAGATGCACCCGCACTTCCTGGCAGGCGAACAGGTCCAGCTGCTCGTCAGGCTCGATCAGTTGGTAGGCAAACAGGGACCAGGCAGGACGCGGCATCGGGGGCTCCAAATTAGGGGGCGCCACATTAGCCGAAAGCCTGCCACTAGAAAAGCCTCATAGCAGCGGTTTTAGCGTCGGCCAGACATTTTCCAGCAACTTGGCCTGAGCCCCGGCGGCCGGGTGCAGACCGTCGGCCTGCATCAAGTCTGGATGACCACCGACGCCCTCGAGGAAAAACGGCACCAGCGGGATGTTTTTCGCGTCGGCGAGCTTGCCGTAAACCTCGGCAAAGGAATCGGTGTAACGCTTGCCATAATTGGGAGGCAACTGCATGCCGAGCAAGAGCACTTTTGCACCGCTCTGACGGGAACGATCGATCATCGAGGCAAGATTTTGTTGCAATTGTGTTGGCGGCATTCCGCGCAGGCCATCGTTACCTCCAAGTTCGAGGATCACCAACTCCGGCTTATGCTCTGCAAGCAGCGCCGGTAGCCGCGCCAGGCCTCCGGCACTGGTGTCGCCACTGATGGAGGCGTTGACCACTTTATCGTCGAAACCCTCCTGTTTGAGCCGTTGCTCAAGCAACGACACCCACCCAAGGCGGGTATCCAGTCCGAAACCGGCGCTGATACTATCGCCAACGATCAGGACAGTACCCGCCGCTGCGTTCTGGGCCATGCACATCAAGGCCAGACCAGCACTCAAAAACCATACACGCATCGGATTCTCCATGGGCGCAAGCATTCTCACCGCGAAGAACCTCAGCAAAGTGGTCCCTAGCGCGGAAGGTGAACTGACTATCCTGCACGAACTCAGCCTGGAACTGAACAAGGGCGACAGCCTGGCCATCGTTGGCGCGTCCGGTTCCGGTAAATCCACCCTCCTCGGCCTGCTCGCCGGACTTGACCTGCCCAGCAGCGGCGAAGTCACCCTCGCCGGCCAGGGCCTGAGCAATCTCGATGAAGACCAGCGCGCGCGTATTCGTGCCGAGCACGTCGGTTTTGTCTTCCAGTCCTTCCAGTTGCTCGACAGCCTCAACGCGCTGGAAAACGTCATGCTGCCGCTCGAACTCGATGGCCGCAAAGACGCCCGCGAACGCGCCACGCAATTGCTCCAGCGCGTCGGCCTCGGCCAGCGCCTGACCCACTCGCCGCGTCAACTCTCCGGTGGTGAACAGCAACGCGTGGCCATTGCCCGGGCTTTCGCTGCCGAACCTGACGTGCTGTTTGCCGATGAACCGACCGGCAACCTCGACAGCCACACCGGTGAGCGCATCAGCGACCTGCTGTTCGAACTGAACAAGGAACGCGGCACCACTCTGGTGCTGGTGACCCACGACGAACGCCTGGCCCATCGCTGCCGGCGTCTGATCCGTCTTGAAGCCGGGCTGCTGGTCGCCCCTCTGGAGCCTTGATGGCACGTTTGCCGCTGTTACGCCTGTTCAGTCTTGCCCTTCGTCAACTCATGCGCGATGCCCGCGCAGGAGAGTTGCGCGTATTGTTCTTTGCGCTGGTAGTCGCCGTTGCGGCAAGTACCGCGATTGGCTACTTCGGTGCCCGCCTCAACGGCGCGATGATGCTGCGCGCTACTGAATTTCTGGGTGCCGACCTGGTGCTGGAAGGCAGCTCGCCGGCTCGCGAGGAACAGATCCGCAGCGGCAGCGAACTGCGCCTGAATCATGCGCAAGTGGTGGAGTTTTCCAGCGTCATCGCCACCGACAACGGCATCCAACTGTCGAGCATCAAAGCCGTCGACCGCGCCTATCCATTACGCGGCGAGTTGAAAAGTGCGCCCGCCCCCTTTGCCCCTGAAGAAGTCGGCGGCGAGCCGCAGCCCGGCGAAGCGTGGGTCGAGGCGCGTCTGCTGACGGCGCTGGATCTGAAGATCGGCGACAGCATCGATGTCGGCATGAAGCCCCTGAAGATGACGCGCGTGCTGACCTATGAGCCGGACCGCGCCGGCAATTTCTACAGCCTGACGCCACGGGTGCTGATCAACCTTGAAGACCTCGCCGCCACCGGCGTGGTGCAGCCGGGCAGCCGCGTGAGCTATCGCGAACTGTGGCGCGGCGAACCCCAGGCGCTGGAAACCTATCGGGAACTGATCAAACCGGGCCTTGCCGCCAACCAGAGAATTCAGGATGCCCGTGACGGTAATCGACAGATTGGCGGTGCCTTGGGCAAGGCCGAGCGCTATCTGAACATGGCCAGTCTGGTCGCGGTGTTACTGGCCGGAGTGGCGGTCGCGCTGTCGGCCAATCGGTTTGCCAGTCGGCGTTTCGATGCCAGTGCCCTGCTGCGCTGCCTCGGCCTTTCACGCCGGGAAACGATGGTGCTGTTCAGCCTGCAACTCACCGCGCTCGGGCTGGTTGCCGCAATCAGCGGCGCCCTGCTCGGCTGGCTTGCGCAGCTGGGCCTGTTCGCCTTGCTGCATGATTTGCTGCCCAGTGATGTGCCACCGGGAGGCCTGTTCCCGGCCATTGCCGGAATCGGTACCGGGCTGGTGGCGCTGGCCGGTTTTGCCTTGCCGCCACTTGCGGCGCTGGGCCGGGTACCACCGCTGCGGGTGTTGCGCCGCGACATGCTGCCGATTCCGTCGAGCACCTGGATGGTGTACGGCGCGGCGCTGGGTGCGCTGGGCCTGATCATGTGGCGCCTGAGCCTGGATCTGCTGCTGACGTTCGCTCTGCTCGGCGGTGGCGTGGTCGCTGCGCTGGTACTTGGCGGTTTGCTGCTGTTGCTATTGCAAAGCCTGCGCCGGATGCTCGCCCGCGCCTCGCTGCCTTGGCGTCTGGGCCTTGGGCAATTGCTGCGTCATCCGTTGGCAGCGGCCGGACAATCGCTGGCCTTCGGACTGATCCTGCTGTCGATGGCATTGATCGCCCTGCTGCGCGGCGAACTGCTCGATACCTGGCAGAACCAGTTGCCGAAAAATGCGCCCAACTATTTTGCGCTGAACATCCTGCCAGGGGATAAACAGGCTTTCGCCGATCACCTGATCAAGGTGTCCGCGCAAGCGGCGCCGCTGTATCCGGTGGTGCCGGGGCGACTGATCAGTATCAATGGCGAAGCGGTACAACAAATCGTCAGCAAGGATTCAGCGGGCGACCGCGCCATTCAACGCGACCTGAGCCTGACCTGGGCCGCGGACCTGCCGGCCGGCAACAAGCTCACCGCCGGTTCCTGGTGGAGCGGCCAGCCGTCCGACGATGTACCGGGCGTCTCGGTGGAAGGCAAAGTTGCCGAAAGCCTGAAACTCAAGCTTGGCGATCACATGGTCTTCAATGTCGGTGGGGTCAATCGTGAAGCGAAGGTCACCAGCCTGCGCGAGATCAACTGGGACAACTTCCAGCCGAACTTTTTCATGATCTTCCAGCCCGGCACCTTGAAGGATCTGCCGGCAACCTACCTGACCAGTTTCTATCTGGCCCCCGGTCACGATCAACAGATCGTCGAGCTGTCGCGGACCTTCCCGGCCGTGACCATCCTGCAGGTCGAAGCCTTGCTCGAACAGCTGCGCAGTATCCTCGCCCAGGTCACTTTGGCGGTGGAATATGTGTTGTTGTTTGTTCTGGCTGCGGGGATGGCGGTGCTGTTCTCCGGCCTGCAGGCGACGCTGGATGAACGCATTCGCCAGGGTGCGCTGTTGCGCGCGCTGGGTGCCGAGCGGCAGTTGCTGATCAAGGCGCGGCGTATCGAGTTCGGTTTGCTCGGCGCGGTCAGCGGTCTGCTCGCGGCGATCGGTTCGGAGGTGGTGAGTCTGGTGTTGTATCGCTACGCCTTCGACCTGCCGTGGCACCCGCACCCGTGGTTGCTGGTGTTGCCGTTGATTGGCGCAGCGCTGATTGGTGGCGCCGGTGTGTTCGGTACGCGTCGGGCATTGAACGCGAGCCCGCTGACAGTGTTGCGCGAGGGTTGATAGACTCAAAGCCGTCTTAATCACAAGAAGTTGCCATGAGCCGCTATCGCCCTCCCCGCACCGCTGGCACCGCGCTGATCACCCCCGAGGGTGAGGCGCGGATGCGCGCTGAATTTCATGAGTTGTGGCATGTGCGTCGCCCGCAAGTCACGCAAGCCGTCAGTGAGGCGGCGGCGCAGGGCGACCGTTCGGAAAACGCCGAGTACACCTACGGCAAGAAAATGCTGCGCGAAATCGACAGTCGTGTGCGCTTTCTCACCAAACGCCTGGAAGCACTCAAGGTAGTCAGCGAAAAACCCAGCGATCCGAACAAGGTCTACTTCGGCGCCTGGGTGACCATCGAGGACGAGGACGGCAAGCAATCGCGCTACCGCATCGTCGGCCCGGATGAACTGGATCTGAAACAAGGCCTGATCAGCATCGACTCGCCGCTGGCTCGCGCGTTGATCGGCAAAGCGCTTGACGCGGAAGTCCGGGTACAGACGCCGACCGGCGAGCAGTTCGTCTATATCGTCGCGATCGAATACCCGTAAGCCGAATCAGCGGCGAGTGATCAAACCCTGCCGCGCAACGCGGGTCAGTTGCTTGATCATGTCAGGCGCCTCTTCTGCGCCGGGCGCCTGAATCACCGCCAGATCGAAACTGTCGGTGGCAAAACGCGCCAGCGACTCACCGTCATCAACAAACTGGATCAGGAAGGCGGCAGGACCGCCGCTGCGACGTGGCCAGCCATCGAGATAACGCAACAGCGTCGGCTGGTGTTTGCCGCCAAGGAGAATTTTCGGGTTGCGCTGGGTGATATGAGCCGTGATCGGCGCGGGACGTGCTGGAGGGCGTAGTGCATTCATCGTGTCGTGTCTCTGCCTCAAAAGTCTGCATGGCAGGTGAGAGGCAACACCGAACCAGCGCTTTAGCGGTATTTCGAAGCCCTGCTCCGGCTTCTGACGGTAACTGATCGAGTTACCTGGCGCCCCGCAAGTAGCTGTTTAAATCGGCGCATGAGCAACATCCTAGATAACGTGACCGACCAGTGTCAAGAATCAGCCGCAACAAAAAAGGCCCGCACAATGCGGGCCTCAGGCTTGAGCCAGAGCGCTTAACCGGCGATGGCGCGATCCACCGAGAGCTTGCCGGCGCCTTCGATCAGTACTGCAATGCTGCCGGCCAGCAGGGCCAGGGCGAACTCATAACCGTTGTTGGCCATGAACAGACCGTTGCCGATGTGTACCGAGAAGATCGCCACCAGCGAAAGGAACGCCAGACCCAGTGCCGCCGGGCGCACCAGCAGGCCGATGATCAGCGCCAGACCGGCAAAGAACTCGGTACCGCCGGCCAGCGACGCCATCAGGTAGCCCGGGGTCAGGCCGATGCTCTCCATCCATTGCGCAGTGCCGGCCAGGCCGTAGCCGCCGAACAGACCAAAGAGCTTTTGTGCACCGTGCGCGGCGAAGATGACGCCGACAGCGATACGCAGAACAGTCAGGCCGTAACCGGCACGGGTGAACAGAACCTTGTTGATCAGAGAACTCATGGGGCATTCCTTGTTTTGCAGAAGTGTTTGTGTGTTTGGGTTGGTCGCTATATTAATCAGTTTATTTTATGTTTAAAGCGCAAAAATTGCGCCATAACAATCGAATTGTTAGATTATTTCCGTGAGACCACTTTTTGCCCGCGCGGCTCCAGCGACTCCCGCTCCCGGTCGAATGCCAAGTAATACTTGTTGACACTATTAACATAGCTGACGGCGCCCATTCCCACCTGCTCCATGGCAATGCGCTCGACCTGGAAGAACCACTGGTTCGGATTCAGGCCGCGTCGCCGCGCTTCGGCACGCATGCCCTGCACGCGCTCCGGGCCGATGTTGTAGGCGGCGAGCGTGAAGGCCATGCGTTCGCGCTCATTGAGTTTCGGGCTGTTGAAGAACTTGCGACGGATCATCGCCAGGTATTTGGCCCCGGCCTGCACATTGGCATCGAGATTCTGAATATTGCTGACGCCGACCCGTTGGGCCGCGGACGGCGTGATCTGCATCAGTCCGGTCGGGCCGCTGCCACTGCGGGCGTTGGGTTGCAGACGCGATTCCTTGAACGCCAGCGCCGCCAGATTCAGCCAGTCCATGTTCTGCGCGTCGGCGTGCTTCTGCAGGGTCGGACGCAGTTTTTCCAGACGCTGGCGATCGGCCTTGGCCAAGGGGTAATGGACTTGATACAGGCGGCGATAAATGCGCAGAAACGCGGCATCTTCGTTTGACGGTTTCTTGTAACCGGTGAGGAAGCGGTCGATGCTCGCACGCAACATCGACGCGTCGCGCCGCACGAACCAATGCTCCTCGCCCGGTTCGCCGAGGTTCAGCTGCCGGTCGAGGCGCAATTTGGGCAGGATCTTGCCCCAGCGCTCGGCAATCGGTTGCTCGACGATGGTCAGGTGGAAAATGCCGCCCTGAACCATCTCCAGCACGTCCTCTACCGCCAGTGTCGGATCGACCCATTCGATATTGATCGGCGCCAGCTTGTGCAGCGCCAGTTTCTGATTCAACTGGCTGACCGCTTCCCCCGCCGCGCTGCCGGTGGGCAACGCGAGGGTTTTTCCGGAAAGCTGCTCGACCTTGGTGTAACGCCGCTCGCCTTTGATGCCGACCAGCACCAACGGCACATTGCTGGCGATCGGTTCGCTGCTGGACACCGCATAGCCCGACGGCAAATCGAGCAACTCGCCGGGCGCGACCATGTCGCCCTCGCCACGCTGCAAGGCGCCGAGCAATTGATCCTTGGCTTTGGGGATAATCTTGAGGGTGACGTCCTGACCGTCGCGGGCATGGCCATTGAGGTATTGCTCGAACGCACGCAAGCGATGGTATTCGACACCGATGGCCTGGCCCTGAACTTCGCCAGAGCTGTTGCGGCTCTGATTGACCAGCACCCGCAACACGCGGCTGCTGCGAATCTCGGACAGGTCGCGGACCTTGGTCGCCGGCACGGCTTGCAGCGGCCCGGGCAAGCGGGCGAGCACCGGCATCGGCAGCAGCAACGCGCCACACAACAGCAGCAAAACCGAGGGACGATGCATCCACTCTCCGAAAAGAATACGGGCGATTTGCGCCTACAACCGTGGCGAAATCACCGAGGAAAACAGAGCGCTCGGAGCGCTGGTAAAGTGCGAAAGACTGGCACAGTGATGGCATCACCGCCACCCCCGGTCTCTCGCGGCCTCAACAGACAGCCATAAGGCGTTGTAGTTCTTGGCTTTTCTTATACATCTACAGCTCTGATATGCTTTCCGGCCTTCGGCCCGAGGTAGCACCATGCAACTCATCGATATCGGCGTCAACCTGACCAACCCCAGTTTCGCCGATAAACACCAGGCCGTGCTCGACCGCGCCTATGCCGCCGGGGTCTGCCAGCTGGTGCTGACCGGCACCAGCGTCGAGGGCAGCGAACAGGCGCTTGAACTGTGCCGGCAACTCGATGACAGCGGTCAGCGACTGTTTGCTACCGCTGGCATTCACCCGCATTCGGCCAGCGACTGGAATGCCGACAGTGCACGGCGCCTGCGCAGCCTGTTGCAGGAAGGCAATGTCGTTGCAGTGGGCGAATGCGGGCTGGACTTCAATCGCGACTTCTCGCCGCGCCCGCAACAGGAGAAAGTCCTCGGAGAACACCTGGCGTTGGCGGTCGAGCTGCAATTGCCAGTGTTCCTGCATGAACGTGATGCCAGCCAGCGATTGCTGGAGATCCTCAGGGATTACCGCGATCAGTTGCCCGCGGCCGTGGTGCATTGCTTCACCGGCGAGCAAAAAGCCTTGTTCAGCTACCTTGATCTGGACTTGCACATCGGCATCACCGGCTGGATCTGCGACGAGCGCCGCGGCACGCATCTGCATCCGCTGGTCAAAGAGATCAAACCGGGACGGCTGATGCTGGAAAGCGATGCGCCGTATCTGCTGCCGCGCACGCTGCGGCCGAAACCGAAAAACGGTCGCAATGAGCCGGCGTATCTGACTGAGGTGTTGCGCGAGGTGGCGTTGCATCGCGACGAGACCGAAGAAGCGCTGGCGGCGCATACCACCGCCTGTGCCCGGGCATTCTACGGTTTGCCAATCGTTTCCTGACACCACCGAATCCCATTGTAGGAGTGAGCCTGCTCGCGATAGCGGTGGGTCAGTTGCTTACATCATTGACTGACACACCGCTATCGCGAGCAGGCTCACTCCTACAAAAAGCAGGATGGCGGCGTCTGTTGACTCATATCAAGGTCTTCTCATCTGGATAGCGGCACAATAATGGCACCTTGCCAAAACTGTTTCCGCTATCAGAGAAGACCTCCATGGGTGCCTGGCTTAGCAATATCTCGCTGAAATACAAATTCTGGGCGGTCAACGCGGTCGCCTTTGTCACCACCCTGCTGCTGGTGTTGTACGCCGTCCAGCTTGAACAACAGGCCCGCAGCCACGCCGCGCAGGCCTCCGCTCAGGCGCAGGCGCAACTGCTCAAGGCTTGGCCGCCAGAGCAGACGTTGCCCAAATCCGCTCAGGTGCTGACTTTCAAGCGCGGTGAAGCACCGCGTCTCAACGATCAACCGCTGCTGGAAATCAGCGGCAGCAACGGCTGGAATGCCATCAATGAAATGCCGCTGTTCGGCGACAACCCGTTAATGGGCGCCGAGGTATTCAGCCGCGCCGATGGCGAACAAGTGGCGGTCATCGCCTACACCCCGAGCCTGAGCCAGGTGTTCAGCGAGCGCTTCGCCAACTACGCATTCGCGGTGTTTATCCTGATGCTGGCGATGCTCGGCGCTTCGCAATTGCTGATCCGCTTTCTGCTCAGCCAACTCAATACGTTGAAAGACGTCATGCTCCACGTCGAAAAAACCGGCGACCTCTCGGCCCGCGTGCCGTTGGCGGGCAAGGACGAAGTCGGGCAGATGGCCAATGCCTTCAATGCGATGCAGGCCGGTTATCAGCGTGTGGTCACGACCGTCGCCAACACCGCGCGGCAACTGGACGTCGGTGCGGCACGGCTGGCGTCGAGCATGAACGAAGTGCGTCACGGCATGCTCGGCCAGCAGAGCGAAACCGATCAGGCTGCCACCGCAATCAACGAGATGACCGCCACCGTCTATCACATCGCCCAGCACGCCGGTGCCACCCGCGATCTGTCAAAGACCGCCGACGGCCTCGCCGGCAGCGGCCAACAGGTAGTGGCGCGCGTGCAGCAGTCGATTGCCGGGCTGTCGAGCGGCGTGCAGCAGACCGCCGAGATGATTCAACGGCTGGCCGAGGACAGCCAGAAAATCAACGGCGTGGTCAGTGTGATTCACAGCATCGCCGAGCAGACCAACCTGCTCGCGTTGAACGCCGCCATCGAAGCGGCCCGCGCCGGCGAGATGGGCCGCGGTTTTGCGGTGGTTGCCGATGAGGTGCGCAATCTGGCCAAGCGCGTGCAGACCTCGACCGATGAAATCACCACCATGGTGTCCGCCCTGCAGGCCGGCACCCGCGATGCGGTGGACTTCATGCAGGAGAGTTCGTACAAGGCCGACGACTGCGTGCAACAGGCGCAGGAGGCCGGTGAGGCACTGGCTGACATCACCGGGGCGGTGGCACAGATGCGTGAGAGCAACACTCAGATTGCCGTGGCGGCGGAGCAGCAGAGTCAGGTCGCCGAGGAGATGAACCGCGCAGTGGTGAGTATTCGCGATGTGACTGAAAACACCGTACGGCAGACGGTGGATTCGGCGACGACGAGCAGTGAGTTGGCGACGCTGGCTGGGGCGCTTAACAAGGCGATAGGTCAGTTGAAACTTTGATGACGCCATCGCGAGCAGGCTCACTCCTACAGGGGGAATGCGTTCCAACAGGTAGGATTGAGCCTGCTCGCGATGGCGTCAGAACAGGCAACATCAAAAACGGTCATTGCCGCTATCAACTCAATAGCCAACCTTGATTCGCCGCCCTCCTCGCCCGCGCCTATTCTTCAACCATGAGTTCAAACATGGATCAAGGAGTAGCAACATGGGCAAACGTCACCCCAACCTTCCCGCGTGGCAATGGCGCGCCTACCCGGGCAATCACCAGCATCCGACCAATCTGGTGCTGCACCTGATTGCCGTGCCGCTGTTTATCGTGGCCTTTCTGTTGATCGTGTCGGGGGTGTTCAGCCTGAGTCTGGCCAGCGTCGCCATCGGCGTGATCGGTATCCTCGCGGCGCTGGGTCTGCAGCGCCCCGGCCACAGCCTGGAGGCGCAAGCCTCCGAGCCGTTCAGTGATCGTAAAGACGCGGTGTCACGCTTGCTGGTCGAGCAGTTCCTGACTTTCCCGCGCTTCTTGCTCAGCGGCGGTTGGTGGCGCGCCTGGCGTGAGCGTCACCGTCGGCATTGAGTCAGGCAAAGATCGTCACCGTCTGACGACTCATGGCGATCAAGTCTCCCTCCGCGCTCCACAGCTTTGCGGCGACATGGCCGTAGCCATCGGCAGCGTATTCGATATCGGCCAGGTATTGGCACCATTCCAGCGTACTCACGTTCCTTAAGGGCTGAACGAATTCGATGGTCCAGGTCAGTGTGCTGCCCGGTGCCGGCTTCTTCAGGTACGGCAACAGCGCCGGTGGCCACGCATCAACCAGCGCCAGCAGATGCGCTTCATTGACCGGCTCTTCCCGAACGTCTCCACGCAAACGCACCCATCCGCCCATCTGCCGCGACTGCGTGCCGGTGAACGGCATGCCGCCGACGCTCCAGCGCATCGCCAGATGACGCATGAACTCCGGCGTCACGCCTTTGATATACGGCAGCTCCTGGCATTCATCCCAGTGCTTCATGGTCGGTGCCGGGTACGCGTCAACGGCCACTTCCGAGGGCCGCGAAGCACCGAAGCTGCCCTGAATGATCGTCACCACCTGACCCTTCTGCATGGCTCGGCCCAATACCTGGCTGACGGCTTTGCCTTCGCGCAGCACCTCGACCTCGAAACTCACCGGGATTTGCGGTTCGACAGGGCCGACGAAAGTGATCGCCAGCGAACGCACCGGACGCTCGTCCGGCACTCTGGCGCGCATGGCTTCAAATTGCAGCGCAGCCACCAGGCCACCAAAACTGGCCCGACCCTGTCCCCATTCGGCGGGAATGGTCACTTCAGGTTGTTGGCGGACGGCATCGAGCAGATCGCAAAAGCGCATGGCAACCTCGGCAAGCAAAAAAGGGATGCGGCGATCTTAACCAGCCCGGCACCGCGGCGCAGCGTCTATTCCGGTCAAATGGGCTGACAGATAGGCCTTGGACCAATATCCGTCACGCTGAAAATCCTCTGTAGGAGTGAGCCTGCTCGCGATAGCGATTTATCTGACAATGAATTGGCGACTGATAGACCGCTATCGCGAGCAGGCTCACTCCTACAGGGGATTCGCGGCGATCTCAGGATTTGAAGCAGGTCGCGCTGAGTTTTTCCAACACTTGATCGGCTTTCAGTTCAGCGTTGATCAAGCCGGCCTGCCACGTCGCCACGCACGGTTGCAGATCCGCTTCCTGCTCGGCACGCGCCAGCCATTGCCAGCAGTCGTGCCAGTCGCCCAGGGCAGCTTGCGCAGACTTCAAGCGTTTGAGCGCCGGTTCCGGCAAGCGATCCAGCTCGGGATAGGCTTCGATGCCATAGCGCACGCGTTTGATCAGCAGACGCAGACGATGGCGGTCATGGGCGGGGTCGTGCAGCGCTTCATCGAGTTTCTGCCACTGCTTGCCCAGGCGTTTTTCGATGCGTTTGGCCAAGCCTTTGAGCAGGCCCTGACGCTGCGCGGCACGCAGGAAACGCGGGAAGGCATCGAGGATCATCAGCAACGAAGCCAACTGCGCACTGGCGGCCAGTGCCGGATACGCTTCGGCCATCTGTGCCATGCGGCGTTGGGCAGCTTCGCCTTGATCATGCTTGAGCAAATACGCCGCCAGCACCTCACGATCGCGCCACGGCGTCGTCACATCACCCACCGCCGAGGCAGCGGCTTCCAGTTGCTCGACACCCGGCAGCCCACGCAATGGCCGCAGCAGACTGCGCAAGCGCCGCACCGTGGTACGCAGATCGTGCAAGGCCTCGGGATCGGTGCGCGCGGCCAACCGCGCCTGGCAAGCCAGCAAGCGCACTTCCAGGCTCAACAGATGAGCCACCAACCGGTCGATCATGGGGGGCTACTCCGTAGGCAGCGGCAAGCTGCAAGCTGCAAGCTGCAAGCTTAAGGCAACCGCGTTCAGCTTGTAGCTTGTAGCTTGCAGCTTGCAGCTGCTGTTAACGTCCTGCGCGGGATTCGCGAATGTAGAAGCGCGCTTTCTCGGCTTTCTTGCTGCAGCCTTCGAAGCCTTCGAATTGCTGCTGGGTCTTGGCTGCGGTCAGCAGCGACAGCGCCTTGGAATAGCTGACCGTGCCGGCGAAGCCTTCCGCCTTGGCCAGATCCAGTTCATGCCACGCCGCGTCGAGCTGGCTGCCGCAGCTGTCGCGATACGCGGTTTTGCCGGCACAACCGGCCAATACCAGAGCCATCAACGGCACACAGATCCAGGCTTTCATCACTCACACCTCAAGGTAGGTCAACAGTCGTGCAGGTAAGACGGTCGGGCGGCGAAAAAGTGCCTTGCCCGCCCAGCAAACTGCATTGGCGAAAAGGATAGTCTGGAAGCATCGCACAGTATCGAAAAAACGACGTCATTGGCGTGCTGAACGACGTCGGCGATTGAGCCGCTGCCTCGATGGGTGCATTGTGAAACCTTGTCGGGAGGACGTTGGATGAAAAAGCGTGTCGCACTGGTGCTGGGTTCCGGCGGGGCCCGGGGCTACGCCCATATTGGCGTTATCGAAGAACTTGAAAGACGCGGCTACGACATCGCCTGCATCGCCGGTTGTTCGATGGGCGCGGTGGTCGGTGGGATTTATGCCGCCGGCAAGCTCGATGAGTATCGCCGCTGGATCGAAAGCCTCGATTACCTCGACGTGCTGCGGCTGGTCGACGTGAGTTTTCGCCTCGGCGCGATTCGCGGCGAAAAAGTCTTCGGGCAGATCCGCAAGATCGTCGGCGAAATCAATATCGAAGACCTGCGCATCCCTTACACCGCCGTCGCCGCCGACCTCACCAACCAGCAGGAAATCTGGTTCCAGGAAGGTTGCCTGCACCAGGCCATGCGCGCGTCGGCGGCGATTCCCAGCCTGTTCACTCCGGTGATGCAAGGCAATCGCATGCTGGTCGATGGCGGCATCCTCAATCCTTTGCCGATCGTGCCGGTGGTGTCCAGCCACTGCGATCTGATCATCGCGGTCAATCTCAACTCGACCAACCAGCGGCATTACAAACTACCGGTAATCGAACGCCCGCCAGCCTTTCGTTCACGCTTCGACAGCCTGCTCAATTCGCTGGGTTCGAAGATGCCGTTCAGGCGCAAGCAGGCCGAGCAGTTGTTGCGGCTGGAACAGGAAGCGCTGCGTGCCGAAGCGGCGGACATCAATCCCTGGGTTGAAGGCGTCGAACCGGAAAGTCAGCAGCCGGCGGCCGCGCCCGAGCGTGAAGGCGCGCCGAAGTCCGCCACTGGCTCTTTCATTATCGATAACGTCGGCCCGGCGTCGCTGCTCGACCTGATCAACCAGAGTTTCGAGGTCATGCAGACCTCGCTGGCGCAGTACAAGATTGCCGGCTATCCGCCGGATATCCTGATCAATGTGCCGAAACGGGTGTGCCGGTTTTTCGAGTTTTACAAGGCACCGGAATTGATCGCACTGGGGCGGCAGATTGCCAGCGATACGCTGGATCGGTATGAGAGTGAGCAGGGTTGAGTACCTGAAAGTGTTTGGGTGAATTTGCCGGCCTCTTCGCGAGCAAGCTCGCTCCCACAGGGTCCTTGGGTGTGAATGGAATCTGTGTCATACACAGTTCACTGTGGGAGCGGGCTTGCCCGCGAAGAGGCCAGACCAGACACCACAAAACTACAGACCATCAGCACTCAACAACCGATACCCCACCCCCGCTTCCGTCACGATAAACCGCGGCCGGGTCGGATCATCCGCCAGCTTCTGGCGCAGGTGCCCGACCACGATGCGCAGATAATGACTGTCCTCGGTGTGCGTCGGTCCCCAGATATCCTTGAGCAGTTGCTGCTGGGTAATCACCCGGCCCGGATGCCGCGCCAGTTGCGCCAGCACTGCATATTCCTTGCGGGTCAGGGCCACTTCCGCGCCGTCGAGCAGCACCCGCCGATAAGCCAGATCCACGGTCAACGGGCCGAAATTCAGCGCCGCTTGCGGCGCCTCGCCCGCCGGTGCCTGACGCAACAATGCGCGTACCCGGGCGAGGAATTCCTGGATGCCGAACGGTTTGGTCACGTAGTCGTTGGCGCCGCCATCCAGCGCCTCGACTTTTTGCCCTTCGCTGGCGCGCACCGACAACACCAACACCGGCGCCGTGGCCCATTCGCGAAATTCGCGCAGCACTTGCTGACCGTCCATGTCCGGCAAGCCGAGGTCGAGCACCAGCAGGTCCGGCTTGTTCAACGCGGCCTGTGCCAGGCCCTCGGCCCCCGTCCCCGCTTCCAGCACTTTATATCCCTGAGACGCGAGGCTGATGCGCAGGAACTTGCGGATCTGCGGTTCGTCATCGATGACCAAAATGGTCGCGGTCTGGCTCATGAATTCACGTCGATACAAAAGAGTGACAAGAGAGTAGCGCAGACGGACTCAGGGTTCATTGTCCATCCCCGGTTGCGTCTGCAACGGCAGGTGCAGGGTGATGCACGTGCCGCGCCCGTCGATGCCGTCGGCGACGCTGATCCGTCCGCCGTGCGCGCCGACCATGCCCTGACAGATCGCCAGTCCCAGGCCCGTGCCCTGCCCTCCACGATCACCGCGCGCGGCGGTATAGAACATGTCGAAAATCTTCGCCCGCTCGTCTTCGGGGATGCCCGGTCCCTCATCGCTGACCGCGAAAAAGATCTCCTGATCGTCAGCCCCGGCACGCAGTTGCAAACGACCGTTGGCTGGCGAGAAGCGTGCGGCGTTCTCCACGACATTGACCAATGCCTGTTCGATCAACGCCGCGTGCACAAACAGCAACGGTAATTCAGCCGGCACATCGGTGCTCACTTGCAAAGGCGCCAGCACCGCACGCAGGCGATTGAGCGAACTGCCAACGATGTCGGCCGGCGACACCCAGTCCCGCGCCAGCTTCAATGCACCGTGGCCGAGGCGGGTCATGTCGAGCAAATTCTGGATATAGCGGTCGAGGCGCTCGGCTTCATCGCGGGTGCCTTCCAGCAGTTCGCGGCGGTCCTCCAGCGGGATCGCTTCGCCCAGCGCCAGCAGGCTGTCGATGCTGCCGCGCATGGCGGTCAGTGGCGTGCGCAAATCGTGGGACACCGATGCCAGCAAGGCGCTGCGCAACTGCTCGGTTTCGCCGTGCAAGCGCGCGGCTTCCAGATCATCGGCCAACTGCGCCCGCGCCAGCGCCTGTGCGAGCGGCTGGCTCAATGCGGTGAGCAAGCGTCGGCGCTGGCCGCTCAGGATCTGGCCCTCTTTGGCGCAGACCCCGAGCAGCGCCAGCGGCCCGTCGTCGACCGACAACGGCCACCACCACCAACGCCCGGACGGCAGCGTGCCGGTGCCCATGCCCGCCGGTTGATCGTGTTGCCAGGCCCAGTCGGCGGCGGCACGTTCTGCCTCGCTGAATTGCAGCGGGCCGCCGGTCTCGACCTTCCAGCCGCCCTGACCGTCGCGATTGAGCAAGCACAGTTGCAGGTCGTGCCAGCCGTTGAGGTGCTGCGCCGCCGCACTGACCACCGCCTGACGATCTGTCGCGGCGGTGAGTTTGCGCGACAGGTCAAGCAGTTCGCTGGTCTCTTCCTGGGTGTCGCGCAGGGCCTGCAATTGCCGGCGCTGACGCGCGGCGAGATTACCGGTGAGCGCCGCCATCAGCAGGAAGAACAACAGCGTCAGCACGTCTTCTTCGCGCTGAATGCTGAAGGAGAAATTCGGCGGGATGAATAAAAAGTCGTAGGTCAGAAACGACAGCGCCGCACACGCCAGCGCCGGGCCGAGGCTGCTGCGCACCGCGACCAGCAGCACCGCGGCGAGAAACACCAGCGAGATGTTCGGCAGCGGCAACACACTCGATACCGCCCATGCCAATGCACTTGCCAATACCGTGGCAACCAGCGCCAGCGCGTAGTCGAACCAAACCAGCGTGATCGGATTGCGCGGGCGCGGTGGGTGCTGTTCGTGGTCACTGTCGAGTACGTTGATTTCCAGACCGTGGGCCTGACGCAGCAGCCTCGCCGCCAATCCACCGCCGAACAAGCGCCGACGCAATCGTGGCCGCGACTGGCCGACCAACAGCAGACTCGCGCGGCGTTCGCTGGCGTGCTGAATCAAAGTCTTCGCCACTTCGCCGGCACGCAGCAACACCACTTCGCCACCGAGGCGCTCGGCCAATTGCTGAGCGCTTTGCAGACGCAGCCGCGATTGTTCATCGCGCACGCTGCCGTTATCGACATGGACCAGACTCCACGGCAAATGCCGACGCTGAGCGACGCGGCTGGCATGCCGCACCAGGCGTTCGGCCTGCGCGTCACCATCGACGCCGACCAGCAGGCGCCCGCGCACGGCCGGTGCGGCCTGACCGAGCTGGCGATAGCCTTGGGCGAGGTCGTTGTCGACCTGCGCCGCCGCCGTCTGCATCGCCAGCTCGCGCAGCGCGGTGAGATTGGTCTGGGTAAAAAAAGCATCGATGGCGGCACGCGCCTGCTCCGGCACGTAGACCTTGCCTTCGCGCAGCCGCTCAAGCAGCTCCCGTGGCGGCAGGTCGATCAGCAGCAGCTCAAAGGCTTCTTGCAGCACCCAGTCGGGCAGCGTTTCGCGCACCTGCACGCCGGTGATACCGCGCACCTGGTCGTTAAGGCTTTCCAAATGCTGGACGTTGACGGTGGTGAACACGTCGATGCCGGCGGCGAGCAACTCCTGAATGTCTTGCCAGCGTTTCGCGTGACGGCTGCCGGGGGCGTTGCTGTGGGCCAGTTCGTCGACCAGCACCAGTTTCGGCTTCGCGGCAAGAAGGCCGTCGAGGTCCATTTCTTCGAGCATCACACCACGGTATTCGGTGCGCACCAGCGGTTGCTGCGGCAAGCCGCCGAGCAGCGCTTCGGTTTCGGCGCGGCCATGGGTTTCGACGACACCGGCGAGGACTTTCACGCCCTGGCGCAACTGCGTGTGCGCGGCCTGGAGCATGGCGTAGGTTTTGCCGACGCCGGGGGCGGCGCCGAGGAAAACCTTCAGGCGGCCACGGCCGTCCCGGGGCAGGTCTGCTAACAGTGCGTCGGCGCGGCCGGAGTCGCTCATGCTGGGTGCTCTCTCTTCCTGGTATTGATTCGGTGCCTGTCATGACCCCTTCGCAAGCAAGCTCGCTCCCACAGGGATATGCATCCCAAAGGTGGGAGCGAGCCTGCTCGCGAATGGCCGCGCCGCCGATTTAGAGGTTTTGCAATGCCTGGTTCAACTCCAGCACATTGACCACCGGCGGACCCACCAGCGGTTGTTCGATGTGCGCATCGAGCAGTTGCTGCAAAGTCGAAACGGGCAGGTTTCGCGCCGCCGCGACACGCGCCAGTTGATAGGCAATCGCTGCCGGTGGCAAGTGCGGATCGAGGCCGCTGGCGGAGGTGGTCAGCAAGGCTAACGGCACCGGGCCCTGGCCAGGAACCTGCAGTTTGTTGGCGTCGTCGATCACCCGTGTGGCGAGGGCCGGATTACTCGGTGCGAGGTTGCTCGCACTGCTGGCGACCGTGGCGAACGCGCCCGCCGAAGGACGCGGGTGGAACCAGCCGTCACCGCTGAAATCCTGGGCGATCAGCGATGAGCCGCGGACTTTGCCATCGGCGTCGTGGATCAGGCTGCCGTTGGCCTGGGCCGGGAATGCGACCTGGGCGATGCCGGTGACCACCAGTGGATAGGCGACGCCGGTGATCAGGGTCATCAGCACTAACAGGCTCAGGGCTGGGCGTATCATTGTGGACATTTTCAAAATCCTCTTGCAAATGGGCAACACTGCGACACCTGTGGCGAGGGAGCTTGCTCCCGCTCGGCGGCGCAGCAGTCGTAAAAACCGGCAACTCGGTCAATCGGATTGGGGCCGCTTCGCAGCCCGGCGGGAGCAAGCTCCCTTGCCACCAGGGCCCCGCACCGCCGAGATCTTGTCAAACCAGATGCAACGCCGTGAGCAACATGTCGATCAGCTTGATCCCCACAAACGGCACCACAATCCCGCCCACCCCGTAGATCAGCAGATTGCGCCGCAACAACGCCGCCGCACTCGCCGCCTGCACCCGCACGCCGCGCAGGGCCAGCGGAATCAGCACGACGATGATCAACGCGTTGAAGACGATGGCCGAGAGAATCGCGCTCTGCGGGCTGGTCAATTGCATGATGTTCAGCACGCCCAGTTGCGGATAAATCGAAGCGAACAGCGCCGGCAGGATCGCGAAGTATTTGGCGATGTCGTTGGCGATGGAAAAGGTCGTCAGCGCGCCGCGGGTCACCAGCAACTCCTTGCCGATCTGCACCACATCGAGCAGCTTGGTCGGGTCGCTGTCGAGATCGACCATGTTCGCCGCTTCGCGGGCGGCTTGCGTGCCGTCGTTCATCGCCATGCCGACGTCTGCCTGAGCCAGCGCCGGGGCATCGTTGGCGCCGTCGCCGCACATCGCGACCAGGCGACCGTCGTTTTGCTCATGACGAATACGCGCGAGTTTTTTCTCTGGGGTCGCCTCGGCAAGCACGTCATCAACGCCCGCCTCCGCCGCGATTGCTGCCGCGGTCAGTGGGTTGTCGCCGGTAACCATCACCGTGCGAATGCCCAGCTTGCGCAGTTCGGCAAAACGCTCGCGAATGCCCGGCTTGACCACGTCCTTGAGGTGAATCGCGCCGAGCAGTTTGCCGTCGGCGCAGACCAGCAACGGCGTGCCACCGCTCTGGGCGATCTTGTCGATTTCCCGCGCCAGTGCCGGGGCCAGATCCGAGCGCTGCTGACCGAGAAACGCCAGCAGCGAATCCACCGCGCCCTTGCGATACATGCGTCCATGATAATCAACGCCGGACAAACGGGTTTCTGCGCTGAACGGCACGGCCGTCAAGGTTTCTGGCGCCGGCTCGGGTTGTGGATGCAGGCCGCGCAGGAACTCGACGATCGATTTGCCTTCAGCGGTTTCGTCCGCCAGGGAGGCGAACAACGCGCCTTCAGCGAGTTCACGGCCTGTCACGCCCGGCGCCGCGTACACCGCGCTGCAGCGACGGTTGCCGAAGGTGATGGTGCCGGTCTTGTCGAGCAACAGCACATGCACGTCACCGGCCGCTTCGACGGCGCGACCGGACTTGGCAATCACGTTCAGACGCACCAGCCGGTCCATCCCGGCGATACCGATCGCCGAGAGCAAGCCGCCAATGGTGGTCGGGATCAGCGTGACCAATAACGCCACGAGGAACACCAGCGGCAGGCTACCGTTGGCGAAGTGGGCGAACGGTTGCAGGGTGACGACCACCAGCAGAAAGATCAGGGTCAGGCCGATCAGCAGGATGTCCAGTGCGACTTCGTTCGGAGTCTTCTGGCGTTTGGCTCCTTCGACCAGCGCGATCATGCGGTCGAGGGTCGACTCACCGGGGTTGGCGGTGATCTTCACCATCAGCCAGTCGGACACCAGCCGCGTGTTGCCGGTGACGGCGGAACGGTCGCCACCGGACTCGCGGATCACCGGCGCCGATTCACCGGTAATCGCCGCTTCGTTGACCGCCGCGATACCTTCGATGACTTCGCCGTCACCGGGGATCATCTCGCCGGCTTCGACGCGCACCACATCGCCCTTGCGCAGATTGGCAGCGGGCACAATCTTGAAGCTGCCATCGGCTTGGCGGCAGCGAGCACTGAGACCTTCGCTGCCGGCCTTGAGACTGTCGGCGCGGGCCTTGCCACGACCTTCGGCCAAGGCCTCGGCGAAGTTGGCGAACAGCACGGTAAACCACAGCCACAAGGCGATTTGTGCTGCGACGAAGGTCGGCACATCCGCGTCCGGAATGAAGCACAGCACGGTGGTGAAAATCGCCGTCAGTTCGACCACCAGCATCACGGGCGAACGCGCCAGTTGCCGTGGGTCGAGCTTGACGAAGGCTTGCACCAGCGCCGGGCGCCACAGGGCCGAGATCGCGGTTTTGGCTTGTTCCGGCGCCTTGACGGCGGCGGGTTTGATTGCAGGCATATTCATGGATGGATTCCTTAGAAGCCCATACTTAAATGTTCGGCGATAGGACCGAGCGCCAGCGTCGGCAAGAACGTCAAGCCGCCCACCAGCAAAATGGTCACAGTCAACAGGGTCACGAACAGCGGGCCATGGGTCGGAAAGCTGTTCTGGCCAACCGGTGCGCTTTTCTTCATCGCCAGACTGCCGGCCAGTGCCAGCACCGGCAGGATGTAGCCGAAGCGGCCGATCAACATGCCCAGACCGAGCATCAGGTTGTGGAACGGTGTGTTCGCGCTCAGGCCACCGAATGCCGAGCCGTTGTTGGCGCTGGCCGAGGTGTAGGCGTAGAGCAACTGGCTGAAACCGTGCGGGCCGGGGTTGCTGATAGTTGCCGCAGCACTGGGAACCGTGGCGGCAATCGCGCCCAGCACCAGCACACCGACGGGCATCACCAACAAGGTCACGACGAGCAATTGCACTTCACGCGCTTGAAGCTTCTTGCCGAGGTATTCCGGCGTGCGGCCGATCATCAAACCGGCGAGGAATACCGCGATCAGCACGTTGAGCAACATGCCGTAGAGCCCGGCACCGACGCCGCCGAAGATCACTTCGCCGACCATCATGTTGACCAGCGCGACCATGCCGCTCAGCGGGTTGAGGCTGTCATGCATGCCATTGACCGAACCGTTCGAGGCCGCTGTCGTGGTCACCGACCACAACACCGTCGCGGTGGTGCCGAAGCGCGACTCCTTGCCTTCCAGCGGCGCGGTCTGTTCGACGGCAGCGTTGTTCAGGGTCGGATTCGGCTGATATTCGGCCCACAGCGATGTCGCGCCGCCGATCAAAAACAACGCCAGCATACAGGCGATGATCGCGCGGCTCTGGCGCAGATCCTTGACGTAATGGCCGAAGGTAAATACCAGCGCCACCGGGATCAGAATGATCGAGGCGACTTCGAACAGGTTGCTCCACGCGGTCGGGTTCTCGAACGGATGCGCCGAGTTGACGCCGAAAAAGCCGCCACCGTTGGTGCCCAGTTGCTTGATCGCAATCTGGCTGGCGGCGGGGCCGAGCGCAATCACCTGGTCAACGCCCTGCATCGTCACCGCATTGACATACTGCGCGAAGGTCTGCGGCACGCCCTGCCAGACCAGATACAGCGCCAGCAGCAAGCACAGCGGCAGCAAGCCGTAGAGGGTGGCGCGGGTCATGTCGACCCAGAAGTTGCCGAGTGTCTGCGCTGACTTGCGCCCGATCCCGCGGCACAACGCAACCAGCACGGCCAGCCCGGTGGCGGCGCTGACAAAGTTCTGCACGGTGAGGCCGACCATCTGGCTGAGGTAGCTGAGGGTCGCTTCGCCGCTATAGGATTGCCAGTTGGTGTTGGTCATGAAACTGACCGCGGTGTTGAACGCCTGCGTCCATTCCTGGCCCGGCAGATTCTGCGGGTTCAGCGGCAGGTGATCCTGGAACAGCAGAATCGCGAACAGCAGCAGGAACCCGGCGAGGTTGAACGCCAGCAGTGCCAGGGTGTATTTCTGCCAGCTCTGTTCACTCAGCGGATCGACCCCGGCGAGGCGATAGCAACCGCGCTCGACCGGACCGAGAACCGGCGTCAGCCAAGTGCGCTGGCCTTCCATCACTTTGTAGTAGAAACGCCCGAGGAACGGCGCCGGCAGCAGGACCAGCGCAAAAAACCCGAGGATCAGCCAATAGTCATAACTGTGCATAGCCGCTCCTAGCTCCGATCCGCGCGCAATAGCGCAACCAACAGATAAATGAACAGCCCCACTGCCAGCAGCAGTGACACCCCGTCCAGAACGCTCATGGAAGATCTCCGTGTTACGGCGTATTGCCGTGTGTGCAGGGATTGTCGGGAAGGAGGCTGTAAAGGAACGAGAGCGAGGCAGGCAGCGGGGCATAAAGAAAGCGTAAAGAGTGGGTTTATGCGGGCGTTACAGCAGGTTTTTGCAGCGTCAGGTCGGGCCTCATCGCGGGCAAGCCCGACTCCCACAGGTTATGCGCTGGAATCAAATTCAGCGGACGACGCAGAAACCTGTGGGAGCGGGCTTGCCCGCGAAGGCGGCATAACAGACTCCGCTGCTCCCAACTGGCGCACAAAAAACGCTCATCCAGCACCAATCATCCCCGCAGCGACAGCTTCGAACTCATTACGACTTGTTTCAGCGCAATGGCACGCCCACTGCACACGCCCTCCCCCGAGCTTTCCAACCGTTGCGGGAGCAATCGCATGAACACACAACTCAAACCCACGCTGGGCACGTTGCACCTGTGGGGCATTGCCGTGGGGCTGGTGATTTCCGGGGAATATTTCGGCTGGAGTTACGGCTGGGGCGTCGCCGGTACGCTGGGTTTCCTGGTGACTTCGTTCATGGTCGCGACCATGTACACCTGCTTCATCTTCAGCTTCACCGAACTGACCACCGCAATTCCCCATGCGGGCGGGCCCTTTGCCTACAGTCGCCGCGCCTTTGGTGAAAAAGGCGGATTGATTGCCGGGCTGGCGACGCTGATCGAATTCGTTTTCGCGCCACCCGCGATTGCCTTGGCGATTGGCGCTTACCTCAATGTGCAGTTTCCGGCACTCGATCCGAAGCACGCCGCGGTGGGTGCTTATATCGTCTTCATGGGCCTGAACATTCTCGGGGTGAAACTGGCGGCGACGTTCGAGCTGATCGTCTGCGTGCTGGCGGTGGCTGAACTGCTGGTGTTCATGGGTGTGGTCGCGCCGGCGTTCAGCTTCAGCAACTTCGCCCTGAATGGCTGGGCCGGTTCCGACGTCTTCGGCGCACCAGCGATTGCCGGGATGTTTGCGGCAATCCCCTTCGCGATCTGGTTCTTCCTCGCCATCGAAGGTGCCGCGATGGCCGCCGAAGAAGCCAAGGATCCGAAGCGCACGATTCCTAAGGCCTATATCAGCGGCATTCTTACGCTGGTCGTGCTGGCGATGGGCGTGATGTTCTTCGCCGGAGGTGTCGGTGACTGGCGCACCTTGGCGAACATCAACGACCCACTGCCGCAAGCGATGAAAACCGTGGTCGGCGACAACTCCGGGTGGCTGCACATGCTGGTGTGGATCGGCCTGTTCGGCCTGGTGGCGAGTTTCCACGGCATCATTCTTGGATATTCACGGCAATTCTTCGCCCTGGCCCGCGCCGGTTACTTGCCCGCCTCGCTGGCAAGACTCTCGCGCTTCCAGACGCCCCATCGCGCGATTATCGTTGGTGGCATCATCGGCATCGCGGCTATTTACAGTGACGGCCTGATCAACCTGGGCGGTATGACGCTGACCGCAGCGATGATCACCATGGCCGTGTTCGGCGCGATCGTCATGTACATCATGAGTATGCTCAGCCTGTTCAAACTGCGTAAATCCGAACCGAACCTGGAGCGTACTTTCCGCGCGCCGTGCTATCCGCTGGTTCCGCTGATCGCGCTGGTGCTGGCGGTGGTTTGCCTGGTGGCGATGGCGTGGTTCAACACGTTGATCGGTTTGATTTTCCTTGGGTTTATGGCGGTCGGGTTTGCTTACTTCATGCTGACCGGGCAACTGCGTGCCGCTGCGCCGGCGGATGCGATGTTGACCGGTCTTTAACGCCGTTCGGGTGTGCCGGGCATAAGCGGCCTAGAATGGAACCACTGCGAAGTCGTTTCGCTCAAACGTGGTATGCAGCATCGCGCGGCGAAGTCCTCGCCCGTCGAGCTGCCATTAAGGAGAGCCGTTATGCCCTGGTATGCCTGGTTGATTCTGGCCGTTGCGATCGGCTCGATTGTTGGCGGACTGATGATGTTGCGCGACACCGCCAACAAGGTCGAACTGACCGATGAAGAACGCAAGCGCGTTGCGCAGCGCAATGCCGAAGCGGATGCCAAGGACGCACAGGACCGCTGATACCAACCCCGCCGCAACGGCGGGGTTTGTTTTCCCGGCGCAATCGGACTTAACAGCAGGCTTTTTAGATTTTAGAAGTACAGTCACCATTTAATCTTCCGTGGTTAAGATGGCAGCATCGTCGCGGAGAGCTTCACATGCGTTACTCGCCAGATCACAAAGCCCAGACCCATCAGCGCATCATCAAGGAAGCCTCGGCGCGCTTTCGTAAGGACGGTATCGGCGCGACCGGGCTGCAACCGCTGATGAAAGCACTCGGGCTGACCCATGGCGGTTTCTACTCGCACTTCAAATCTAAGGAAGAACTGGTGGAAAAAGCGCTGCAAGAGGCCGGCGAGCAAGTCGCGGGTCTCTGCGAGGAAATTTTCGCTCAGGAAAACCCGTTGCAGGTGTTCATCGACACCTACCTGTCGCAGTGGCATCAGACTTCGCCCCACGAAGGCTGTCCGCTGCTGACCATCTCATCGGAGCTGGGCCTGCGCGGCCAGCCAAGCCCCACCAGCGATGAGGTTCTCAACGCTCGCCTGGAGCAGATTCAAGGGACGCTCGCAGGCGAGAATAGCGCTGACCGCAGCATTGTCATCATGGCGACGCTCGCGGGCGCACTGCTGCTATCACGCAGTGTCGCAGATGCCGATTTCGGCCAGCGCATCCTCGACGTCACCCGCAATCATCTCAAGCAATCGAGCGATTAACCTTCCCAGCGCTTGAACAGCACGCTGGCATTGACCCCGCCAAAACCGAAGCCGTTGGACAAGGCATATTCGATCGGCATCGCCCGAGCTTCGCCATGAACGATGTCGACCCCTGCACTCGCAGGGTCCGGGTTTTCGAAGTTGAGCGTCGGCGGCACCCTCTGGTCACGGATAGCCAGCAACGTGAAAATCGCCTCCAGCCCGCCGGCAGCGCCAAGCAAATGACCGGTGGCGGATTTGGTCGACGTTACGGCGATCTTGTTCTGCGTGCCAAACAACGCCTTGATCGCCGCCAACTCGCCCAAGTCACCCACCGGCGTCGAGGTCGCGTGGGCATTGAGATGCTGCACCTGCTCCGGTGTCACCCCTCCCTGAGCCAGCGCCAGCTGCATCGCCCGCCGCGCGCCACCGCCGTCTTCCGGCCCGGCGGTCAGGTGGTAGGCATCGGCCGTGGTGCCGTAACCGACCAGTTCGGCCAACGGCGTCGCACCACGCGCCAGCGCATGCTCCAGCGACTCGATGACCAGCAGGCCGGCACCCTCGCCCATCACAAAACCATCCCGGCCGCTGTCGAAGGGACGCGAGGCTTTTTCAGGGGTATCGTTGTAGCCGCTGGACAACGCCCGTGCCGCCGCGAAACCGGCGAGACTGACGCGATCGATCGAAGCTTCCGCACCGCCACATACTGCGATGTCCGCCTCCCCCGCCCGGATCAACCGCGCCGCATCGCCGATTGCCTGAACACCGGCGGCACATGCGGTAACCGGTGCGCCCAGCGGTCCCTTGAGGCCATGCTGGATCGACACGTGGCCGGCGGCGAGATTGACGAGAAACGATGGAATGGTGAACGGCGACAAACGCCGAGGGCCACGACTGTCGGTGGTACGCACCGCATCGGCAATCGCACCGAAGCCGCCGACGCCCGAGCCGATGATTGTCGCAGTACGCTCCTGGCTTTCGGTGTCCGCGGGTTGCCAGCCGGCCTGTTCCAGCGCCTGCCGCGCCGCTTCCATGGCGAACATGATGAAGCGATCCATCTTCTTCTGTTCTTTGGGCGGCGTTGCGCGATCCGGATCGAAACCGGCCTCGGCATCTTCCTCCACCGTTGGCACACTGCCGCCTACCCGGGTCGCCAGGTCAGCCACCACTGCATCGGGCAGATTACGCAACCCGGAGCGCCCGGCGAGCAGACGCTGCCAGACGATTTCAACATCACTGCCCAAGGGTGAAACCAGGCCCATGCCCGTGACGACGACTCGACGTTGGTTCATATCGTGGTAACCCCTTATCAATTCATCTATTCGACATCTGAGGTTGCGCTGCAAACCCGCCAATTCATCAGCGACGGGCAGCGACGCAATCGTAAGCCGACACTCTGGCGCAGCCGCTTCGGCGTCACTCCAAGTGCTGAGCCAATCCCGGCCGGGCTTTATTATAGGCATAATCCCATGACAATATGACACCCATAATTCTCAGCTTTGAGACGTCCAGACGATCAGCGTTCAATAAAAAAGGCCGGTCAATGACCGGCCTCTCGGCGTTGAACTGTCAGCTTAGTTCACTTCCAGCTTTTCACGGTTGCGATCCAGAATCGCCTTGCCAATCCCCTTCACTTCCAGCAACTCATCCACCGATGCGAACGGCCCGTTTATATCACGATACGCAACAATCGCCTGTGCCTTGGCCTCTCCTACACCCGCCAACTCCTTCTGCAATGTCGCCGCATCCGCGCCGTTGAGGTCGACCTTCGTGCTCGGCGAGGGCGCCGCTGCGTCCATCAGCAAAGGTGCCTTGGTTGTCTCTGAAGGCGCTACAGGGGCAGCAATCGCAGCAATCGAGGCGCTGGTGAGGAAAGCAAAGATCAGCGAATAGAAGTAACCGGTACGCATAAGTGACGCTCCATCATCGTTTTGAGAAAGCAGCTTTTCCGAAGCTGCTCTCCAAACGTAGGTCATGGTGGGGGGAAGTCAAAAATACGAGCGTTACAGGATGTGAAACAATCAGGGTTCGAGACGCCGTTGCTGGTGAATCCAGTCGACAATCTCGCCGTCAGGGGTGTAGCCGCTGACAGTTTCGCGCAAAAGTTGGCGGACGCGGGTGTAGTCGTCGGTTTCGACGGCTTTGAGCAGTTCGCCAAGTTTTACCTTCAAGAGGTCCCAAGGCAGATGGTCTTCCTTGGCAGACATAATCATTGGGTGTGGCGTTGCCGATACGTTGTCACCGATAAGGAGTTCCTCGTAGAGCTTTTCACCCGGTCGCAACCCGGTGAACACAATTGAAATGTCACCTTGGGGATTACGGTCGGAGCGGATGCTCAAACCGGACAGGTGAATCATTTTTTCTGCCAGCTCGACAATTTTTACAGGCTCGCCCATGTCCAGCACGAATACGTCTCCGCCTTCACCCATGGAGCCGGCCTGGATGACCAGTTGGGCGGCTTCGGGAATGGTCATGAAGTATCGAGTGATTTTGGGGTGGGTGACGGTCAGCGGGCCGCCGGACTTGATTTGGCTGTGGAATAGCGGAATGACCGAACCAGACGAGCCCAGCACATTGCCGAAACGTACCATGGTGAAACGGGTTTTATTCACCCGCGAAACCTTTGCATTGTCGCCGAACAGTACAGGGGCGACCTCGCGACTCAGCGCTTGGAGAGTCATTTCCGCCAGACGCTTGGTGCTTCCCATCACGTTAGTTGGGCGAACCGCCTTGTCAGTTGAAATCAAAACAAAGTTCGATACGCCAGACTGCAGCGCGGCCTGAGCCGTATTGAGTGTTCCTATGACGTTATTCAGAACACCTTCTGCAATGTTGTGCTCGACCATCGGAACATGCTTATACGCCGCCGCATGGTAAACAGTGTCAACCTTCCAGCTTTTCATCACATCGAGCAGTTTGTCCTGATGGCGAATGGAACCAAGAATTGGCAACAGACGTACAGATATCGACTCTCTGCAGGAGCGTTGCTCAAGCTCGGAGAGGATCATGTAGAGATTGAATTCGCCATGATCAAAAAGTATCAAAGTCTTGGGTTGCAGCGAGAAGATCTGTCTGCAAAGTTCAGAACCGATCGATCCCCCGGCGCCCGTGACCAATACTGCCTTGTCTTTGATGCATCGCTCCAGCAGATCAGGTTGAGCGGGAACTGAATCGCGTCCCAGCAAATCGGCAATATCCACTTCCTGTATGTCTTCGACTTTCACCCGACCACTGGCAAGATCCGTGAAATTGGGAACGCTGCGAACGTGCAAGGGAAACCCCTCAAGCAAGTTCAGAATTTCTCGTCGCCGGGCGCGTGTAGAGGACGGCAGAGCTAGAAGAATTTCCTCTGCCCCCGTGACATCTATCATCTGTTGAATATTTTTCGGCTTATAGACCTGCAGCCCGGAGATGGATCGGTCAGCAATGCTCGCGTCATCGTCAATAAACGCAACTGGACGCATCACACGTCCCATGCGAAGCGCTGCGACCAACTGGTTTCCGGCTACGCCCGCCCCGTAAATCGCTACCTTGGTCAGACCATCTTCCCGATTCGTAAACGGCACATGCTGAGCAGCGGTGAACCAGTCCCCCATGAAATATTGCCGCATGCATAATCTCAAACCGCCGATGATGACGAGGCTCAACCACCAATAATTGAAAATGATCGACCGCGGGACAACAGCATCATGATTGCTGTACCAGTAGACCACCACAGCCAGGATCAGCGAGGACAGGCTGACAGCTTTGATAATTGCAATCAGTGCGTCATTCCCAAAATAGCGCATGACCGCACGGTACATCCCGAATCGGATAAATAACGGTATGGCTACGATCGGCGCGCAGGAGAATAACCAGACATGGACGCGCAGAGGGTTGTACATATCATCGATGCCCAGACGGACGATGAATGCAAGCCAAAGCGCAACCCAGACCAAGACAACATCAGTAGCCACCTGAAGCAGGCGCTTCTGACGCCGCGGAAGGCCCAAGAGGAATGTGCGTACTCTGTCCATATATCCTTCATGCGAACTAATGATTGAACTGCATGCTCCAAGCTCCGCGATTGTACTCAACTGCCCCCGTGGTGAGCCAGCAACAGCTTCGCAGACATGAAAACCCTGAGCGCTGCCTTGCCCAGGACAGTGGTTCAAAATCTGTGAGCCTTCGCTGAGTCAACCCGATAAGATAGCGCTCCAAAGCCCTAAACCATAGCAGCATTCGTCAGCACACTCGTCGCGATTTTCAGCGCTAAAATTTCTCTTTGGGTGGACACGAAAACGCTGCCAACGTTCATCTGCGCAACAGGATCCATTCATGACGCTCCCTTCGGAAACTCGAGACTTTCATCAAACCGGAGCAAACCGCCGTCCATCGCCCTCGCAGCCTTCGGTAGCAATATTGCTGTGCACCTTTAACGGTGCGAGATTTCTTGCAGAGCAAATCGATTCCATATTGATGCAAACGCATACGAACTGGGTTATTCATGCATCAGACGACGGCTCTTGCGACAGCACCGTAAAATTGCTTGAAGCTTATCAAAAAAGCGTTGGGCCAGATCGCCTCAGGCTATATCAAGGCCCGCAGCTGGGCTTCGCGCAAAATTTTATTTCGTTGATAAAAAATAACTCAATCGAAGCTGACTACTTCGCTTTTAGTGACCAAGACGACATTTGGCATCCTACCAAGCTTGAAAAAGGCCTAAAGAAATTACAAAAAATTGACCACAGCAACCCTGCCCTTTATTGCACCAGAGTAAGGTTGATCGATACCGAGCAACGATGCGTAGGCTTTTCTCCGTTGCGGAAAAACACGCCTTCGTTCGAAAATGCGCTTGTACAAAGTCTGGCCGGCGCAAACACCATGCTGATTAATCAGTCGGCACGAACGCTGATGGCAGCTATTCCTGACAATACCCCTGTCGTTGCACACGACTGGCTAGCCTATTTATTGGTGACTGCATCTGCGGGCCAAGTCATATACGACAGCACCCCATCGCTTGATTATCGCCAGCATGAAGGCAATTTGATAGGTAATAGAACCGGACTGAGCGCAAATTTCCACAGGATCAAAAGATTTGTAACCGGGGACTTCAGCATCTGGAACGATATGAACAGTGAAATTCTCGACAGCATGCTTGGATATATGCCAACGCAGAATCATACCCTGTTCAGCGACTTCAAGGCTTTGCGGACCGCGGGGCTGGTGAAACGCACCAGGTTATTTTTCAAAGTCGGTCTATATCGACAGGGGCCGCTGGAAAACTTGCTGCTGATACTCGCACTCGTGTTTAAAAAAATCTGAAGCCATTGCCTGGCATCAAAATAAGCGCCCTCGCCTGCCTCCGCGACCTTCCGCCAAAGCGGATGCCTCGAATTTTGAGCTGTGATAAAATATTTCCGCCACGGGCGGGGTCAAGCTAGCAGCGAATGGCTAGGGATGCTACGTATGGCGTGGAGGCCATCACGCGACGCGTGTTCCCTTTCCCTCCGGCCAGTGGAGCCTCCACCCCCTGACAAGGCGAGCGTCCCTTGAGGTTACTCGGTTGGCCTCGATACCGGACGCCGTACGCTTTACCGCCTCAATCGATCAACCCATTTTTGAGTAGCAGATGGATATTAGAATTTTTTGTTTTTATGCGTTGACCGACACGGACAAGCAGACAAGGGAGTGTTTGGTACCATGAAAACTTTTTCCATCAGTCCCCGAGAGATAATAGCTTCCAATTGGCGTAACAGAGCGCTGATTTCAGCCTTGGTAAAGCGCGAAATTATCGGACGGTACAGAGGCTCGATCATGGGTCTGCTCTGGTCGCTGTTCAACCCGATTTTCATGCTGGTCATCTACACGTTTGTGTTCAGTGTCGTATTTAAAGCACGCTGGAGCGTAGACAGCGAATCAAAAACCGAATTTGCGTTGATGCTATTCGCGGGCCTTATGACCTTCAACTTATTCGCTGAGTGTCTCAACCGCGCACCAAGCTTGATCATAAGCAACGTAAACTACGTAAAAAAAGTCGTATTTCCGCTTGAAATCCTGTCTCTGGTTACTTTCGGCTCCGCTCTTTTTCATTACCTTGTAAGTTTGACAGTATGGTTAGCTGCCTCGCTAATACTTTTCGGAAAAATCGAACTTACCACTCTCTGGCTTCCAGTAATTCTGGGACCGCTGGTGATGATTACGCTTGGCCTTGTCTGGTTTTTATCTTCACTGGGAGTCTATTTACGTGACGTGAGCCAAATCATTGGCGTTTTAACATCCGTACTGATGTTCATGTCACCTATCTTTTATCCAATAACAGCTCTCCCTTTAGAATATCGTTATTTGTTATCAGCCAACCCACTGACTCCTGCAATAGAAAATGCCCGGGCGGTTCTTTTTCGCGGTCAAATGCCTGACTTCACTGCTTTGGGTATCAGCTACATAATTGGAACCATCGTAATGTACCTTGGGTTCGTATGGTTTCAAAAAACACGAAAGGGATTTGCCGATGTCCTCTGATTGCGCGATTATTGTTAGCCAGCTGAACAAAAAATTCCAAATCTACGACAAGCCTCGCGATCGCCTTCTGCAAATGCTGTCTTTCGGCAGAAAGCATTATTATCGGGAGTTCCCAGCAGTTAGAGATGTTTCGTTTACCATCGAAAAAGGACAAACCGTAGGTATTGTCGGCCGAAACGGAAGCGGTAAATCAACACTCCTGCAATTGATTTGTGGAACGCTAAATCCTTCTTCCGGAAATATAACTACGTACGGCCGAGTTGCAGCTCTCCTTGAACTCGGTTCGGGATTCAACCCAGAGTTCAGCGGGCGCGAAAACGTATTCATGAACGCCGCCGTTCTCGGACTCACTAGAGAAGAAACCCACGCCCGATTTGAAGAAATCGAACGCTTTGCCGAGATCGGCGACTTCATAGATCAACCGGTAAAAACCTATTCAAGCGGCATGATGGTTCGCTTGGCATTTGCCGTTGCGATCAATGTCGATCCACAGATATTGATTGTCGACGAAGCGCTGTCTGTTGGCGATGAACGCTTTCAACGCAAATGTTTCGCCAGGATCGAAGCTATTAAGTCGACCGGTGCAACAATTCTGTTCGTATCCCACTCCGGGAATACAGTCATTGAGTTGTGTGACCGGGCGATTTTGCTTGATGGCGGAGAGAAGCTCGCTGAGGGCCCACCGAAATTCATCGTTGGCCAATATCAGAAACTGCTTTACGCCCCGAACGAAAAAGTCAGCGCGCTGCGCGAAGAAATCAAAAACTCTATTCCGGAAGGACCACCGACCGGAGCCGAGTGGACGTTTGCAGAAGACACGTCTCACTTTGCCCAAGAAAGCGAAGACTACGACCTCGACGAATTCTTCGATCCAAATCTGATTTCCAAAAGCATATTGTCGTATGAGTCACATGGTGCTTTGATCTCCAAGGCACAAATCTTCAATGACGCCGGCGATCAAGTGAATTGCCTGAAACGCGGCCGTATTTATTATTATAGATATACCGTTGAATTCGAGCTTGCCGCATCTGCTGTGCGCTTCGGAATGATGATCAAGTCGCTTGGCGGTGTCGAACTGGGCGGCAGCACCAGCGCCTCCAGACTCCAGGACGCGCTCACATCCGTGTCCGGCAATTCAAGGATACAGGTCGAGTTCAAATTTCACTGCAACTTGAACCCTGGGACATACTTCATGAATGCGGGTGTCGTCGGCTTGATCGAAGAAGGTGAAACGTATCTTCACCGCTTGATCGACGCATGCATGTTCCGGGTGTTACCTGTAATGGAAAATATTGCGACAGGCCCGGTTAGCTTTAAATGTGAAGCAACTCATAAAGAATTGGCGTAAGAACATGATGAACACACCGCTCTCTTCCAAAAAAATAATCGTCGTATTGGGAATGCACCGCTGTGGCACGAGCGTAATCACTCGTGCACTCAGTACTCTGGGAGTCGATCTTGGCAATCATTTGATGCCTGCTTCCGGGGGAAATAATGATAAAGGGTTCTGGGAAGACGTTGATTTCAATCAACTAAACATCGAGTTGCTCAAGGCGCTTGGTCACGACTGGCATTCCCTGGCACCTGTGAGCCCTGAAGAATGGCTGAATCCTGTTCTTGATCAATTCAGTGTACAAGCGAAACAGATCATCGCAAACAAATTCCAAGCTACCGACTGCTTCGGCGTCAAGGATCCGCGCATGGCGCGGACAATGCCGTTCTGGATCAAAGTCTTTCACGAGATCGGATTGGAAGCTTCCTATGTAATCGCCTATCGAAACCCTGGAAACGCTGCCCGCTCGCTCGCCGCCCGAGATGGCTTTGAGCTCGAGAAAGGTTATTTTCTGTGGCAGGAGCACATGCTTTTAAGCCTGAAATACAGTGAAGACGCGCCGAGGGTGGTTGTCGATTACGATTTGATGCTCAAGAACCCCAACGATGAGATCAAACGTATCGCGAGTAAAATGGGCTTGAACTACAACGAAAGCAACTCTGCTCTCAGAGAGTTTCTTGAGCATTTCCTCGAAAAAGATTTACGTCACCACAAAGTCGGCTTAGGCGACTTGATTAATGACAAAGCAGCCACTGCAAGTTTAGTTCGCCTTAGCCAGTTGATCGCGTCCTTGGCGAGTGAACAGATTGCCGACGACTCCGATGTCAAAGATACGATAAACGCATTATTTCTCGACTTGTTCGAAAGTTATCCAGCATACAAATTAATGAACATACTGGATCAACGTTCAACAGAACTTTTGAAAGCGCACTGGGAAAAGGACTTGCAAATTAATCAGCAAATGGAAGAGCGTGCAAGCCTCATGGCGACAATCAGCGCTCTTGAAAATCAAGCTGAAAGTGCAAGTAGCCTGAACGAAATACAGCAATCCAGAATTACAGAGCTAGAAGCTCGAGTGTCTGCCGAATTGAAACAACAGCACGAGCTTCGCGTGATTCTCGACGATCATGCATCGCAAATTAATACATTATTGCAAACCACGCAACAATTCTCTTCCGGTAAGTTCCTGCTTAAAACCCTTGCCCGCTTGATTGCCAAGCGCGCGCTTGCGCTCAACGCCGTAAGCGAAGAAAAAATCCGCGCCCGAATCGTCAAGCTGGGATTGCTGGACGAAGAGTTCTATCTGAACACATACAAGGATATTCAAAGCGCAAAACTCAACGCTTTGGATCACTATCTGAGCCATGGCTGGCAAGAAGGAAGAGACCCATCGCAACACTTTTCGACCAGCTACTATCTCGAGGCTTATGAGGATGTGCAACGCACCGGCATCAATCCTCTCGTACATTATGTACGTCATGGCCACAAAGAAGGCCGATCGATTTTCGATATTAGTGGACACCGATATAAATTCGAACGTAAACGCTCCCGAAAGAGCAAATATGTCACTCTGGTCAAGTTACTGTTAGACGAACCAGCGTTGATTAGCCGTTTCCTTGACGAAGCTAAACGCTCTGGTGTGCGCCAGGCAATCGCTCTCAGTAAGAGCCGCATTCAGCGAGAACATCGTCAGCCGGCAACAGTTGTGCAAAAACATGATACTGCTTCTCTCATGGAGTATGGTGTATATAAGGTTGTACCGTTCAACCTTAATCCGTATCTCCAAGACATGCCTGTGATGATTGCCAGGAAAGTTGCCGTACATCTGCATTTCTTTTATGAAGACATGGGAGAAATTTGCGCGAAATATCTGAAAAACATACCAATAGAGTTCGACCTTTTCATCTCCGTTCAACCCGGTGCGAATGTAGAGCGCGTTAAAAATTTCTTCGCCGAACAGCTACCCCTCGCGGGAGACGTTTTCGTCGAAGAGAGTCAAAATCGTGGAAGAGATATTGCGCCGCTTATTTGCTTGTTCGGGAAAAAGCTTGAAACTTACGATTATGTAGGCCATTTCCACACCAAGAAAAGCCCTCATCGCGAAGATTTGAATGAGTGGTTTGATGCCCTCATGACGACCTTGTGCGGAGAGCCTAAACAGATTGCACAGATTTTCAAATTGCTTGAAAGTGATGCAAAAGTCGTATATGCCGCGGGCAATCAGGTGGTGCCTGGTGACGATGGATGGAGCGAAAACAAGGACATCGCCAAGGAAATCCTCGAACGGTATACAGACCTTGATATTGCGAACTTTCCATCGGTCGAATTTCCCCAGGGCACAATGTTCTGGGCGAAGACCGAGAGTATTCGGGACTACCTCCTTCTTCCTTTGAACTATGAGGATTTCCCGACCGAGCCTATTTTGCCTGACGCGACGCTAGCCCATGCTCTTGAGCGTCTGTTACTGATCTTCACCACGAACGTGGCTGGTCGAAACTATCGAATTGAATCTCCGAGCCTGTCGACTGAACCTCTGACATACTACGAGGAGCAGAAGGATTACTCAACTTCAGTCGTCCACGACACGATCAAAGTACTTGCTTACTACCTCCCTCAATTCAGCCCGAATCCGGAAAATGACGAATGGCACGGTAAAGGTTTTACAGAGTGGCACAAGGTTCGCTCGGCCAATCCTCTGTTTCAAGGTCACTACCAGCAACACGTTCCGCACGCTGATATCGGCTATTACAGCTTGGAAAGCCATCACCATATGGCTGTACAGGCCGCGCAGATGGAAAAGGCCGGCGTCCACGGGATGATTTTTTATCATTACTGGTTTGCAGGTAAATTGATCTTGGAAAAACCTGCGCAAATGTTGCTCGATCACCCGGAAATCAACATGCCGTTCAGCTTTTGCTGGGCAAATGAAAACTGGACTCGGCGCTGGGATGGTAACGAACAGGAAATATTGCTCGGGCAGGTCTATTCCAAAGAAGATGCTCGGGGCTTTATCAGATATCTGATTCCTTTCTTCAAGGATGAGCGGTACATCAAAGTCGACGGTCGACCGCTTCTCTTTGTTTACCGCCCGTCTTCGATGGAACATGTCGAAGACTATATTAATATTTGGGCAGAGGAATGTAAGGCCAACGGAATTAGCGCTCCATATGTCGTAGCGACGCTTACCCGTGGAGCTACCGCTCCGCAGGATTATGGAATGGATGCAGCCGTCGAGCGGGTACTACAGGACTGGACAGGAGGGGCAGTTCCCGATATCAATCACCAGAAACGACCCTACTGGCCGATTAACGGAAGCATCCTCGATTACAGCTCGGTCGCAGATCATTATAAAGAAAAAGAGCTGTGCAACGACTACACGCTATTCCGCTCACTGGTTCCGACTTGGGACAATACAGCGCGTTATGGCACCGAGGCCTATGCTTTGGATGGCTTCACAACTTCAAAATTTCAGAACTGGCTGGAACATTTAATTGACTATTCTGAAAAGAATCTTCCGGAGGATCGGCGTTTCGTTGTGATCAACGCTTGGAACGAGTGGGCAGAAGGGGCACACCTAGAGCCTGATACCCGATTTGGCTACGGTTACTTGAACGCGGTAGGCAGAGCTTTAAGCGACTATAAATTCGACGACCTTGATCATCTTTCGCTCGACAAAGATACGGTTATAAATATCTCTATCGGCGCTCATGCTCAAAAACGCATATCCGCCAATCGCGAATTACGCAACGCTTTCTATCAATGCATTTTGAATTCCAGTGTATTCACTAACTATACGGTAACCGTGTCAGACGAACATTTACTCGACTATCTGGACACCAACGGAGTCACCGTTGAAAAAACCAGCCACATCGATTCCGGCCTGAACCTAGAGTTCAATGATATATATCTATTCCCGGATTATTCCATTGAAAACCTTATAAAAATGTCTAGCCGACATATTGGATACAATATTTGCGCGAGCGTAAAAAACACCGAATGCTTTGCCCCGGGTGCAAAAAATAATAATGGTGAAATAAGCTTCAATCAGCGCTCCAGCATGATATTGAAGTCCGGCCGTCGAAACGCTGGTTATAAAGAATGTGGGATCGCCCCCTGCTTTATGCTGAACGTATCGGAACAGTCTGCTGCCAAACCTCCAGTGACTGTTTCGACAATCATTCGCTTTCACAAGCAGGGCAACAAAAAACTGCTTACAAATTGTCTGTTGTCGCTAATAGCTCAAGATCAATGCCACGTTCGACCTATCCTTGCTATCCAAGATATGGTTGAGGATGAAATTGAACTTTTAAAAGCGCAATTGGCACTCCTGCCCTGGATGGACACAGCTTTCCCAGAGTTTCAATGCTATTCCTCAACCTCCGAGACGCCAGATCTGCGCTCGCTCATGTTGAACGAGTCGTTAAAATCCATTGAAAGCGGATTCGTCACATTTCTTGATTACGATGATGTGGTCTTTCCTTATGCGTACAGAAAAATGGCCGATCGCCTGACTGCTACGGGCAAAAACGCGACCTTTGCTCGCGTCTATTCGACAAATGTTCATTCCGACAGCGGTTTGGTTATTTCAAGAGACAGAACTTATACATACGGTCATACTTTTGAAGACTTTCTCAACGTGAATCACGCTCCGATACACAGCTTCATGCTGAATATCGACAAATGCAATACAGCAGCAATCGAGTACTTCAGCGACATGAAGTTCATGGAAGACTATTACCTGACATTGCAGCTTTTCACCGAGCACGATACGGATTGGAAATCGCTTGATACAGATATGTTCATTGGCGACTACATTCATCGCATCGACAGCAAGGACAGCAACACTCTTGCTGTCAACGACAAGGAACAGCGCCTGTCACTTTTGAGCAGTGAACCGTATCTGCTCTCAGAAGAACGTATCAAGGCATTGCGCTCACGCATTAGACAGTCACAGTAATATCAAGAAACGCCCCTATACTGGATCTCGGTACAGAGTCTGAACGAGAATATAGAATAGAGGGCGTTTTTCGCTTTAATCAAGCATCTTTATAGCTCTGCTTCATACTGATATGCTCTCCTTTTTAGCATTTCGTTTTTTGTGCACGACCAGAGGAAGAGATGAATACTGACCTCGTGTTCCACCCCACCGCCGTCACTCCGTCGGTAAGGGCCGCAGCAAAAGCACAGACACCCATCGTCATTTGGTTCACAGGTCTCAGTGGTGCTGGCAAGTCAACCATCGCCAATGGACTGGAGCAGGCATTATTGGGGAAGAGTCGTCATACTTTTCTTCTAGATGGCGATAACGTGCGCCTCGGCCTATGCCGTGACCTAGGGTTTAGTGACCAGGACAGGGAAGAGAACATTCGCCGCATCGCTGAAGTTTCGAAGCTGTTTCTTGATGCTGGCCTTATCACCATCGCCTCTTTTATCTCTCCCTTCCGCCAAGACAGGAGTATTGCTAGAGACATCATTGGCCGTGATTCTTTCATAGAGGTTTTTATTGACGCACCTTTGCTTGAGTGTGAAAAGCGCGATCCTAAAGGCCTGTATAAAAAAGCGCGCGCCGGCTTTATTAAAAACTTCACGGGCATTGACTCTCTCTATGAAGAACCACTGTCACCCGATATCCACATCGATACCTTCAAAAATAATATTGAACAGTCGGTACAGATTATCTTGGATCACCTAGAGCAGCGGGGACTGTAATGAAGACTGTTGTCATTGTTGGTGCCGGATTTAGTGGAACTGTTCTCGCCGCCCATCTTCTGACCCATCACACCAACGATGTACGCGTGATTCTAATAAATCGTTCCGGACCAATGGGGCGCGGACTGGCTTACGGTACCAACAGCGCAGTCCATCTCCTTAATGTTCCTGCCGGGAACATGAGTGCTTACGTTGCACAACCGGATCACTTTCTGAATTACTGTAATTCCAAGAGCCTCAACATCACTGGTTCTTCATTTGTACCCCGCCAAGTCTACGGGGAGTATCTGAGCGATATTCTGAAACAAGCAGCAGACAAAAGTGGCGACGGGATGTCTTTTCAGCAAATAAGCTGTGAAGTCCTAGGTATTCGATATCAAGGAAATCATTTCGAAATCTCAATAAAAGACGGAACCCGCCTTTATGCAGAGCATGCTGTTTTAGCGCTGGGCAACTTCTCTCCGGTCGTACCCCATGAACTGAAAGCACTTCTGGGCACTGCTTACTATATTCAGGATCCTTGGTCATCACAAATAGACCAGAAGCCCCTTGAACCGAATGAATCAGTTCTTCTGATCGGGACGGGACTGACTGCTTTAGACACGGCCACAAGACTGTTACAGCAAGGGCACTCGGGTTCAATTTACATGGTTTCGAGGAGAGGGCTATTGCCGTTACCTCATCGTAAAGGTAATCGTCAGGCAGCCCTGGATTACCCTATTGAAGAGGAATTATTTCAGAACCAACCTTCGGTGTTGAATTACTCCCGCATTCTTAGAAGCATAATCAAACGCACAGATTGTGATTGGAGAGATGTGATTGCGGCCATACGCCCCATTACCGATAAACTCTGGTTACGTCTGAACCAATGTGAACGGCGCCGTTTTTTAAGGCACTTACAACCTTATTGGGATATCCATCGGCATCGGGTCGCCCCCGACTCTTTCGATATATTCAAAGCTTCGTGCGCCAACCGTCAGATTAAAACTTTCGCAGGGCGCATACAGAGCTTTTCAATTTCAAATAATCATCTTTCGGTAATTATAAAACCTCGTAGTTCGGAATCGATGATCGAAATCGAGGTGGGTAGAATTATCAATTGTACCGGACCAAACACCAATCTGGAGCTGGCCAACGAACCGCTGATAGATCAACTCTTGGATTCTAAGTTGGCCCTTCAGGACGAGCAAAAGCTGGGCCTACTCGTTAACGATGATCTCACACTCGCAAACGAGCTATCAGAAGGTGACGCTTCGTTAAGCTATATTGGTCCCATGCTGAAGGCCAAATACTGGGAAGCAACTGCGGTTCCAGAACTTCGCAAATATGCTGCCGAGCTCGCTGCATCTATCGCACATAGACTAAAAAACTAACACTTGTCCGATAGCGTACGTCCCGCCCTGAGCCTGAACGCTAAATAACACAAGGGAGAGTAGGCAAGGAGCAAACCCAGAAAAGGCTCTAGCCCTTTGGCAACAGCTATTGCCAATGGAAACAGCCACAGAACATTAATAGCCATTACATAACCGGCTGTATGTTTATGGCTCTTAAGTTTTATTGCTGCGTGCTGATAGGCGTGCGAGCGATGTGCTTGATAAATTTTCTCTTTTCGCAGCAGCCGTTGCAACAGCGTCCAAGTTGCATCCGTAATAAAGACCGCCAAAAGTATGATCCAGCTCCAAAATAATGCTGGCGAGGCTGCAGCACCTAACATGCTCAATCCCCCGAGGATAATCCCGAGGAAACCGCTGCCGACATCACCCATGAAAATCCTTGCGGGTGGAAAGTTCCACCATAAGAAACCCGCAGTTGAACAAGCGAGAAGCAGTGGGCCCCATATCAGACCTGGTGTTCCAGCGAACCAGTAAATCAGGCACATGCCCAAACAAATACTGATTGCCTCAACGCTCGCCAGTCCGTCGATACCATCCATAAAGTTATATAAATTCAATAACCAGACTAAATAACAGAGCGCGAAAATTGTGGTCAGCATGCCCGACTCGATCGTCACTCCAAGTAATTGCAGTGACGGAAATCCGCTCATCCAAAACAACAACCATGCTGCAGCACTGAAATGCCCAATCAGCCGCCACCTAGCGGCTATGTGTCCATGATCATCTGCGAATCCCAGGATAGCTACAATCGTACCGGAACCCAGAAGCGCGTAGAACGCCTCTAAACTCAAAACGTCTAGGCAACTCAAAAACGCCAAGCCGGATAGAAACGCAAGCACAATAGCGCCGCCCCCCCCTCGGGGAGTAGGTGTACAATGCGAACTTCGTTCATTCGGAATATCCATCAGACTCTTGGCTAATGCATACTTTCGCAAAAAAAAAGTAAAAGCCCAAGAGATGAAGCAGCAGACCGGTATCAACCACAATTCGATCATTTGGCAGTATGTTCCTGATAGTACTTGGCTGTACGGCGAAAGGTTTCATCTATATCCGATGATGGTACCCACCCCAACAGTTCTTTATTCTTTTCAATATCAATCTGTAGCGATCCCAGCAGCCTGTCCGCGATGCCTCGCCTTCCCACGAGCTTCGCTACCCATTGGAGAATATACTGGGGCACTGGTATCAGTCGAGATGGTCTTCCAAGCGAACACGAAAGAAGAGATAACAATTCGGAAGTGGAAAGGTCTACGCCGTCTCCAGCAAGGAATACCTGGTTGCTCGCTGAAGGATGATCGACACATGTGATTATCAAGCTAACAAGATTATCGATTGCGACCAAGCTGCGCTTGTTATCAATTGCCCCCAAAGGTAAAGGCATTCCTGTATCAAGCCACCTGAGCATGCTTTGAAAGTTTGCCTTAACGCCAGGCCCATAAACAAGTGGAGGTCGAATGATGACCACTTCCAAGCCTGTTTCATGAGCCAACGCTCTCAACGACTCTTCCGCCTCGTATTTGGAAACACCGTAAGCATCAGTAGGGTTCGGTAGATCATCAGCCCGAAAGCGTTGCCCGCGAGAAGTGTGTTCACCATTTACCTTGATTGAACTAAGAAATATGAATCGTTTCACTCCCGATGAAGCTGCACGCCGAGCTAAACGAAGCGTCCCTTCCACATTTACCTTGCGAAATGACTCAAGAGCTTGTGAAGCGATATCATTCATAACGTGAACACGCGCAGCGGTGTGTATAACGACATCTATTCCAGTCAAATCAGGCAATTGCTCAGGCTGAGTCAAATCAAATTTCACCACCGGGCACAATCCTAGTAGTCGGGAGTTGCCACGCAGTGCTGCAACCGGTTGGAAGGCCTGTTGCATTAATAATTTGAGGACAGTTGCCTCGCCAACAAAACCATTCGCACCAGTTACTAGTACTCTCGGGGCGGTCATTCTTGCTTCCCCCCACCGTTCAGCGCAGTCAACCAACAAATACAGAAGAAAAAGAACTTGTCGCGTACTCGCCGTCGACATTTCCATGCACTAAAGGACAACCTTAACAGCTCCGATCTTCGCAAATTAAGCCAACTGCTTATAAACGGATCACTTTCAAGCCCAAGCAACCTGCATATCAGTTGAACCTGTTTAAACCACCAGCCATCATGAATAATCTTGTATCGGGCAATAAGCGATCGCAACCCCTTATTTGCACCGACCTGATTGTTTTCATGCTGTCTGTAGCTCATAGACGGTTCCGGATCGATGAACCAGCGGTATCCGTTACGTCGAGCGAACGCATAACAATACCAATCGTGCAGCGTGATACCTTGCAGATATCGCCAATTAGTGCTGATTGACTCTTTGAAGTCCGCTGCGAGGGTTCTGCTCATTACGTAGGTGCATCCAGGCCCCGCCGCTTCGAAAACATAGTCCCAACTAACTTGAGGCTGGGCCTTGTTTAACAGGTGATGTCGGCCATCAGGCCAAAATGCTGTCACGTTGCTGGAGTAAGCGTCAACCTGATGAATTTGAATAGCGGAAACAGCGCGGCTCAGTTTATTTTGAAACCAGATGTCGTCCTGATCGGCAAATGCAACGAAGTCATAAGAATCGAGCGGAACATCCCTTATCAGGCGGAAAAAATTACCTGAAGCGCCGCCGAAACTACCGACCATGGGTAGGACAACTACCTGCGAATGCCTGACAGCATAGTTTTTACACCAGGATTCAGTATCGTCACTTGAAGGGTCGACGCTGATGAATACAGTTACATCCACTCCAGCCTGAGAAAGGATCGAAGTGATCTGTTCTTCGATCCAAAGCATGCCATTATACGCAGCTAGTAAAACTGCAATTCTTGGATATTCTGCTGGCATGCCGTCTCTGCTTACACCGTTAAAACATGATCGCCCAACAAACTTTAGCACTGCAGTCAGTGGGAATCAGAGTCCAGAACTTTCTTCAAATACTGACCATACCCAGTTTTTTTCAGCGCATCGGCTTGAGCAGCCACTTGCTCGGCAGTGATCCAGCCATTGTGATACGCAATTTCTTCAAGGCAGGCAACTTTCAATCCTTGACGCTGTTCAATTGTATGAACGAAGTGACTAGCCTCAAGCAATGAGTCGTGTGTCCCTGTATCCAACCAGGCGAATCCGCGGCCCAGCATCTCTACGTTAAGTATTTTTTGCTCAAGATAGGCACGGTTGATATCAGTGATTTCAAGTTCGCCCCGCTCGGAAGGCTTGATACTTTTAGCGATGTCGATCACTTGATTATCGTAGAAGTAAAGACCGGTTACAGCGTAGTTTGATTTAGGCTTCAATGGCTTTTCTTCAATGCTCAGCGCACGCCCGGTTGCATCGAACTCAACGACACCAAATCTTTCCGGGTCAGAGACGTGATAGCCGAAAACAGTTGCACCCGACTTCTGCGAACCCGCAGAGCGCAAATTTTCGGAGAAGTGGTGGCCGTAGAAAATATTGTCACCAAGAATAAGACAGCAAGGGTCATTCCCGATGAACTCTTCACCAATAATGAACGCCTGCGCCAAACCGTCAGGACTAGGCTGCACGGCGTAACTCAGTTTAATCCCGTAAGTGCCGCCGTCCCCTAGAAGTTTGCGAAAGCATGGAAGATCTTCTGGTGTAGAGATGATCAAAATCTCACGCATCCCCGCCAACATCAAAACCGACAGCGGATAGAAAATCATCGGCTTGTCATAGATAGGCAGCATTTGCTTGGAAACACCAAGCGTGAGCGGATGTAAGCGAGTACCCGAGCCACCTGCGAGGATAATGCCTTTACGATTTGTTGTGGTCATTTGTTGAGAACTTCCCTAAGCATTCGGGTTACACCACTTTGCCAATCCGGCAAGTGTAGAGAAAAATTGTCGCGCAGTTTCTGAGTGTTCAAGCGCGAGTTCAGAGGTCGGCGTGCAGGCGTTGGATAGGCTGTTGTTTCGATCGGATTGACCGTCGTCACAGCCAATTCCTCGCTTTGGCTTTTTGCGAAGGCAATCACATGACTGGCATATCCATGCCAGGACACTTCGCCCGCAGCGGCCAAGTGATAGAGGCCAGCCAACTCTGGACGCTTGATAACTTGCTGAATAGCCAGCGCCGTGACGTCGGCAATCAGGTCAGCCCCGGTCGGCGCGCCGATCTGATCCGCAATGACGTTCAACATTTCGCGGTCTTTCGCCAGCCGCAGCATCGTCTTTGCGAAGTTGTTACCGCGAGCGCCGTAAACCCAGCTCGTGCGAAAGATCAGATGCTTGCAACCCGATGCGACAATTGCCTGTTCGCCGGCGAGCTTGCTGGCGCCGTAATGGTTCACCGGTGCGACAGCATCTGTCTCCTGCCATGGCGCTACGCCTTGGCCACTGAAAACGTAATCCGTTGAATAGTGAATCAGCCATGCGCCCAGCGCTGCGGCCGCTTCTGCCATAACGCCAGTCGCAAGGCCGTTAACGCGATCCGCCAATTCGGTTTCCGACTCAGCTTTGTCGACCGCCGTATAGGCAGCAGCATTGACGATAACGTTGGGCTTTACCTGACGAATCGTTGCGCGCAAGGCTTCAAGATTGGACAGATCGCCGCTAAGCCCATCAACAAGATGACGATCAAGCGCCACCAGCTCACCAAGCGGCGCCAGGGCGCGTTGCAGCTCCCAGCCCACTTGGCCATTCTTACCCAGCAGAAGAATTCTCATGCTTTGTTCGAGCGATCCGCATAGTTCTGGTCGATCCACTGCTGGTAGCTGCCGCTCTTCACGTGCTCTACCCATTCAGTGTTATTCAGATACCACTCGACCGTCTTGCGTATGCCGGTTTCAAACGTCTCTTCAGGTGTCCAGCCCAGCTCACGCTGGATCTTGCTCGCATCAATTGCATAACGCACGTCATGACCAGGACGATCCTGAACATAAGTAATCAGGCTGGCATGAGGGCGGTGGGCAGAATCCGGACGCAACTCATCGAGCAACGCACACAGGGTATGCACTACTTCAATGTTTTGTTTTTCGTTATGACCGCCGATGTTGTAAGTCTCACCGATGACGCCTTCGGTGACGACTTTGTACAACGCACGGGCGTGATCTTCGACATACAGCCAGTCACGAACCTGATTACCCTTGCCATATACAGGCAGCGATTTGCCTTCCAGCGCATTGAGAATGATCAGCGGGATCAGCTTCTCTGGGAAGTGGCATGGGCCGTAGTTGTTCGAGCAGTTGGTCACCAGTGTCGGCAGGCCGTAGGTGCGGGCCCAGGCGCGAACAAGGTGATCGGAGCTTGCCTTGCTGGCCGAGTATGGCGAGCTTGGCTGATACGGCGTGGTTTCGGTGAAGAGGTCTTCCGGACCTTCGAGGTCTCCGTAGACTTCGTCAGTCGAAATGTGGTGGAAGCGGAAGTTGGCTTTGCGGGTGTCGTCCAGCGCAGCCCAGTAATGGCGCGCGGCTTCGAGCAGCGTGTAAGTGCCAATAATATTGGTCTGGATGAACTCGGACGGGCCGGAGATCGAACGATCGACGTGGGACTCTGCGGCCAGGTGCATGATTGCATCCGGCTGGTGCTCACGCAGAACACGATCAATCTGATCACGATCGCAGATATCAACGCGCTCGAAGGCGTAACGCGAACTCTGACTGACTTCTGCCAGGGACTCCAGATTGCCGGCGTACGTCAGCTTATCGACGTTAACGACCGCATCGGAAGTGTTGGAGATGATGTGACGGATGACTGCCGAGCCAATGAAGCCGGCGCCGCCGGTAACTAGAATTTTCACGCGAAACGATACCCTTGAGCTGCGGACAGCGCTGCCAGTGAGCGCGGTCTAATCCATGAATGCAGAAGCCACTCGCCGTTGGCATCCGTCAGAGTCAGTCTGAATCGACATGCATAAAGGCACGATCGAACAAGGGACGCATTTTACAGCTTAATGATGGTTTTACTAATGGATAAAGACAGGCTGAGGCGCAATTTCGACAGATGCCCTGCACCTGTCGTTATCAGACCAGTCGCTTGCGCGCCGCTCTGGACGAGCGTCCCAGAAACCAGCCCAGCAGCGGCCCGATCAACATGCCAATAAGCAATGCCAACACCACGACCAGTGACACTGGCAACTGCGGCCCGGAAAAACCCAGAAACAAAAGCGCGACCGATTGCTGGTTCTCCAGCACGAACGCCAAGACGACCAGAACCATTAATAGGAGAAATACGCCAAGCAATATGCGCTTCAGGTTACGCATTCACGCCCCCTTGAATTTGAGTAGCGAAGATCAAGCGCCCTCCTCCTCTTCCTCATTCACACGATCACGCAATTCCTTGCCCGGCTTGAAATGCGGAACGAATTTACCGTCCAGACTGACCGATTGGCCGGTCTTGGGATTGCGGCCGACACGTGGCGCGCGGTAGTGCAGGGAGAAGCTGCCAAATCCACGGATCTCGATGCGATCACCGGTGGCGAGGCACTGAGACATTTGTTCAAGCATGGTCTTGATGGCCAGCTCCACATCCTTGGATGAGAGTAGCCCTTGATGGGTGACAATTCGTTCGATCAACTCCGACTTCGTCATATTTTTCCCTTCTTTTTCAAGCAGCTAGATCAGCGCTTGAAAGGTTTTAGCATGCCCGGAAGATTTTGAACAGCCCAGGGATTGACATATCTTCGCCAGCGTCAAAACGCCCGTTTTCAGGGCATCGAATCGATGCCGGGTGGTAGTCGCGCACTTAACGACAGATCACCAACATGGTCCGGGTCAGGTAACCTGCCGGGTTGAACCCAAAAGGATATTCATCTTCATCCTTGGCATCGTCTGACCGCGTGACGACCTTGTAGCCCGCCCCCTTGCACTCCTTCGCAGCGCGCTTGTGGCACTTCTCCCAGCCAGAACCCAGCCCGGAGCAGTCGACCTCGATACCGCTTACACCACGCACCGCATGGGTCTTCGCGCTGGTCGTGCAACCTGCCAACGCCAATATCGCTGCAACGACAATCAACTTGTTCATCCACTTCCTTATGCCAGGTTAAGCCCGACGCTTACACACTTAGACGAAGCTTAGTCGCGAATAGGCGATTGATCCGATTAAAGAAACAGACCTGCAAGCGAAGCGATTGGTTTCACGGCCGAGCCGTATTGCCAAATCGCAGGCACAAAAAAGGGCGACCGAAGTCGCCCTTTTTCATGATCAAGCAGAACTTAGTTCTGTTTGGCCAACGCTTGCTTCAGCAGCCCAGCCATAGTGGTATCGACTTTGTCTTCCGAAGAAGTTTCTTTCAGGCTCTGAATTGCTTCTTTCTCTTCAGCATCATCTTTCGACTTGATCGAGAGCTGGATTACGCGGCTCTTGCGATCAACGCTGATGATCTTGGCTTCAACTTCCTGGCCTTCTTTCAGAACGTTGCGCGCGTCTTCAACGCGGTCACGGCTGATTTCGGAGGCTTTCAAGGTAGCTTCGATGTCGTCGGCCAGAACGATGATGGCGCCTTTGGCGTCAACTTCTTTCACGGTACCGGTCACGATAGCGCCCTTGTCGTTAACCGAGACGTACTCGGAGAACGGATCGCTTTCCAGTTGCTTGATGCCCAGGGAGATGCGCTCGCGCTCTGGGTCAACCGACAGGATGACGGTGTCCAGCTCGTCGCCCTTCTTGAAACGACGTACGGCTTCTTCGCCCACTTCGTTCCAGGAGATGTCGGACAGGTGAACCAGACCGTCGATGCCGCCGTCCAGACCAATGAAGATACCGAAATCGGTGATCGACTTGATGGTGCCGGAGATCTTGTCGCCCTTGTTGAACTGGCCAGAGAAGTCTTCCCATGGGTTCGACTTGCACTGCTTGATGCCCAGGGAGATACGACGACGCTCTTCGTCGATGTCCAGAACCATGACTTCCACTTCGTCGCCGACTTGTACGACTTTCGAAGGGTGGATGTTCTTGTTGGTCCAGTCCATTTCCGAAACGTGTACCAGACCTTCAACGCCTTCTTCCAGCTCAGCGAAGCAGCCGTAGTCGGTCAGATTGGTAACACGAGCGGTTACGCGAGTGCCTTCTGGGTAACGGGCTTTGATAGCAACCCATGGATCTTCGCCCAGTTGCTTCAGGCCCAGGGAAACACGGTTGCGTTCGCGATCGTATTTCAGAACCTTGACGTCGATTTCGTCACCAACGTTAACGATCTCGGAAGGATGCTTGATGCGCTTCCAGGCCATGTCGGTGATGTGCAGCAGGCCGTCCACGCCACCCAGATCGACGAATGCGCCGTAATCGGTGAGGTTCTTGACGATACCTTTGACTTGCTGGCCTTCCTGCAGGGATTCCAGCAGAGCTTCACGCTCGGCGGAGTTCTCGGCTTCGAGGACGCTGCGACGGGAAACGACAACGTTGTTGCGCTTCTGGTCCAGCTTGATGACCTTGAATTCCAGCTCTTTGCCTTCCAGGTGCGTGGTGTCGCGCACTGGACGGACGTCAACCAGGGAACCTGGCAGGAACGCACGGATGCCGTTAACGTCGACAGTGAAGCCGCCTTTAACCTTACCGTTGATAACGCCCTTGACCACTTCCTCGGCTGCGAAGGCTGCTTCCAGAACGATCCAGCATTCAGCGCGCTTGGCTTTTTCACGGGACAGCTTGGTTTCGCCAAAGCCGTCTTCAACCGAATCCAGAGCAACGTGAACTTCATCACCAACGTTGATGTTCAGTTCGCCAGCATCGTTGTAGAACTGCTCAAGCGGGATGAGTGCTTCAGACTTCAGACCAGCGTGAACGGTTACCCAGCGAGCCTGGTAATCGATATCAACGATAACACCGGTGATGATGGAGCCTGCCTGAAGGTTCAGGGTTTTCAGGCTTTCTTCAAAGAGTTCCGCAAAGCTTTCGCTCATTTTAATTCCTGTAGATGAGGGCGAAGTAAACGCCCATCTCCACACCCCAGACGGTGTGGGTTAGTTTCATTTAAAAGAAGCACCGCAGGACTATGACTGGTCCCCTGCGACCCTCTTGGTCACCCGGCGATATCGCGAATGGCGATCTCGCTCATGATGCGTTCAAGCACCTGATCGATGGAAAGCTCCGTGGAATCCAGCTGTATCGCGTCGGCCGCCGGCTTGAGCGGGGCTACTGCGCGCTGGGTGTCACGCTCATCGCGTGCACGGATCTCATCTAGCAGACTCGACAGACTAACACCCTCGACTTTGCCCTTCAACTGCAAATATCGACGGCGCGCCCGCTCCTCGGCACTGGCAGTGAGGAAAATCTTCAGCGGTGCATCAGGAAAAACCACCGTACCCATGTCACGGCCATCGGCGACCAGGCCCGGCGCTTCCTGGAATGCACGCTGGCGCTGCAGCAGTGCATCGCGCACGGCTGGCAGCGCAGCCACTTGCGAAGCGCCGGAACCGACGCTCTCGGTGCGGATGACATCGCTGACTTCGTCGCCTTCCAGAATGATCCGCTGCAACTGACCTTCGGTCGCCGCAATGAACTGAACATCCAGATGAGCGGCAAGCTTCTTCAGCAGTTCTTCATTGGTCAGGTCGACACCATGGTTGTGCGCCGCGAACGCCAGCAGGCGATAAAGCGCACCGGAATCCAGCAGATTCCAGCCCAGACGTTTGGCCAGAATCCCGGCAACCGTGCCTTTGCCAGAGCCGCTTGGCCCGTCGATGGTGATGACCGGTGCAATGTTTTTCACGACTGAGCCTCTTGTGCCACACGAATACCGACCTGCCCGCACAGCGCGAGGAAGTTGGGGAACGAGGTCGCGACGTTGGCGCAATCGTGAATGCGGATCGGTGCAGTCGCGCGCAACGAGGCAACACTGAAGGCCATCGCGATACGGTGGTCGCCATGACCATGCACTTCACCGCCGCCGATCTGGCCGCCGTCGATGATGATGCCGTCCGGGGTCGGCTCGCACTTGACGCCCAGCGCCAGCAAACCGTCCGCCATGACCTGAATGCGATCCGATTCCTTGACCCGCAGTTCTTCGGCACCGGTCAGCACGGTGCGGCCTTCAGCACATGCAGCCGCGACGAACAGGACCGGGAATTCGTCGATCGCCAGCGGAACCAGTTCTTCGGGAATTTCGATACCTTTGAGTTTAGCTGCCCGCACGCGCAAGTCAGCCACTGGCTCGCCACCGACTTCGCGCTGGTTTTCCAGAGTGATATCGGCACCCATCAGACGCAGGATGTCGATCACACCGGTACGGGTCGGATTGATGCCGACGTGCTCAAGCACCAGCTCCGAGCCTTCAGCAATCGACGCCGCCACAAGGAAAAACGCCGAAGACGAAATATCGCCCGGCACTTCGATGTGGGTAGCGCTCAGCTTGCCACCGGATTCGACCGAAGCCGTGGCACCGTCGACGCTGACCGGGTAGCCGAAGCCACGCAGCATGCGCTCGGTGTGGTCACGGGTCGGCGCAGGTTCGGTAACGGTGGTCTTGCCTTCAGCGTAGAGACCGGCGAGCAGCAGGCAGGATTTCACCTGGGCGCTGGCCATCGGCATGGTGTAGGTCACGCCCTTGAGCTTGTTCCCGCCGCGGATAGTCATCGGCGGACGACCTTCAGCGGCGGTTTCGATCACCGCGCCCATCTCGCGCAATGGATTGGCCACGCGATTCATCGGACGCTTGGACAGCGAAGCGTCGCCGGTCAGGGTGCTGTCAAAGTTCTGCGCCGCCAGCAGGCCGGACAGCAGACGCATCGAGGTGCCGGAGTTGCCCAGATAGATCGGGCCCGGCGCAGGCTTCAGGCCGTGCAGGCCAACACCGTGGATGGTCACGCGGCCGTGGTGCGGGCCTTCGATGACCACGCCCATGTCGCGAAACGCCTGCAAGGTCGCCAGGGCATCTTCGCCCTCAAGGAAGCCTTCGACTTCGGTGACGCCTTCGGCCAGCGAGCCGAGCATGATCGAACGGTGGGAAATCGATTTGTCACCCGGTACGCGAATCCGACCGGACAGGCGGCCACCAGGTTGAGCCAGGAAGATCAGATCGTTGGAATTCATAGCGTCCACATAGGCCCTGCGGGCCAGGATTTTACTGAAATGCTCGCGGGCAACCCGGGCGCGCGTGAAAACGCCCAACAATTGGTGCCCATCCCCTGCATCGACCGCGTCGCGCAAGGCGTCGAGGTCGCTGCGAAATGTATCGAGTGTGCGCAGGACAGCCTCGCGGTTGGCGAGGAAGATGTCGTGCCACATCACCGGGTCGCTTCCGGCGATTCTTGTGAAATCGCGAAAACCACCGGCAGCGTAACGGAAGATCTCCAGATTTTCATTGCGCTTGGCCAGCGAATCGACCAGACCGAAGGCCAACAAGTGCGGCAGATGACTGGTCGCGGCCAGCACTTCGTCGTGACGCTCGACCTGCATATGCTCGACATCGGCGCCCAATTCGCGCCACAGACGATCAACCACGGCCAGCGCGACGGGATCGGTCTGCTCAAGCGGCGTGAGGATCACTTTGTGCCGACGGAACAGTTCGGCATTCGAAGCTTCAACCCCGCTCTGCTCGGAACCGGCAATCGGGTGCCCCGGCACGAAGCGCGCCGGCATGCCGCCGAACGCTTCGCTCGCCGCGCGCACCACATTGCCTTTGGCGCTACCGACATCCGTGAGGATCGCCTGCCCCAGATCCATGACAGCCAAACGCGCGAGCAGTTTTTCCATGGCCAGAATCGGCACCGCCAGCTGAATCACATCAGCGCCCACACAGGCCAGCGCCAGGTCATCTTCGCAACGATCGACCACACCCAGCTCGACCGCAAGCCTGCGCGATTGCGGGTCGAGATCGACCCCGACCACTTCACGGCACACGCCACTTTCGCGCAAGCCCTTGGCAAACGAACCACCGATCAAGCCCAGACCGACCACCACCAGGCGACCGATCATAGGTGCAGCAGGTTGCAGTGCAATGACGTCAACCACGAGCCAGAACCTTGCGCAGCGCCTCGAGGAAACGGCTGTTTTCCGCCGGCAGGCCGATGGTCACCCGCAGGTGGTTCGGCATGCCGTAGTTAGCGACCGGACGCACGATCACGCCTTCGCGCAGCAAGCCCTGAAACACCGGAGCGGCTTCTTGACCAAGGTCGACGCAAATGAAGTTGCCTTTGGATTCGATCCAGCCCAGACCCAGCTCACGGAAGCCCGCTTGCAACTGCTGCATGCCAGACTCGTTGAGATGACGGCTCTGCGCCAGATATTCCTCGTCTTTCAACGCCGCGCAAGCCGCCGCAAGGGCCAGACTGTTGACGTTGAACGGCTGGCGAACCCGATTCAGCACGTCCGCCACCACAGGCGTCGACAAGCCATAACCGACGCGCAGCGCGGCCAGGCCATAAGCCTTGGAGAACGTTCGCGACACCAGCAGGTTCGGGTAAGCGGCGAGGAAATCCAGACCGTCAGGCAGATCGCTGCCTTCGGCGTACTCGATGTAGGCCTCGTCCAGCACCACCAGCACATGCTCGGGAACGTCCTGGAGGAACTCGTCCAGGGCTTCGGCGCCGAACCAGGTGCCGGTCGGGTTGTTGGGGTTGGCGATAAACACCACACGGGTATTGGCATCGATGGCCGCCAGCATCGCCGGCAGGTCATGCCCCCAGTTTTTGGCTGGAACCACTTTGGCTTGTGCGCCGACCGCTTGAGTCGCAATCGGATACACCGCGAAGGCGTGCTCGCTGAACACCGCGTTCAGGCCCGGCGCCAGGTAGGCGCGGGCGACCAGCTCAAGAATGTCGTTGGAGCCATTGCCCAGCGTGACCTGATTCAGCTCGACCCGGCACTGCTCGGCCAGCAGCGATTTCAGGGCGAAACCATTGCCATCCGGATAACGGGTCAGCTCGGCCAGCTCTTCACGAATCGCCGCGAGGGCCTTGGGGCTGGCGCCCAGCGGATTTTCGTTGCTCGCCAGTTTGACGATTTTCGCCGGATCCAGGTCCAGCTCACGCGCCAGTTCGTCCACAGGCTTGCCCGGAACGTACGGCGACAGTTGTTGCACGCCCGGCTGTGCCAGAGCGAGGAAGTTGCCACTCATTTGCTACCGCCCCTTAGAGAACTGCTTTCGGGTAGGAACCCAGCACTTTGAGTGCTACTGCTTCCTGACTGATCTTTTCCAGCACACCTTTGATCAACGGATCACGGTGATGACCGACAAAGTCGATGAAGAACACATAGGTCCATTTGCCGCTGCGCGACGGCCGGGTCTCGATGCGGGTCAGGTCGATGCCATTGTCGTGAAACGGCACCAGCAGCTCGTGGAGCGCGCCAGGCTTGTTGCTCATCGAGACGATGATCGAAGTCTTGTCATCTCCGGTCGGCGGCACTTCCTGATTACCGATCATCAGGAAACGCGTCGAGTTATCCGGGCGATCTTCGATCTTCTCGGCCAGACGGGTCAGGCCATACAGGCCCGCCGCCATGTCGCCGGCGATCGCCGCCGAATTCCACTCGCCCTTCACCCGCTTGGCCGCTTCGGCGTTGCTCGACACCGCCACGCGCTCGACATTCGGATAATGCGCGTCAAGCCACTTGCGGCACTGGGCCAGCGACTGCGCGTGGGAGTAGATGCGGCTGATGCTGTCGGTCTTGGTGTTTTCCCCGACCAGCAGATGATGGTGGATACGCAGTTCGACTTCGCCACAGATCACCATGTCGTGCTCGAGGAAGCTGTCCAGCGTGTGATTGACCGCGCCTTCGGTGGAGTTTTCCACCGGCACCACGCCAAAATTCACCGCACCGGCTGCCACTTCGCGGAACACTTCGTCGATCGCCGCCATCGGCTTGCTGATCACGGCATGACCGAAATGCTTCATCGCGGCCGCTTGGGTGAAGGTGCCCTCAGGGCCGAGATAGGCCACTTTCAGTGGCTGCTCCAGCGCCAGGCACGAGGACATGATTTCGCGGAACAAGCGCGCCATCTCTTCGTTGCCCAGCGGCCCCTGATTGCGCTCCATCACCCGCTTGAGCACCTGAGCTTCGCGCTCGGGACGATAGAACACCGGCACTTCGCCTTCGGCCAGCGAGGCCATCTTTACTCGCGCGACTTCCTGGGCGCAACGCGCACGCTCACTGATCAGCTCCAGGACTTTAGTGTCCAGAGCGTCGATGCGAACGCGCAGTGCCTTGAGTTCTTGCTCGGACATCAGCCGTGTTCCTTCTCGAATTCCGCCATGTACGCCACCAGCGCGTTGACGGCGTTGATGTCGACGGCGTTATAGATAGAAGCGCGCATGCCGCCCACGGAGCGGTGGCCCTTGAGGTTGAGCAAGCCGCGCGCGTCGGCACCGGCGAGGAACGGCTTGTCCAGACGATCATCAGCCAGACGGAACGGTACGTTCATCCACGAGCGATCCGATTTGTTGATCGGGTTGCTGTAGAGGCCGCTGGCGTCGATGAAGTCGTACAGCGTGCGCTGTTTGACGTCGTTGAGCCTGGCGATCGCTTCGACGCCGCCCTGCTCTTTCAGCCACTGGAACACCAGACCCGACAGGTACCAGGCCAGGGTTGGCGGGGTGTTGTACATCGAGCCGTTATCCGCCGCGACCTTGTAGTCGAGCATGGTCGGGCACAGCGCGCGGGCCTTGCCAAGCAGGTCTTCGCGGATGATGTTGACGACGATGCCGCTCGGGCCGATGTTCTTCTGCGCGCCAGCGTAGATCATGCCGAAACGCGAGATATCGACCGGACGCGAGAGGATGTCCGAAGACATGTCGGCCACCAGCGGCACGTCACCGGTTTGCGGAATCCACTGGAATTCCAGACCGCCGATGGTTTCATTTGGCGCGTAGTGAACGTAAGCGGCGTCTTTCGACAGGTTCCACTCGTTCTGGCCCGGAATGGCAAAATAGTCGTAAGGCTTGGCGGTCGCGGCGACATTGACGTGGCCGTAGCGCGAGGCTTCTTCAATGGCTTTCTGCGACCAGATACCGGTGTCGATATAGTCGGCCGAGCCGCCCTCCGGCAACAGGTTCAGGGGAATCTGCGCAAACTGTTGGCTGGCGCCACCCTGCAGAAACAGCACTTTGTAGTTCGACGGGATATTCAGCAGGTCACGCAGATCCTGCTCGGCCTGGGTCGCGATGGACACGAACTCATCGCTGCGATGGCTCATTTCCATGACCGACAGCCCCTTGCCGTGCCAATCAAGGAGTTCACCCTGGGCGCGCTGCAGGACAGCTTCAGGCAACGCCGCAGGACCGGCGCAGAAGTTATAGGCTCGCTTGCTCACATCCAATCTCGCTCTGATTTGGTGGTCACTTGAATCTTTTGGTCTGCGGATGATCGTTCCCACGCTCCGCGTGGGAATGCATCAAATGACGCTCTGCGTCATGGGACGCGGAGCGTCCCCGGCGGCATTCCCACGCAGAGCGTGGGAACGATCATCCGCAGTGCTGCAAAATTTCATACCGGACAAATAACAAGGGGGCGAATTCTCATCCGCCCCCTTGTTTGTCCGCTTATTCTTGCGGTTCTTCGTCAGCTGCGGCGTCGAGTTGCTGGTCTTCGCCAGCATCGTTGTTCACGACACTGCCATCGAATTCCTCACCCTCTTCACCTCCGTACTCTTCACCTTCCACTTCCGAAGGCTCCTGAACCCGCTCCAGACCGACCAGGGTTTCATCCTTGGCCAGCTTGATCAGCGTGACACCTTGAGTGTTACGACCCAGGCTCGACACTTCGTCGACGCGGGTGCGAACCAGGGTGCCCTGATCGGAGATCAGCATGATCTCTTCGCCGTCCTGCACCTGAACCGCGCCAACCAGACGGCCGTTACGCTCGTTGCTGACCATGGCGATCACGCCCTGACCGCCACGTTTGTATTCAGGGAACTCGGTGATCGCGGTGCGCTTGCCATAACCGCGCTCGGAAGCGGTGAGGATCTGGCTGCCTTCTTCCGGGATCAGCATGGAGATCAGCTTCTGTCCTTCTGGCAGACGCATGCCGCGTACGCCGCGAGCGGTACGGCCCATGGCGCGTACTTCGGATTCCTTGAAGCGCGTGACCTTGCCGCCGTCGGAGAACAGCATGATTTCCTGCTCGCCATCGGTGATCGCGGCGGAAATCAGAATGTCACCTTCGTCCAGCTCCAGCGCGATCAGGCCGACGCTGCGCTGACGGCTGAAGGCCACCAGCGGAGTTTTCTTCACGGTACCGTTGGCGGTCGACATGAAGATGAACGGTGCCTTCTTGCGGTCGGCAGCCTTGATCCGGGCGCGACGCTCTTCGTCGGTCTCATTGCTGTTTTCGATTTCTTCAACGTCAGCCTCGACGCCTTCGGCCTCTTCCTCGTCAGCGCGTTTCTTCATCGCTTCGAGATCGACCGGCAGCATCGTGGTGATGTATTCGCCTTCGCTCAATGGCAGCAGGTTGACCAGCGGACGACCGCGGGCGGCGCGGGACGCTTCCGGAATCTCGTAGGTCTTGAGCCAGTACACCTTGCCCTTGCTGGAGAACAGCAACAGCGTGGTGTGGCTGTTGGCAACCAGCAGGTGAGCAATGTAGTCCTCATCCTTGACGCCGGTAGCCGACTTGCCTTTACCGCCACGACGCTGTGCCTGGTACGCAGCCAGCGGCTGGGTCTTGGCGTAGCCACCGTGGGAAATGGTCACGACGCGCTCTTCTTCCGGGATCATGTCACCCAGGGTCAGGTCCAGACGCGCATCGAGGATCTCGGTGCGGCGCTGGTCGCCGTATTCGGCGCGGATCACTTCCAGCTCTTCGCGGATCACTTCCATCAGGCGCACAGCGCTGTTGAGGATGCGGATCAGCTCGCCGATCTGGTTGAGAATCTCCTGATATTCGGCCAGCAGCTTCTCGTGCTCAAGGCCGGTCAGACGGTGCAGGCGCAGCTCAAGAATGGCTTGCGCCTGTTCTGGCGAGAGGAAGTACTTGCCTTCGCGCAGACCGTATTGCGGATCGAGGTTTTCCGGACGGCACGAATCGGCACCGGCGCGTTCAACCATGGCCACCACCGCCGAGGACTCCCAAGGCGTGCTGATCAGCGCTTCCTTGGCTTCCGACGGGGTTGGCGAGGCTTTGATCAGGGCGATCACCGGGTCGATGTTCGACAGGGCAACGGCCTGGCCTTCGAGGATGTGGCCACGCTCGCGCGCCTTGCGCAGTTCGAACACGGTACGGCGGGTGACCACTTCGCGACGGTGACGGACGAAGGCTTCCAGCAGATCCTTGAGGTTGAGGATGCGCGGGCGGCCGTCGATCAGCGCAACGATGTTGATACCGAACACCGATTGCAGCTGGGTCTGGGCGTAGAGGTTGTTGAGGATGACCTCAGGTACTTCGCCGCGACGCAGCTCGATCACGACGCGCATACCGTCCTTGTCGGACTCGTCGCGCAGTTCGGTGATGCCTTCGAGCTTTTTCTCTTTGACCAGCTCGGCGATCTTCTCGATCAGACGCGCCTTGTTCAACTGGTAAGGGAGTTCGGTGATGACGATCTGCTGGCGGCCACCGACCTTGTCGATGTCTTCGATGATCGAGCGGGCACGCATGTAAATGCGGCCGCGACCGGTGCGGTAGGCTTCGATGATGCCGGCGCGACCGTTGATGATCGCGGCAGTCGGGAAGTCCGGACCGGGGATGTATTGCATCAGCTCATCGACGGTCAGCTCGGGATTGTCGATGAGGGCCAGGCAACCGTCGATGACTTCACCGAGGTTGTGCGGCGGAATGTTGGTCGCCATGCCCACGGCGATACCGCTGGAACCGTTGACCAACAGGTTCGGCACGCGGGTCGGCATGACCGCCGGGATCAGTTCGGTGCCGTCGTAGTTCGGCACCCAGTCCACGGTTTCCTTGTGCAGATCAGCCAGCAGCTCGTGCGCCAGTTTGGTCATGCGCACTTCGGTGTATCGCATGGCCGCCGCGTTGTCACCGTCGACCGAACCGAAGTTGCCCTGGCCGTCGACCAGCAGGTAGCGCAGGGAGAATGGCTGGGCCATGCGGACGATGGTGTCGTACACGGCGGTGTCACCGTGCGGGTGATACTTACCGATCACGTCGCCGACGACACGGGCAGATTTCTTGTACGGCTTGTTGAAGTCGTTGCCCAGCTCGCTCATCGCGAACAGTACGCGACGGTGCACGGGCTTGAGGCCATCGCGCGCATCCGGCAGTGCACGGCCGACGATCACGCTCATTGCGTAGTCGAGGTAGGACTGTTTCAGCTCGTCTTCGATATTGACCGGGAGGATTTCTTTGGCCAGTTCGCCCATGAGAAGCCTGATTCCTTTTTCTGGTGAAACTTCGTCATATCCATGTGGGAGCAACGAAGCTCGTCGGGGCCGGCCGAGTGCCATGCGCCGACTTACGACAAATCAACAATCTGGAGAGTGGATTTGCGCAGTAAAGACAGCTCCGTGGAGCTGCCTCGGAAAACGCCGGATGTTATCACAAAGGCCGCCACGCACCTATCCCCCAGATGCGCATGGAGCATAGTTAGTTGACCGGTGACAGGCTTGAGGGGGACGAGAGAGGCTCAGAGCTTCTTTGAATGTGAAATCCGGGGCAGATTTACAGTTGTTTATTGACATTCAGGCCCTCATCGCTGGCAAGCCAGCTCCCACGGGTTCAGTGCCGGGCACAAAACCTGTGGGAGCTGGCTTGCCAGCGATGGGGCCCGCTCAGACGCCACAGCCCTTCAATGCAAGCGCTTGCGGCACATCAACTGGGCCATTTTCGCCGTGTCGGGGCGCTCGACGATGCCTTTTTCGGTGACGATCGCGTCGATCAGGTCCGCCGGGGTGACATCAAATACCGGGTTGAATGCCTCAACGTCCGCACCGACGCGCTTGCCGCCGACTTCCAGCAATTCAGCGCCATCGCGCTCTTCAATCGGAATGTCGTCGCCGCTGGCCAAGTGCATGTCGATGGTTGAACTCGGCGCCACGACCATGAAGCGCACGCCGTGGTGCATCGCATTGACCGCCAATTGATAGGTGCCGATCTTGTTCGCCACATCGCCATTGGCGGTAATGCGGTCAGCACCGACGATCACCCAGGTCACGCCCTTGGTCTTCATGATGTGCGCGGCGGCGGCGTCGGCGTTCAGCGTCACCGGAATCCCTTCATTGGCCAGTTCCCATGCGGTCAGGCGCGAACCCTGCAGCCATGGACGGGTTTCATCGGCGTAAACACGCTCGACCATGCCCTCGATAAACGCGGCACGAATTACCCCCAACGCCGTACCAAAACCGCCAGTGGCCAGCGCGCCCGTGTTGCAGTGGGTCAGAATCGCCTGGGCATTGCCCTGATGCTTGCGGATCAGATCGACGCCCAGTTGGGCCATGGTCAGGTTGGCTTCGCGGTCGCTTTCATGAATGGCAATGGCTTCTGCTTCCAGCGCCACCAGCGGATCGACATTGTCCTTGAGCCGATCGAGGCGGTCGTGCATGCGATTCAACGCCCAGAACAGGTTGACCGCGGTCGGACGCGAATCGGCCAGCAGGGCAAAATCCTCCTCCAGGGCCGCATACCAGTCGCCCCCTTCGGCAATCCGCGCCCGCGCGGCGAGGACGATACCGTAGGCGGCACTGATACCGATGGCCGGTGCTCCACGCACCACCATCGAACGAATCGCCTCGGCCACGCCGGCGGCGCTGGTGTAGGCAATCCAGGTTTCCTCGAACGGCAAAATACGCTGATCCAGCAGGTGCAGCGCGCCATCACGCCAATCGATGGCCTTCACTTTCTCCGCAGCCAACAGTCGATCGCGCATCCCACACCCCGCACTCATGAACAAAAGCCGCCGATTATAGCGATCCCCCCGCGAAGACGCTCGGGTATACTTCGCCATCCTTTACAAAAGCACTGGAACCGACCCTCGATGCCGAAACCTGCCATTGCGCTCGACCTGTTATTGCTGCCGACCTGGCTGGTCCCCGTCGAACCCGCAGGCGTGGTGCTCAAGGCGCACGGCCTGGGTATCCGCGACGGTCGCATCGTGTTTATCGGCCCGCGCGCCGAAGCGCTGAAGTGTAACGCCACCCAAATCCGCGAATTGCCGGATGTCTTGTTGGCGCCCGGGCTGATCAATGCCCATGGCCACGCGGCGATGACCTTGTTCCGCGGCCTGGCCGATGACTTGCCGCTGATGACCTGGCTGGAAAACCACATCTGGCCGGCCGAAGGCAAATGGGTCGACGAAGACTTCGTCCGCGACGGCACCGACCTGGCGATCGCCGAGCAGATCAAGGGCGGCATCACATGCTTCTCGGACATGTACTTCTTCCCGAAAGTCGCCAGCGAACGCGTGCATAACAGCGGCATTCGCGCACAGATCGCCATTCCCATCCTCGACTTCCCGATTCCGGGCGCCAGCAGCGCCGACGAAGCCATTCGTCAGGGCGTCGAGTTGTTCGGCGACCTCAAGCACCACGAGCGCATCAAGGTCACTTTCGGCCCCCATGCACCCTACACCGTCGGCGACGAGAACCTGGAAAAAATCCGGGTGATCGCCGAGGAACTGGACGCTTCGATTCACATGCACGTGCATGAAACCGCGTTCGAGGTGCAGCAAGCCATCGAGCAGACCGGCGAACGCCCATTGGCGCGCCTCGCTCGCCTGGGCTTGCTCGGGCCGCGCTTCCAGGCCGTGCACATGACCCAGATCAGCGATGACGACCTGGCCTTGCTGGTAGAAAGCAACAGCAGCGTGATCCACTGCCCGGAATCGAACCTCAAGCTGGCGAGCGGCTTCTGCCCGGTCGAGCGTTTGTGGCAGGCTGGGGTCAATGTTGCAGTCGGCACCGATGGCGCGGCGAGCAACAACGATCTCGACCTGCTCGGCGAAACCCGCACCGCCGCCCTGCTGGCCAAAGCCGTCGCCGGCTCGGCCACGGCGCTCGATGCCCATCGCGCACTGCGCATGGCCACGCTCAATGGCGCGCGGGCACTGGGCATCGAAACGCAAGTCGGCTCGCTGGAGATCGGCAAAGCCGCCGATATCGTCGCGTTCGACCTGTCCGGCCTGGCGCAGCAACCGGTCTATGACCCGGTGTCGCAGCTTATATATGCCACCGGTCGCGATTGCGTGAAAGACCTTTGGGTCGCCGGCAAACAGTTGCTCGACGACCGGCGTCTGACCCGTATGGACGAACAACAGCTTGGCGCCACCGCCCGCGCCTGGGGCCAGCGGATCAGCGGCCACACCGAATCGTAAACGCCCCGGCCTGCATGCCGCGGCGACAGCCCTTTTGAAGTTTCAGAGGAATACACCATGAGCAACGTCGACCACGCCGAAATCGCCAAATTCGAAGCCCTGGCCCATCGCTGGTGGGACCGCGAAAGCGAATTCAAACCGCTGCACGACATCAACCCGCTGCGGGTCAACTGGATTGACGAGCGGGTCAATCTGGCCGGCAAGAAAGTCCTCGACGTCGGTTGCGGCGGCGGCATTCTCAGCGAAGCCATGGCGCAACGCGGCGCCACCGTGATGGGCATCGACATGGGCGAAGCGCCACTGGCGGTCGCGCAACTGCATCAGCTGGAATCCGGTGTCAGCGTCGAATACCGGCAAATCACCGCCGAAGCCCTGGCCGAAGAAATGCCCGAGCAGTTCGACGTCGTCACCTGCCTGGAGATGCTTGAACACGTGCCGGATCCGTCCTCGGTGATTCGCGCCTGCTTCCGCATGGTCAAGCCGGGCGGCCAGGTGTTTTTCTCGACCATCAACCGCAACCCGAAGGCGTATTTGTTCGCCATCATCGGCGCCGAATACATCATGAAGCTGTTGCCGCGCGGCACCCACGACTTCAAGAAATTCATCCGCCCGTCCGAGCTCGGTGCCTGGAGCCGCATGGCCGGCCTGACCGTCAAGGACATCATCGGCCTGACCTACAACCCGCTGACCAAGCACTACAAGTTGGGCAACGACGTTGACGTCAACTATATGATCCAGACCCTGCGCGAGGAATAAGCCGATGGCGATCAGAGCGGTACTTTTCGACATGGACGGCACCCTGCTCGACACGGCGCCGGATTTCATCGCCATCTGTCAGGCGATGCGCGCGGATCGCGGCCTGCCGCCGATCGAGGACAAGCACATCCGCGACGAGATTTCCGGCGGCGCCAAAGCCATGGTCGCGGTGACCTTTTCCATGGACCCGGAGTCGCCGGGTTTCGAGGAGCTGCGCCAGGAGTTTCTCGAGCGCTATCTGGTCGGCTGCGCAGTGCACAGCAAACTGTTCGACGGCATGGCCGAGCTGCTGGCCGACATCGAAAGCGCCAACCTGATCTGGGGCGTGGTCACCAACAAACCGGTGCGCTTCGCCGAGCCGATCATGCAACGGCTGGGACTGGCCGAGCGCTCGGCGCTATTGATCTGCCCCGACCACGTGAAGAACAGCAAGCCGGATCCGGAGCCGCTGATCCTCGCGTGCAAGATGCTTGATCTGGATCCGTCGACCGTGCTGTTTATCGGCGATGATCTGCGTGATATCGAGTCGGGCCGCGACGCCGGGACCAAAACCGCGGCGGTGACCTATGGCTATATTCACCCGGACGACAACCCGCGGCATTGGGGCGCGGACGTGGTGGTGGATCATCCGCTGGAGTTGCGCAAAGTGTTGGATAGCGCGCTCTGCAGTTGCTGACCTGAATCAGATGCTGTGGCGAGGGAGCTTGCTCCCGCTCGGCTGCGCAGCAGTCGTGATACCGGATGGCCTGGTATCGCTGACTTTATACAGTGAGGGTCGCTGCGCGCCCAGCGGGAGCAAGCTCCCTTGCTACAGGTGAAGCAGGTCTTCACGAAATGGATTGTGAGGTTTTTATGTTTGATTATTCCGCTCGTCCTGAATTGCTCAAGGATCGGGTCATTCTGGTCACCGGCGCCGGGCGTGGCATCGGTGCGGCCGCGGCAAAAACCTACGCCGCCCACGGCGCGACCGTGTTGCTGCTGGGCAAGACCGAAGCCAATCTGACGCAGGTCTACGATGAGATCGAAGCGGCGGGCCATCCGCAACCGGCGGTGATTCCGTTCAATCTCGAGACCGCCCTGCCCCATCAGTACGATGAACTGGCGGCGATGATCGAAACCGAGTTCGGCCATCTCGACGGTCTGCTGCACAACGCCTCGATCATTGGTCCGCGCACGCCCATCGAGCAGTTGTCTGGCGAGAACTTCATGCGCGTCATGCAGGTCAACGTCAACGCCATGTTCATGCTGACCAGCACCTTGCTGCCGTTGCTCAAGCTTTCGCAGGACGCTTCAGTGGTGTTCACCTCAAGCAGCGTCGGACGCAAGGGCCGCGCTTATTGGGGCGCCTACGGCGTGTCGAAGTTTGCCACCGAAGGCTTGATGCAAACCCTGGCCGATGAAGTCGAGGGCGTGGCACCGGTGCGCTCCAACAGCATCAACCCCGGCGGGACTCGCACGAGCATGCGCGCCCAGGCCTATCCGGGGGAAAACCCGCTGAACAACCCGACGCCGGAAGAGATCATGCCGGTGTACCTGTACCTGATGGGGCCTGACAGTACCGGGGTAAACGGCCAGGCTTTCAACGCCCAGTAGTGCCACACGTCGCTTTTGTTGCCGCGGCAGATTCCTGTCGCGGCGAACATTTGCCGGATCCGCGCGTCACAAATCAGTCAATTTCCCACCACCTCTCTTGACACTTCGTTGCCAACTAACTGATTCGAAAGGTTTTAAATAAAAGCGAACCGAATGGCACGACTTTCGCTCTAACTTCCTTCAAAGCATGCCGTGTGAAGGCAGTCGGGCAAGGCCGATTTCGATAGCTGACTCATCGTGATCAGGCAGACTAAACTTACGCCAAACGTCCTATGGGACTGATGGATCAGTATGACGCGCAGCCCACAGCCGCTCTCACCCAGCCTGTAAGACAGATCTACTGCTTAGGGGCTCACGCCATATGAAACCACCCTCCCAGACCCATGCAATTGACTTTGACAGTGCCAAATTGCAGCGCCTGGGCTTTGGTCAGTTGCCCCCTCTGCTGGAGCGCCCGGCCAGTCTTGCGCAACTGCGCCAGCAAATGAGCCTGCAGCTACAAACCAGCCTTGAGCCGCAACGCATCCTTGGCCTGTTTTTCCGCGAAGCCCAACGCCTGGTACCGCTCGATGCCCTGAGTTATGTGCATCAGGCAAGCGACCTGCGCCTTGAGTTCGGCACGCGCGGTCACCACTCGCTCAGCTACAGCCTCAGTCACGAAGGTGAGCAGATGGGCGAACTGGTGTTTCGCCGCAACCAGCGCTTCAACGACAAGGAACAAGGCGACCTCGAATCCCTGCTGTCATCCCTTCTTTATCCGATGCGCAACGCCCTGCTTTATCGCGCCGCCACCCAGAGCGCCCTGCGCGACCCGCTGACCGGTGCCGGTAACCGGATTGCGATGGAGCAGACCTTGCAGCGCGAGATCGATATGTCGCGCCGCCATCAGCAACCGTTGTCGGTGCTGATGCTCGATATCGATCATTTCAAACGGGTCAATGACAGTCACGGCCATAGCGCGGGCGACGATGTGCTCAAGGCGATCGCCGCGACAATCAAGGCGCAACTGCGCAACGTCGACATGGTGTTCCGTTATGGGGGCGAAGAATTTCTGGTCCTGCTGTCGAACACCAGCCGGGAGGCGGCGGCGATGGTCGGCGAGCGTCTGCGCTACGCGACGCAGGCGGCGGAGTACTACGCGGATGGACAATTGATTGAACTGACGGTGAGCCTGGGCTGCTCCACCTTGCTGCCGGGCGAGTCGGCTGACAGCTTGCTGCGTCGCGCCGACAGTGCGCTGTATGTGGCGAAACGCGAAGGGCGTAACCGGTTGGCAATGGCGGGCTAACTCTACCCCAGACGGCGCACAACAATTGTAGGAGTAAGCCTGCTCGCGATTCGGCGTATCAGACAATAAATTTATCGACTGACACACCGCTATCGCGAGCAGGCTCACTCCTACATGGTTATCCATCGCTTTGAAGGTCAGCTCTCGACGACAGTTCTGCGCTCCCGATTGACCAGCAGACGCTCAGAGGTTTCGAGCTGCATGCACCGCTCCAGGAACAGGTACATGTAGTCATAGCTCTTGCAAATCGCCTGGCGCAACTCGGTCTGCAAGGCCTTGCTCGGGTTCATCCCGGCCAGGGTGCAGATGATTTCCAGCGCTTCCCACGGATGAGCATCGTCGTACTGGGCGTGCATCTTCAACCACTTCATCGCCCGCTTGCGCTCCTCTTCGGGGAACGCCGCCGCATAGACGCCGCTTGAGCAGACCAGCGCCGACCACTCGCCCGTCGCGCCCTCGATCGCATAGTTGGTCGCCGCGATGGCCACGATCAGCGAGTCGGCAGCGCTGGTGTGCCAGCACCAATGACTCAAGGCGTGCAGCTCCGGCGGCACCTGTTGCGCCTGGAGATCCTCCAGACTCACACCGTGCGCCCGGCTCCAGTTCAGCCAGTAATCGGCGTGATTGAGTTCGACACGAATGTTGCGCATCAGCCAGCGCCGGGCCATGTCTTCGCCCGGATGTCGGGCGAAGCGGGTCTTGGTCAGGTTCTGCGCCATGTACAGCGCAAACTGCTCGACCACCGGCCAGCCCCCGATCAGGTACTGACGCATGGTTTTAGCGCTGAGTTTGTTGTCACGCATGCGCACATAAAGTTCATGCTCGACAACCCGGCGTTTGCTCTCGCTGCAATCCTGGATCAACTGTTGTGCCCAGGCGGGATAACTGGCGGCTTCCATGAGCGGTCCGGCTCGGTTGAATGTGTCGATCACTGTTCGGCTCCTTTTGAGTTGTGATGGCAAGGATCGGCGAGAGACTTCAACGGAACGTACCAGGCGCTTTGAATAACAGCGGCTGCGGCCTGGCGGGGCGACTGCGCAAACTGTCACAGGTAAACAACTGCGGACGCTCGATGACATAACCCTGAGCGTAATCCACACCGATTTCAAGCAACGCCTGTTCGATCTGGACAGTTTCAACAAACTCGGCAATTGTCCGCTTCCCCATGACATGCCCGATGTGATTGATCACTTCGACCATAGCCCGGTTAATCGGGTCGTCCAGCATATCCTTGACGAAACTCCCGTCGATCTTCAGGAAGTCTACAGGCAAATGTTTCAAGTAAGCGAATGAAGACATTCCGGCACAAAAGTCATCCAGCGAGAAGTAACAACCTAAGCCTTTGAGTTCATTAATAAATCTAATTGCACTGCCTAAATTTGAAATAGCACTGGTTTCAGTAATTTCAAAACAAATCATTTCAGGCGGTATAGCGTAGTTAACAAACTGTTCGCGCAGAAAGTGCAAAAAGGCGTCATCTCCTATAGTAATGCCTGACAGATTAATCGCACACATTGCCAACGGTTCTTGATGTTCCTCGGCAATACATTGAGCAATAACCTTAAATACGTTTTGCACCACCCAACGGTCTAACTGGCTCATCAAGCCATAACGCTCGGCGGCGGGAATAAAACTGTCAGGCAAGATCATTCGCCCGGACTCATCATGCAGGCGCAAGAGAATTTCAATGTGCCCGCGCTCGCCGTCCTGTTGCTTGAGCGGCGCGATTTCCTGGGCGTACAGACAGAAGCGGTTCTCTTCCAGCGCCATGTGCAGGCGCTGCACCCAGGCCATTTCGCCAAAGCGCAGCGACAGTTCGGAATCGTCGGCATGATAGACCTGCACGCGGTTGCGGCCTTTTTCCTTGGCCATGTAGCACGCCATATCGGCCGCCCGCAGTGACGTTTCGAGCGTGGTCGGCGCCTGGGTGATGTGCACCAGGCCGATACTGACAGTGGTCAGGAAGGGCCGCCCTTTCCAGACAAAATGCAGATTCTGTGCTGTCTGGCGCAGGCTTTCGGCGATTTTTTCCGCAGCGTCCGGCGGACAGTTTTCCAGCAGAATGCCGAACTCATCGCCGCCCAGCCGCGCCAGGGTGTCGCCCTCGCGCAAGCCCGACTGCAACAGCGTACAGATGTGGCGCAACAGCTCATCGCCCGCCGCATGGCCGCAGGTGTCGTTGACCAGCTTGAATTGGTCCAGATCGAGGAACATCAACGCGTGCCGCCCCGCCTGGCGCGTAAGGTTGTGCAGCGCTTGCTCCAGGCGATACTCGAATTCCCGGCGGTTGGCCAACCCGGTCAGCGCATCGTGGGTGGCCTGCCAGGACAGGTTGGCAATGTACTGCCGCTCCTGGGTCATGTCGTGCAACACCAGCACCGTGCCGCTGACCTTGCCGGCGTTGCGGATCGGCGCGCCCACCAGCGTGACCGACACAGTGCTGCCATCCAGGCGCTGGATCAGCTTCGAATGTTCGCTGCCGCCGCTGAGCTGACCGCTGAGGATGTGTTCGATCAGCGTCAGGCCTTCGGTCTGGGCGTTGTCATCGAGCAGATTGAACAACGCGGCCAGTGGCAGACCCGCAGCCTGCTCGGCCTTCCAGTGCGTCATGGCTTCGGCAGCGGGGTTCATGTAATCGATCGCACCGCTGACGTCCGTGGTGATGACGCCATCGCCAATTGATTGCAACGTGATGTGCGCGCGATCCTTTTCCAGTTGCAGCGCTTGGGCAAACGCGTGCCGTTGCTTGAGCAACTTGTGCGTGCGCCACAGCGCCAGCACGATCAGCCCCAGCGCAGTGGCCAGGTTGATGAACAAGAGCAAACGCATGATGACCCGCGACCCTTCGCCCAGGGCATCGCTGAACGCCCTGGCGGCCGGCGTCACCGCGTCGTTGATGGAGAAGATCTGCACTTTCCAGCGCTGAACATCGCCGGAGGTCGCTTCATTGCGGGTGATGCGCTGATGCATTTCCTGCGCAACTTCATGCAATCGGTCGAGATAGGCGTCGCCAACGGTCCAGCGATCGATCGCGGTTTCGAGATAACTGAAATGACGGAAATTGAGGTATAGCCAGATCAGGCTGGAGACATCGTCGGGGTGATTGCCGCCCTTGAGAATGCCCTCGCGCGCGGCCGGCAGGTCCGGCGGCTGGCGGTCGAGCGCCAGACGCAACTGGTGCCCGCCTTGAGGCACGGCAATCGCCGTCAGGTACTTGTGGTAAATCGCCTCGTCCCGGCTATCGGCGTAGAGGTTCAGATAATAGATGGCATCTTTCTGGCCCTTGGACCACAGGCTTTCGCCGGCAACATAACCGCGAACGGCCGAGAGCACGTACAGACTCACGCCGCCCAATAACGCCTGAAACACCACGACAGCAATAAAAGGCCAGACGATGCCCAACAACCGTGGTGTTCCCAGAGTCTGCTTTTGCTTCATGAGATTCCTTGCATGAGCACTGCCCGCTCGCCTTCCGGACGAAATCGCTATGACGAGACTAGGTGGGGTTCTCGCGCAAGGCAAGGCGCGGCTTTACACCACGCGTAGAACGTCTGACAGGCCAGCAAGTGTTTCGATCAGTGCTGTTGCAAGTTGCCGTAGAGCTTGGCGTAAAGACCGCCGTCGGCAATCAGTTGGCGATGGTCGCCGTCCTCGGCGATCTGCCCGCCGTCAAACACCAGCACCCGGTCCGCCTGTTTCACCGCCGACAGGCGATGGGCAATGATCAGCGTGGTGCGGCCATTGAGAAACTTCGCCATCGCTTGGTGCAGGTTGTATTCGGTGGCGGCATCAAGAGCCGACGTGGCTTCGTCGAGAATCACCACCCGCGGTTCGGCGAGAATCATCCGCGCAATCGCCAGCCGTTGCCGCTGGCCACCGGACAAACGCACACCGGAACGCCCGACGATGCTGTCGAGGCCATCGGGCAACGCCCGGATAGTCGCGGCCATTTGCGCAATTTCCAGCGCCTGCCAGCAGGCTTCGTCAGTACGGGGCCGGCCCATGGTCAGGTTGGCGCGCACGCTGTCGTTGAACAGCGCCGGATGCTGCAGCACCACCGCGACATTCTCGCGGACCGTCTCCAGGCCGATCTCCTGCTGGGTCGAGCCGCCGAAACGGATGCTCCCGGCCAACGGTGTGTACAGCCCCAGGAGCAGTTGCACCAAGGTACTTTTGCCGCCGCCACTGGCGCCAACGATCGCGACTTTTTCACCGGGCGCAATGGACAGGTTCATCTGATCCAGCACCAATTCGTCGCCATAACCGAAACTCAGGCCCTGCACTTCGATGCCCACGGTGTCGCGTCCCTTGAACGGATCGACACCGCCCGGGTACTGCGGCTCGTCGGCGCGCGCCAGCAGCTCGTTGATCCGCGCCAGCGCCCCGCCCGCCGCGTAATAGGCGTATTGCAGATTGAGCAGTTGTTCCACCGGGCCGATCATGAACCACAGGTAACTGAACACCGCGAGCATCTGCCCGATCGACAGGTCGGAAAACAGCACGGTGAGCATTGCCGCAGCGCGGAAGATGTCGATGCCGAACTGGAACAGCAAGCCACTGGCACGATTGGAGGCGTCGGTTTTCCACTGCGAGTTGACTGCGTAGTTGCGCACCTCCTTTGCACGCAATCCGAGCCTGCCGAGGAAATACCCCTGACGGTTGCCGGCACGCACCTCCTGAATCGCATCGAGGGTTTCGCTCAGCGCCTGAGTGAAGCGCGAGGTGCTGTCGTTCTCAAGCTTCTTCAGGTGCTTGACGCGTTTGCCCAACTGCACCGTGGCGTAGATCACCAGCGGATTGAACAGCAGGATCAACAGCGCCAGCTTCCAGTGCATCCACATCAGAATGCTCGCGGTGCCGACCAGGGTCAGCATCGCCACCAGAAAACGACTGAGTGTTTCGCCCACAAACTTGTCCAGGGTATCCAGGTCGGTGACCAGATGCGTGGTCACCGTCCCGCTGCCCAGGCTTTCGTATTCACCGAGGGAGATGCGCTTGAGCCGCTCGATCAGACGCACGCGAATGCGATAGACGATGTCCTTGGCCAGTCGCGCGAACAGCCGTGATTGCAACACGCCAAAACACAGGGCGCCGCAACGCAAGGTCAGGGTCACCAACAGCATCAGGCCGATATAGCCCGCCGCCTGCTGCCACATATCAGGCAGGAAATGGTTCATGACTTTCAGCGCGGCATCGCCGTGGCCGAGCAAGACTTCGTCGACCAGCAATGGCAGCAGCAAAGGAATCGGCACGCTGCACAGCGTCGCCAGCACGGCCACGCCGTTGGCGATCCACAGGGATTTTTTGTGATGCAGCGCCAGCCGCCGGACTTCCGCCCAGCTCAGCCGGTCGATTTGCGTTACGCCTGGCGTGTCATCGGCCACATCAGACACAGGCCGCACGCTCCAGCCAGCGGCCGAGCAACGGCGACAGCTCGCTGAGCGGTTGATAGCCGTTGGTCAACAGCGCCAGTTGGCCGTTGCGCTCGGCCAGCAGGGTCGGAAACCCGGCGATGCCCAGATCCTGCACCCAGCTGAAATCGGCTTGAGTCGCCTTGTGCTGATCGGCGTGATCAAAATGCTCGGCAAACTCGATGCGCGGCACCCCGGCCTGTTCGGCCAGCTCAACCAGCACGCTGGCCTGGGTGACATCGCGGCCTTCAGCGTAAAACGCCTGCTGGATCAGCCCGACCAGTGTCCATGCGCAATCCGGTGCCAGACTGCGCGCGGTGACGATGGCGCGACAGGCCGGCTCAGTGTCGTAGACAAAACCGTCAGGCAACGCGCCATCGAACTTGAACGGCTGGCCGGTGGCCTCGGTGACCGCTTGCCAGTGCTCCAGAATGTAACGCCGCGTGGTCGGCTCCAGCGCCGAACCACTGCCGGTGCGCAAACCACCGACCACCAGATGCAGCTCGACCCCGGCGGCCTGCGCCTGCTCGACCAGTGCCTTGGCCACCGGAGCGAACCCCCAGCACCAGGAACACATCGGATCCATCACATAGAGCAGGCGCGCGGACATGGTTAAGCCTCGGTGGATGCTTGCTTATAGTTGTAGCCGATCGGGTGCGGCTGGTTGCGCGCCTTGGCCAGTTCGATCTGCTTTTGCCGATCGATGGCGCTGCGCCGGGTTTTCTCGCTGAGCTTGTCCCAGCAGTGCGGGCAGCTGATGCCGGCGACGTAATGTTCGGAGGCGCGATCTTCCACGCTGACCGGTGTGCGGCAGGCATGACATTGATCGTAGTCGCCTTCCGTCAAGTCGTGGCGCACGGTCACGCGGTTGTCGAAGACGAAGCAGTCGCCGCGCCACTTGGTCTCTTCCTGCGGCACTTCTTCCAGATACTTCAGGATGCCGCCCTTGAGGTGATAGACCTCTTCGAAACCTTCGCCGAGCATGTAGCTCGAAGCTTTCTCGCAACGAATGCCGCCGGTGCAGAACATCGCGACCTTCTTGTGCACGGCCGGGTCGAAGTGCTCTTTGATGTAGTCGGGAAATTCGCGAAAACTGGTGGTTTTCGGATCGATGGCGCCTTCGAAGGTGCCGATCGACACTTCGTAATCGTTGCGCGTGTCGATCAGCAGCACTTGCGGATCGCTGATCAGCGCATTCCAGTCTTGCGGCTCAACGTAGGTGCCGACCTTTTTGTTCGGGTCGACGCCTTCGACGCCCAGGGTGACGATTTCTTTCTTCAGCTTGACCTTGGTGCGATAGAACGGCTGCTCGTCGCAGTACGATTCCTTGTGGTCGATGTCGACCATGCGTGGATCGTTCTTCAGCCAGGCGAGCAGGCCGTCAATGCCTTCGCGGGTGCCGGAGACCGTGCCGTTGATGCCTTCTTCGGCGATCAGCAGAGTGCCTTTGATGCCGTTGTCGACCATCGCTTGCAGCAGTGGCTCGCGCAGGTTGACGTAATCTTCGAGGGTGACGAACTTGTACAGTGCCGCCACGACAATCGGTTGTGTCATGGGTATTTCTCCAGGTGGCTACCCTCGCAAAGGGTGAACCGGATTCAAAAAAAACGCGCCGGCTAAGCGGCGCGTCGGGATTCTAGCAAAAAAGCAGCTGCAAGCTTCAAGCTTCAAGCTGATCCGCTTTTAACTTGCAGCTTGCAGCTTGCAGCTTGCAGCTCGAAGCTCGAAGCTTACAGCTTGCTTCCTCCCGCACAGGTCGGCGACGCCGGGGCGGCGCCGGTCTCTGCCCATTCCCGCGGGGTGTAGGTGTGCAGCGCCAACGCATGGAACTCGCCCATCAGCTCGCCGAGCGTGCCGTAGACTTTCTGGTGGCGCTTGACCCGGTTCAGGCCTTCGAACTGCGCACTGACCACCACAGCCTTGAAGTGGGTCTGAAACCCGCGGCTGTGCATGTGGCTTTCGTCCAGCACTTGCAGATGCTCAGGCTGAAGCAGGGACAGCGTCGATTCGATGCGTTGTTGCATGGTCATCACGAACTCCGCTTACTTCTTCTTGGCCGGTGCAGCGGCAGGGGTCAGCTCTTTGGTCATGTCGTCGAGCAGTTTGTTGACCACCGGTACGGCGCTTTCCAGTTTGCCCTGGGTCATCTGCGCCGATTGCTGGGTCAGCTGCGGCATTTTTTCCAGGACTTTCTTGCCCAGTGGCGACTTGTAGAAAGCAACCAGATCCTTGAGCTCGGATTCGCTGAAGTTACTGGTGTAGAGCTTGACCATGTCCGGCTTCAGCTTGTTCCAGCCGATGGCCTGGTCCAGCGCGGCGTTGGCCTTGGCCTGATAGGTTTCCAGTACGGCTTTCTTGGCCTCAGGGGCTTTGGTCTGCTCGAAGCGCTGAGCGAACATTTGCTGCACTTGCATGTACACCGGAGTGCCCAGTTTGTCAGCGTGAGCCAGCGTCAGGAAAGCTTCGGCACTGGCGTTGTGGCTGGCGGTATCGGCAAGCACCTGGCCGCTGGCGCAAACCAGTGCAACCGCGGTACAGATGGCACGAAGACGAGTCATCGAGTTTCCTTTTAAGCAAAGCGAGGTCAAACCCCAAGGGCGACCATTCTGCGCCTAAAAAACGCTATGGCTCAACCCCCGACCCTTGCCGCGCTTGATTGGCCCGGTTTTGCGGTCAACAATCGAGCCGATGGAACCACCCGGGCCGAAGCCGGCCTAAACTGCGCCAACCGACCAACAGGAGTGAGCACGATGAGCCGTATCGAAACCGACAGCCTGGGCCAGATTGAAGTCCCGGACGACGCCTACTGGGGTGCTCAGACGCAACGCTCGCTGATCAACTTTGCCATCGGTCAGGAACGCATGCCGCTACCGGTGCTGCACGCCCTGGCGCTGATCAAGAAAGCCGCCGCACGGGTCAACGACCGCAACGGCGACCTGCCCGCCGACATCGCCCGCCTGATCGAACAGGCCGCCGATGAAGTTCTCGATGGTCAGCACGACGACCAGTTTCCGCTGGTGGTCTGGCAGACCGGCAGCGGCACCCAGAGCAACATGAACGTCAACGAAGTGATCGCCGGCCGTGCCAACGAACTGGCCGGCAATCCGCGCGGCGGCAAGACGCCAGTGCACCCGAACGATCACGTCAACCGCTCGCAAAGCTCCAACGACTGCTTCCCCACGGCCATGAGCATCGCCACCGTCAAAGCGGTGCACGAACAACTGCTGCCGGCGATTGCCGAGTTGTCCGGCGGCCTCGCCGAACTGGCGGCGCGGCACATGAAACTGGTTAAGACCGGCCGCACGCACATGATGGATGCCACCCCCATCACCTTCGGCCAGGAGTTGTCCGGGTTCATTGCGCAACTCGATTACGCCGAGCGTGCCATTCGCGCCGCTCTGCCCGCTGTCTGCGAGCTGGCTCAGGGCGGCACCGCCGTCGGCACCGGGCTGAACTCGCCGCACGGTTTTGGTGAGGCGATTGCCGCCGAGCTGGCCGCGCTGTCCGGCCTGCCGTTTGTCACCGCGCCGAACAAGTTCGCCGCGCTGGCCGGCCACGAGCCGCTGACTAACCTGTCCGGCGCGCTGAAAACCCTCGCCGTAGCCCTGATGAAAATCGCCAACGACCTGCGTCTGCTTGGCTCCGGCCCGCGTGCCGGTTTCGCCGAAGTGAAGTTGCCGGCCAATGAACCAGGCAGTTCGATCATGCCCGGCAAGGTCAATCCGACACAGTGCGAGGCGCTGTCGATGCTCGCCTGTCAGGTATTGGGCAATGACGTGACGATCGGCATCGCCGCCAGCCAGGGTCACTTGCAGTTGAACGTGTTCAAACCGGTGATCATTCACAACCTGCTGCAATCGATCCGCCTGCTGGGCGACGGCTGCAGCAACTTCCAGCAGCACTGCATTGCCGGGCTGGAACCGGATGCCGAGGTCATGGCCCAACACCTGGAACGCGGCTTGATGCTGGTGACAGCGCTGAACCCGCACATCGGTTATGACAAATCGGCGGAAATCGCCAAGAAGGCTTACAGCGAAGGGCTGACCTTGCGCGAGGCGGCGCTGCAACTGGGCTATCTGACCGATGAAGAGTTCGAGGCGTGGGTGCGGCCGGAGAACATGATCGAGGCTGGAGCCAAGGGCTGAGATTTTTAGCGTCTGTCAGTAAGTCATCGCGAGCAGGCTCACTCCTACAGGGGTACGCATTCCAATTGTAGGAGTGAGCCTGCTCGCGATGAAGCTGACGCGGTTTAACTGGCTGCCATTTTCAGACGCCGCGCCCTGAGCCCGGCCATCAACGAAGGCCCCAGCGCCACCAGCGCCGAGCCGAGCACCACCAGCACTGCCCCGCCATAGCCCAGCGCATTGATCTGCTCGGCATGCACGTATTCGGGCCAGACCCTCGCCGCAATCGCCACCGCAGCAAACGTCACCAGCGGCGTAATCGCCAGGGTCGCGCTGACCCGCGACGCCTCCCAGTGCGCCAGCGCTTCGGCGAATGCCCCGTAGGCGATCAGCGTATTCATGCAGCACGCCAGCAGCAGCCAGCCTTGCAGCGGACTCAGGTTCAGCGCTTCAAGCGGATGCACCCACGGCGTCAGCAACAACGCGCAGAACAGGTAGATCACCATCATCACTTGCAGCGAATTCCACACCGTCAGCAGTTGCTTCTGACCCAGCGCGTAAAAGGTCCATACCGTCGAAGCCAGCAGCACCAGCAAAACGCCTGCGGTGTAATCGGACAACGAGGTCAGCAATTCGGCCAGACGCTGATTGAAGAACAATCCGAAACCGATCAGCAGTACCGCCAGCCCGATGCCCTGGCCGATGCTGAAACGCTCCTTGAACACAAACAGGCTGGCGATCAGCAACATGATCGGCCCCATTTGCACCACCAGTTGCGCGGTGCCGGGGCTGAGCAGGTTGAGGCCCATCAGGTACAACACGTAATTGCCGACCAGGCCGAGCACCGCCATCAGCACCAGCCAGCCGCCCTTGGGCCCGAGTACCTTGCGGCTCGGCAGACGCTTCACCGACGCCAGGTAGATGAACAGACAGCCGCCGGACACCATCAGGCGAAACCAGGTCACCGTGACCGGATCCATCACCAGCAATACCTGTTTGAGCTTGATCGGCAAAATGCCCCACAAAAACGCGGTCAGCAGCGCCAGGAACAATCCGTACACCCAGCGCCCCGATGAAATGTGCATGCGAACCCCAAAAGCCTGCTGACAAGAGCAGTCATTCTAGGCGCGCCGCCGCGTGCAACACAGGGACAGTTGAGGACAGGCCGCGAATGAAACTGTGTGGGTCGCAGCAGTAAACCGGCGCGCCGCCGTTGATCGCCTCAACAGGCGCCCCAAGTGCTTCAGGCATAAGCTGATTGCAGACGTTTCAGCGCATTGCTCAGGAGACCGACATGTACGCCAAGCGCGCCGACGACAGCGCCCCCGCTCCCGCTACCCGTTTTCGCAGCGACCGCATCTGCAGGGTCAATGGCGAACTGTTTTTCAGCACCCGGGAAAACACCCTTGAGGGGCCGTTTGACGGCCAGGTGATCAAGAAGGAAATCCAGGCTTATATTGCGCGGATGCAGCGGCAGTCAACGTAGACCCGTGGCGAGGGAGCTTGCTCCCGCTGGGGCGCGAAGCGGCCCTTGCTTCAAGCTGTACCGGCAAATTCAGGTCTGCTTCGCAGCCCAGCGGGAGCAAGCTCCCTCGCCACAAGGATTGTGTTGGCTGTCAGCGCACCGCCTCAAATAACCCGCTCGCCCCCATCCCGCCACCCACGCACATGGTGACAATGCCGTAACGCAGATTACGCCGCTGCAGCTCGCGCACCAGATGCCCGACCTGGCGCGACCCGGTCATGCCAAACGGATGTCCGATCGAGATCGAACCGCCGTTGACGTTGTATTTGTCGTTATCGATCTCCAGCCGATCGCGGCTGTACAGGCACTGCGAAGCGAACGCCTCATTTAATTCCCACAGATCGATATCCGCCACCTGCAAGCCTTTGGCCTTGAGCAGTTTCGGCACCGAGAACACCGGGCCGATGCCCATCTCGTCCGGCTCGCAGCCGGCCACAGTGAAACCGCGGAAAAACGCTTTCGGCTTAAGCCCCAGCGCCAGCGCTTTTTCCAGGCTCATCACCAAGGTCATCGACGCCCCATCAGACAGTTGCGACGAGTTGCCCGCCGTCACCGAACCGTCTTCGGCAAACACCGGTTTTAGCGCCGCGAGGCTTTCGTAAGTGGTGTCGGGACGGTTGCAGTCGTCGCGATCCACGACGCCGTCGAGTACCTGCACCTGGCCGGTGTTTTTGTCCTCGACGCGATACTGCACCGCCATCGGCACGATCTCATCATCGAACAGCCCGGCCGCCTGCGCCTGAGCGGTGCGGATCTGGCTTTGCAGTGCATAGCGATCCTGCGCTTCACGACTGACGTCATAACGCCGTGCGACCACTTCGGCGGTCTGGCCCATGGTGTAGTAAATGCCCGGCGTCTGTTGCTTGAGCAGCGGGTTGATCAAGTTGTCGGTGTTGACGCTTTTCAGGGTCAGGCTGATCGACTCGACGCCGCCGGCAACGATGATGTCACTGCATCCCGAGGCGATCTGGTTGGCGGCGATGGCGATTGCCTGCAAGCCCGACGAGCAGAAACGGTTGAGGGTCATGCCGGCGGTGCCGGTGCCCAGACGCGACAGCACCGCGACGTTGCGACCGATGTTGTAACCTTGCGCGCCCTCGTTGGAGCCGGCACCGACGATGCAATCCTCGACGCTGGCCGGGTCGATGGCGTTGCGCTCAAGCAGTGCATTGACGCAATGGGCCGCCAGGTCATCGGGGCGGGTCTGGTTGAACTTGCCGCGAAAGGATTTGGCCAGGCCGGTCCGCACGCTGTCGACGATCACCACTTCACGCATGGCGCATACCTCATTGTTGTTGTCGGTTGAGAGTGGACCTGAGCATAAGTCCACCTTCTTGCCGACCGCGAGGATCATTCACCCGGCGTATGCGCGCCCATCGCCTCAGTGCTTGTGTTTCCTGGCTTTCTTGTCGGATTGCTCGAAAGCCTCTTCCAATGCCCGGTTGATCGTGCGCAAAACCTTGACCCGCGCCCAGCGCTTGTCATTGGCCTCGACCAGCGTCCACGGCGCGATTTCGGTGCTGGTGCGATCGACCATGTCGCCGACCGCTGCGCGATAGGCGTCCCATTTTTCGCGATTGCGCCAGTCATCTTCGGTGATCTTGAAGCGTTTGAAGGAAATCTCTTCGCGCTCTTGAAAGCGCTCCATTTGCGTGTCTTTGTCGATCGCCAGCCAGAACTTGACGACGATGATCCCGGCATCGGCCAGTTGCTCTTCGAAGTCGTTGATTTCGCCATAGGCGCGCAGCCAGTCGGCCGGGGTGCAAAAGCCCTCGATCCGCTCGACCAGCACCCGTCCGTACCACGAGCGATCGAATACCGTGAACTTGCCTCGCGCCGGAATATGCCGCCAGAACCGCCACAGGTACGGTTGCGCGCGCTCTTCTTCGGTCGGCGCGGCGATCGGCACGATGCTGTACTGGCGCGGATCGAGCGCCGCCGCGACACGGCGAATCGCCCCGCCCTTGCCCGCTGCATCGTTGCCTTCGAACACCGCGACCAGAGCATGGCGGCGCATGCGTTTGTCGCGCATCAAACCCGACAGGCGCGCCTGTTCGGTGATCAGTTGTTCTTCGTAGTCTTTCTTGTCCAGACGCTGACTGAGGTCGAGGCTGTCGAGCAGGTTCAACTGATCGACCGGCGTGCCCAACGGCGCGGCGCTGACATCGTGAGGACTGACGTCGGCACGCTTGAGCGCATTTTGCAGGCCTTCGAGGAGAATCTTGCCGACGGCCAGGCTGCGGTAATTGGCGTCGGCGCCCTCGATGACGTGCCACGGTGCGTAATCGCGGCTGGTGCGGCGCAGCACGCGCTCGCCGTATTTGACGAACTTGTCGTAGGTCTGCGATTGCTGCCAGTCCAGCGGGCTGATACGCCAGCTGTGCAGGGGATCGTCGGCCAGGGTCTTGAGCCGGGCTTTCATTTGTTTTTTCGACAGGTGAAACCAGAACTTGAAGATCAGCGCCCCTTCATCGCAAAGCATTTTTTCCAGACGCTCGGCGCCCGCGATGGCCTGATCCAGACGCGGATCCTTGAACAGCCCATGCACCCGGCCCTGCAACATCTGGCTGTACCAGTTGCCGAAGAAAATACCCATGCGCCCCTTGGCCGGGAGCATCCGCCAATAGCGCCAGGCCGGCGGTCGCGACAGTTCTTCATCGGTCTGCTGATCGAAAGTGCGCACCTCGATCAGGCGCGGGTCCATCCACTCGTTGAGCAGCTTGACCGTCTCGCCCTTGCCTGCACCTTCGATGCCGTTGATCAGGATGATCACCGCAAAGCGCTTCTGCTGCTGCAATTCGAACTGGGCTTCCAGCAACGCCTCGCGCAGCGCCGGGACGGCGGCCTCAAAGGTGTCTTTGTCGATGGCGTGACCGATTTCAGCGGATTCAAACATGGGGGACGGCTCCTTCCAGGGTTCAGCAAGACTAGCGGATTGGGCATGCAGGCGGCGCATAAATTCCCTGTGGCGAGGGAGCTTGCTCCCGCTGGGTTGCGGAGCAGCCCAAAAACCAGTGCACGCGGTCTGCCAAGAAAAAGCGATCGCAGGTCTGCGCCTGCTGCGCAGCCGAGCGGGAGCAAGCTCCCTCGCCACAAGGGTCAACATTGCTGTGGATCAGGCAGCCCGCGCGTGATCGGCTAGAATGGCGGCCTTGTCGTTGCCGAGCCTGCCATGAAAGCCCCATTGCCCCATGCCCAACTCGATTGGGATGACCACGGACGTCCTCGTTCACGAGTGTTCGATGACGTGTATTTTTCCGACCAGTCGGGGCTGGACGAAACCCGTTATGTGTTCCTTGAACAAAACCGCCTGGCCGAGCGTTTTGCTGCGCTGCCGGCGGGCGGACGCCTGGTCATCGGTGAAACCGGCTTTGGCACCGGGCTGAATTTTCTCTGCGCCTGGCAATTGTTCGAGCAGCACGCCATGGCCGGTGCGCGGCTGCACTTTGTCAGCGTCGAAAAATATCCCCTGAGCCCTGCCGACCTGCAGCGGGCGCTGGCGTTATGGCCGGAGCTCAAGCCCCTCGCCGATCAGTTGCTGACCCGTTACGTGGCGATCCACCAAGGTTTTCAGCGCATCACCCTGGCCGACGGGCGAGTGACGCTGACCCTGCTGATCGGCGATGTGCTGGAGCAACTGCCCCAACTCGACGGCCAGATTGACGCCTGGTTTCTCGACGGTTTTGCTCCGGCGAAAAACCCCGACATGTGGACTGCAGAACTTTTCGTCGAACTGGCGCGGCTCGCGGCGCCGGGCGCGACCCTCAGCACATTTACCAGCACCGGCTGGGTGCGGCGTTTGCTCAATGCCGCCGGGTTCAAAATGAAGCGCACGCCGGGCATCGGGCATAAATGGGAGATTCTGCGTGGCGAGTTTCTCGGCTGGCCGCCAGAGGTCGCAGCGCCCGCCCCGGCAAAGCCATGGTTTGCACGCCCTGCCCCGATGAGTGGCGAGCGAAGGGCCTTGGTGATCGGCGCCGGTCTGGCCGGCTGCGCCAGCGCATCGAGTCTCGCCGCACGAGGCTGGCAGGTGACGCTGCTCGAGCGGCACGACGCGGTGGCGCAAGAAGCGTCGGGCAATCCGCAGGGCGTGCTGTACCTGAAACTGTCCGCCCACGGCACGGCGCTGTCGCAACTGATCCTCAGCGGTTTCGGTTACACCCGCCGGCTGCTCGAATCGCTGCAACGCGGCACCGACTGGGACGACTGCGGTGTGCTGCAACTGGCGTTCAATGCCAAGGAAGCCGAGCGTCACGCGCAGTTGGCGGCCGCCTTCCCCGAGGACCTGCTGCACTGGCTCGACCCGCCACAAGCGCAGGCTGTCGCGGGCGTGGGCCTGAACTGCGGGGGTCTGTATTACCCCGAAGGGGGCTGGGTGCATCCGCCGGCGTTGTGTCAGGCGCAAGCGACGCAGCCGAATATTGAGCTGCTCCCCCATCGCGACGTGCTGCAACTGCGCAAGGTCAATGATCAGTGGCAAGCGTTCGACGGCGAGCACCTGCTCGCCAGCGCGCCCGTCGTGGTGCTGGCCGGGGCGGCAGAGATCAAGCGCTTCGAGCAAACTGCCGAGCTGCCCCTCAAACGCATTCGCGGACAGATCACCCGGCTCACGCAGACCGCGCAGAGTCAGGCGCTGACCACGGTGGTCTGTGCCGAAGGCTACGTCGCCCCGGCCCGATTGGACGAACACACTCTCGGCGCCAGTTTCGCTTTCCACAGCGACGACCTGACGCCGACCCTCGCCGAGCACCAGGGCAATCTGGCGATGCTCGAAGAGATTTCCCGCGATCTGGTCGCGCGCCTGAACATCGCCGAGTTGCCGCTCGACAGCCTTCAGGGACGCGCGGCGTTCCGCTGCACCAGCCCGGATTATCTGCCCATCGTCGGCCCGCTCGCTGACCTCGAAGCGTTCAACCATGCCTACGCGGCGCTGAGCAAGGATGCCCGACAAGTACCGGACACGCCTTGCCCATGGCTCGATGGTCTGTACGTCAACAGCGGCCACGGCTCGCGCGGTTTGATTACCGCGCCGCTGTCCGGCGAACTGCTCGCGGCGTGGCTGGACAATGAACCGCTGCCCCTGCCACGCCCAGTGGCCGAAGCCTGTCACCCCAACCGCTTCGCCCTGCGCCGGCTGATTCGCGGCCAATAACCGCTCAGGCCTCGGGCATCATGCAGATGCCCAGATCGGCCAGACGAACGGCGTCGTCGGTCAGGCGCTGGAGTACCGCCTCTTCAGCCTGTTCGCGATCGAGCTTGATGGCGTCCACCTTACTCAGGTAGTCGGCCGATGACAATTTGGTCGCCCCTTCAAACTCCCGCTCGAGTTTCGCCGCGAACTTTTCATCGATAGGCGAGAACTGACGGGGAAATGTGCGTTTGAGGTAATCGCTCCAGAACGGCTGGCGCAGCATGAACTTCAACAGTTCAGGAGAAAGTTCAGCGGCACTGACGCGGCTCTTCGCTGCCTCCAGATCGGCAGCAGTCACCTTCGCCTGTTCACTGAAGAGCATGTGCCGCGGCTGACCGGGCAGGTCCATCGTTTCGGCCAGGCCGATGCGAAAAGCCAGATTCACCTCCAGTGCATCGGCTTTGACTTTGGCGGCATGCTCCTCGGCAATTGCGTTGAGTTGGTCCAGTCTGAAAAGACCGCGCAGCAGCTTCAACAGCGGTTTGGCTGTGATCTCACCGGAGGCTGCGTTGGTCAATCGATTGACCTCCACCGCAACTTCAAGGTGGCTGAAATTGACCGCCGCGCTGTCGGTACAGATCATCCGGTTGGCCGCTATGTCCAGCAGTTGGTCGCACAACCCAGCGTCAGTTTCCGCAGCCTCAAGTACCGTCCAGACACGGCGTTGCAGATCAGCGCTGCCCTTGGTGCCACCGGCGGTATCGCCCAGCACCGCCAGCAAATGGAACAACGCTTCGGCTCGCGGTTCCTCTTTGAATGCCGTCCAGATCCGCTCACGTGTCGCGCCGACCTCGCCTGCGGTCTCGGTAAACCAGAGTGAGCGAGCCTTTTGCTCGTCAAGGCGGGCAATGTCGTCCGCCAGATACCCCATGCCGACGCCGTAATTCTTGCGATACGTCTCAAGGTGCGTCGCGCTGGTTCTGGACAATGGATTGCGGCTCAGATCAACGGACTGACTGAAGCGTCTCGAGGTGCGGAACAGCCAGAGCGGCAATTCCTTGATCTGGTTATCGCTCAGGTTGATCCAGTCAAGATGCGCGGGCAGCTCAAGGCCCTTGGGCAGCTCCGTAAGGCCGGTCTCGCGCAGCAGCAATTGCCGCAGCTTGACCATGCTGCCGATATCCGGCGTGGCCCCCAGTGGATTAGCGTTGAGGTTCAGGTGATGCAGGGTGCGCAACCCGTTGAGTTTTACCAGTGTCTGCTCGGTCAACCGCAGCTGATTGTTCGCCAGACTCAAGCGACCGAGCCTGGGCATATGCGACAGGACTTCCGGCAGGCGCGTGATTTTGTTGTGGTCCAGTTCCAGTGACTCGAGCTGCTTGAACGCTTTGAGGAAGTACACGACGTCATCGCCCTGCTCCATTTCCCGCAGCGACAATCGCTCGATGTGATCGAAGCTCACCCCCGGCGGCAAGGTTGGCAGTTTGCCGACGCGCATCTTGTCGAGGTTGAGCGCACAGACAGATTCACCCTGATCGTTTTCAGCCACAGAAATCCGTCGAAAAGCCTCCTCGATCATCTCGGCGACCGTCTTGCGGCCGTGTCGCATCTCGCCCCAGTCGCCGCCCAGCGCGCGCATGGCGGCTTCATCCTCACTCCACGCAAACAACGCATCACGCAGTTTGAGCAAATCCTGACGCAAGGCGCGGACACGGGTCGCGCGGCTCAGCGGATCATCACCCAGCTCATCGAGCAATTGTCCGGCCTCGATTTCACTCAGCCGCGGATACAACTTGCGCACTTTGCGCAACAAGGCTCGGGGATGATTGATCGCAGGTGGCTGATCGCCCTGGATGCACGCGGGTTCGACGAGCCGCTCGGTAAACTTGCCGCTGACCAATGTCTGCGCGCTGGCCTCGCGCTCGGCCAGCGCGGCATCGAGCAACTGGCTGCGCAACCGTGCAGCCTCGGCGGGTGACGGGTCGGCAAATCCGACGGCGATTCGCTGGCGCGCGGGCAATGCCTTGAGGACAGCGGTATAGAGCGCGTCGGGGCCCGCTGCCACTTTGCCCAGCGATTTGCCGTCGCCGCCGAATGCTTCGTAGCCTGCGCCGGACTTCACTAGCGAACAGGTGTCGGCGGCGGTCGCTGTTTCGGCGCCGATGGCTTCCAGCACCGGTCCGGTGAGCGTTTTGTCCCGCATCACCAGACGCAGCCCGGCCTCCCAGCCACGCAAGCGTGACAGCAATTGAATCGCCAGTTTGTCGGTATCGGCCGTGGCGATCCACGGCCAGTGCAATCCCGTCAGGGCACGATCGAGCCGTACCCTGGCGAGCTGCTCGCTGGCCTGCTGTCCCAGGCGCAGCGGTACGCGATCGGCCGAGCGCAGGGACAACCGCTCAACACTGGGCGCGCGGTCGATCAGCGTTTGCGCAACGCGCTGCGGGAGGCCGGCATAGACCGCGCGCAGTGTCAGCACATCCGCTGCTTCACTCTGGTCATAACGCCGGTACATGTGCTCGAACACCGCGCGATGGTCCGCCTCCAGCGCCGTACCGAGTTTTTTCGCCAACGCTGACTCTTGAGCGCCTTGCGCAACCTTGCTGCCGAGCAAAGTGTCGACTTCGTGCGGGTACAGACCGTCGATGACCGTTTGCAGCAACTGCCCCTGGGCCAACTGGTCTTCGTCGACTTCGACGCAAAGTTGATCGTCGGCCACCCTGGTCGGCGGATAGGCCGCTTTGACTGAACCTTCGGCACGCATCACTTCAATGTAGCGGTCAGTTGGCCAGCCCGGCAGTTTCGGCAAGGCATGCAACTGCTCCTCGACGGACTGCCCCGAATGAATCTCGCCGCTCTGCAGCTCGCGCGCCAACTCACTTAACTGGCGGCCGATGCGCACGCGTTCCACGGTATCGCGCAATCGCACCGGCAGGCTCAGGTTGTCGCTGAAGACGCGGTGCAAGGTTTCGTACGAGGTGTCGCTGAGCCGGCGCATCATGTCCAGGTCGGTGTCGACGAATTCACTCAAGTGCGGATCGATGCGCTTGAGCGGGTAGGCGCTGCCGGCCCATTCTTCAGTCCTTTCATCGGGAAGCTGCCAGCCGCCTTCGACGTGCCGCGTCAGTTCAGGGGAATACGCCTGCGCACGGCTGGCGTGCTCAAGGCGCCAGACGTTCGTCTCGGAGTCATGGCTGCCGGCAAGGAAGCGATGATCGACACGGCCAAGGGTCTTGTCACCGATCCGGTAAAACTCCGTGGAGCCATCCGCCACGGTCAGCCCTGCCGGAAGGCTACGTTCATAGACGCTCAAATCGGGTTTCCACAGGCGCGGCTTGCCGGCCCGGTTGAGGATGGCGGTGAACTGGCCGAAAAATTCCGGGTGTGAACGCACGAGCTTTCTGCCCAATGCCCCCAGCGCTTTTTGCCCGCCAGCAAACGCAGCCATCAGCGCGATGTTCTCGGCCACGCTGAGCAGGTGAGACAGGGCTTGCTGATGATCGCCGCGACGCCAGTCTTCGACGCCTTCGTACACCTCGCCAAGCAGTTGCCCGACCGCAACGCCCATCATCAGTTGCCCAAGCACCGGCACAAACAAGCCCGCCACCGATGCCACGGTTACGCCCATCTGGAGAAAATCGAGCAAGCGTTTTTGCCGAACATCTTCATCGATATCAGCGGTCGGCACTGCCAGTTTGCGGGCGTCGAGCTGCAACTTGCCGACGTGGCTCTGCACCATGAATTCAAACAGTGGTGTGGTGATCGACAGCTGCCGGACGGTGCCCAGCTTTTGGGTGTCGCTAAAGCTTTTGAAAAAATCCGCCTTGGCATCTTCGTCCAGACTTTGCGCGAAATACTCCTGAAACGGCTTGAGCTGCAACTGCTGAGTCAGGTATCGCTTGAAGGCGCTGAAACTGGAGTATTCGTAAAGCGGCCGGTCGGGTTCGCCGGCCATATACACCAGGCACCATTCATCCGGGTATTGCTCCACCGACCGCGCGGAAAACACCACGACGCCCCACACGCAAGCGTCCATGACCTCAAGGCCTTGCATGATCATCGTGCGCCCGCCGTAGCGCAGGCTCTTCGCCGATACCACGCCTTCGGCCTTGATCAAGTCCTGCAGCATGCGCAAGCCGGCTGGCGTGATGTGGCCCTTGAGCGAAGCCAGATGGGTATCGAACTGCAACAGCAGCTTCTTCATGCTCGCGATATCGCGGGTCATCGAGCTGGTTGCCACGACCTTGCCATCTTCGTCCCGAAGGCCAAAGACCTGCTGAAAATGCTCCTGGTATTGTCTGCCAAGATCCAGCTCGCGGCAGAAGGCGGCGAACGCCGCGGGGGTCAAGTCTTTCACCCCGCCAGGCGCCGCTTTGACGCGCACCACACTGCCATCGGGAAACGCATCAGCGCCCTCCTCGTCTTCGCTGAAATTCTGCATTGCCCCCTGCAACAGGGATTGCGTGGAGTGTTTGATGGTTTCGATACCATCCTTGACAGACGACGGCGGACAGCCGCACGGATCGCCCGGCATGCTCAGCAAATCCTGCTCGACGTCGTACTTCGCCGGCCATTTGCGCTGCAACGCTTCGTTCAGTGCGTTGATGCAAAAGCTGTGTAACGGTTTGAGCCCGGCCAGATCCTTGTCGACTTTGAGCTGAATGTCGTGCAAATCCCGCGCGGTCTGATCGATATCGGCCAGCGTCGCGGTGGAGGCTTTGAGCAAAGACGCCGGCAGGCACTTTTGCAGGGCCTCGGCGGTATCGAGGTCGCCCGTGGCGTCCAGTAGGGTGTTGAGTATCGACCCTTGAGGCAGGTCCTGTTTCTTCTCCGTGGCAGGCATCGGCAATAGTCCTTTATTGATTGCGGGTTTCGGCCTTTGACCTTAGCGAGATTACTGCCCCATTAATAATTCAAAAAACCGGGTCTGCCCGGCCGCAAACCAACAGCATTTGTCATCAATAAAATACCCCGCTACCACCACCCGGCGACAAATCTCTGAGCCAAACGGTGTCGCCCCCGTGACGGCCGGGCGCACGCCTGCCAAGCCTGCTTATAACTTATCGATCTAAAACTCCACATACCGAGGCGGGTCAGTTTCTGAGTACCCGCTCTTTTTGCGCGGTACGGCTTGACCCCTCCCCAACGGAAAAACCGGTAAGGACTTTATGTGTGGATTAGCTGGCGAGTTACGTTTTGATCAACAACCTGCAGACCTTGCAGCCATCGAGCGAATCACCCATCACCTGGCGCCTCGCGGCCCTGACGCGTGGGGCTTTCATGCCCAAGGGCCGATTGCCCTGGGCCATCGACGCCTGAAAATCATGGACCTGTCGGACGGCTCGGCGCAGCCGATGATCGACAGTCAGTTGGGCCTGTCACTGGCCTTCAACGGGGCAATTTACAACTTCCCCGAATTGCGCGCTGAACTCGAAGCGCTGGGTTACGCCTTCTATTCCGGCGGTGACACCGAGGTGTTGCTCAAGGGCTATCACGCCTGGGGCGAAGCGCTGCTGCCCAAGCTTAACGGTATGTTTGCCTTTGCCATTTGGGAGCGTGACAACCAGCGTCTGTTCATCGCCCGCGACCGTCTCGGCGTCAAGCCGTTGTACCTGTCGCGGACCGGGCAACGCCTGCGGTTTGCCTCGGCATTGCCGGCACTGCTCAAGGGCGGCGACATCAACCCGATCCTCGATCCGGTAGCGCTCAACCATTACCTGAATTTCCACGCGGTGGTACCGGCACCGCGCACCCTGCTGGCGGGTATCGAAAAACTGCCGCCAGCCACCTGGATGCGCGTCGAGGCCGATGGCCGCACCGAACAGAAAACCTGGTGGACCCTGCCCTACGGCCCGCGCGAGGACGAGAAAAACCTCAACCTCGAAGACTGGGTCGATCGTGTGCTCGACAGCACCCGCGAAGCGGTGGCGATTCGGCAGCGTGCAGCGGTCGACGTCGGTGTGCTGCTGTCCGGCGGTGTCGATTCGAGCATGCTCGTCGGTCTGCTGCGCGAAGTCGGCGTTGAGAACCTGTCGACCTTCTCCATCGGCTTCCAGGACGCCGGTGGCGAACGCGGCGATGAGTTCCAGTATTCGGACCTGATCGCCAGGCACTACGGCACCCGCCACCATCAGTTGCGAATCGACGAGAAGGAAATCATCGAGCAACTGCCCGCCGCGTTCCGCGCGATGAGCGAGCCGATGGTCAGCCACGACTGCATCGCTTTCTATCTGTTGTCCCGGGAAGTGGCCAAGCACTGCAAAGTGGTACAGAGCGGCCAAGGCGCGGATGAGTTGTTCGCCGGTTACCACTGGTACCCGCAAGTCGACGGCGCGGCGAATCCTTACGCCGCCTATCGCGATGCGTTCTTCGATCGCAGCTACGACGACTACGCGGCGACCGTGCAGCCGAAATGGCTGGTCGGCCACGATGCGGCCGGCGACTTCGTCAAAGAGCACTTTGCCCAGCCTGGCGCCGATGCCGCGGTGGACAAAGCCTTACGCCTGGACAGCACGGTGATGCTGGTCGATGACCCGGTCAAACGCGTCGACAACATGACCATGGCCTGGGGTCTGGAAGCGCGTACGCCGTTTCTGGATTATCGACTGGTCGAACTGTCGGCCCGCGTTCCGGGCAAATTCAAGCTGCCCGATGGCGGCAAGCAAGTGCTGAAGGAAGCTGCGCGTCGAGTCATTCCAAGCGAAGTGATCGATCGCAAGAAAGGCTACTTCCCGGTACCGGGCCTCAAGCACTTGCAGGGCGACACGCTCAATTGGGTACGCGACCTGTTGCTTGATCCCAGCCAGGATCGCGGCCTGTTCAACCCGACCATGCTCGACAAGCTTTTGACTGATCCGCAAGGCCAGTTGACCCCGTTGCGCGGTTCGAAACTGTGGCAACTGGCGGCCCTGAACCTGTGGCTCAGTGAACAAGGAATCTGATCGATGAAACCCCACCCCACGTCCATCAACCAACGCCTGCTACGTGGTCAGTCGCCCTCGTATGAACGTTTGCAGGCGCGCCTGGCCGAAGACGGCAGCGAACCGGCCACCGCGCCGATTGCCGTGCATTGCGGCTGGGGCCGGCTGCTGATCGGCCACACGTTTCCCGATCCGGCCTCGCTGGCGCAGGAGTTGCTCAACGAGCAACCAGGCGAGCGCGACATCGCGCTCTACGTCGCCGCGCCGCAACAGATTCTGGGCCTGGAACCGACGCAATTGTTTCTCGATCCGTCCGACACCTTGCGTCTGTGGTTCAGCGATTACCGCCAGGCGACCCGGGTGTTTCGCGGTTTCCGCATCCGCCGCGCGCAGAGCGAGGCGGACTGGCAAGGCATCAATCGTTTGTATCAGGCGCGCGGCATGCTGCCGATCGATCCCGAGTTACTCACCCCGCATCATCAGGGCGGCCCGGTGTATTGGCTGGCCGAGGATGAAGACAGCGGCGCAGTGATTGGCAGCGTCATGGGGCTAAACCATCAGAATGCCTTCAACGACCCGGAACACGGCAGCAGCCTGTGGTGCCTGGCGGTCGATCCGCATTGCACGCGTCCCGGCGTGGGCGAAGTGTTGGTACGGCATCTGGTCGAGCACTTCATGAGTCGCGGTCTGGCCTATCTGGATTTGTCGGTGCTGCATGACAATCGCCTGGCGAAAAACCTCTATGCCAAATTGGGTTTCCGCAACCTGCCGACCTTCGCGATCAAGCGCAAGAATGGCATCAACCAATCGCTGTTTCTCGGCCCGGGGCCGGAAGCCAACTTCAACCCGTATGCGCGGATCATTGTCGAAGAAGCCCATCGGCGCGGCATCGATGTGCAGGTCGATGACGCCGACGCCGGGCTGTTCACCCTCAGCCACGGCGGGCGCCGGGTGCGTTGCCGTGAGTCGTTGAGCGACCTGACCAGTGCCATCAGCATGACCCTGTGCCAGGACAAAAGCCTGACCCACAAAGTACTCAAAGGCGCCGGATTGAACTTGCCCGCGCAGCAGCTGGCAGGCAATGCCGACGACAACCTGGCGTTTCTCGATGAGCATCAGCGGGTGGTGGTCAAACCTCTCGACGGTGAACAGGGTCAGGGCGTGGCGGTGGATTTGCGCAGCATCGAAGAGGTGCAGCAAGCCATCGAAACCGCCAGGCAATTTGACGCTCGCGTGTTGCTGGAGAGCTTTCATGAGGGGCTCGACCTGCGCATTCTGGTGATTGGTTTTGAGGTCGTTGCGGCGGCGATTCGCAAACCTGCGCAAGTGGTCGGCGACGGCCAGCATTCGATTCGCGCGCTGATCGAGGCGCAGAGCCGGCGCCGTCAGGCCGCCACGGGTGGCGAGAGCAAAATCCCGATGGATCAGGAAACCGAGCGCACGCTACAGGCGGCCGGCTATGGGTACGACAGCGTTCTGCCGGCGGGCGAGCATTTGTTCGTGCGGCGCACCGCCAATCTGCACACCGGTGGCACGCTGGAGGATGTCACGGCGATTCTGCATCCCACGCTGGTGGATGCTGCGGTGCGCGCAGCGCGGGCGCTGGATATTCCAATGGTCGGTCTCGACCTGTTGGTGCCGGCGGCGGATCAGCCGGACTACGTGTTTATCGAAGCCAACGAACGCGCCGGGTTGGCCAACCATGAACCGCAGCCGACGGCGGAGCGGTTTGTCGATCTGTTGTTTCCGCACAGTCAGCCGGCGATCTCGTGAATCTTCATTGTTCGGGCTGACGCCTTCGCGAGCAGGCTCGCTCCCACAAGGGAATGCCTTCCAAATGTGGGAGCGAGCTTGCTCGCGAAAGGGCCCCTCAGGCGCCACAAATTTCCCCCCTCATCGAAACCATCGGTGTGCTCAACCCATCAGGAGTTTCCATGACCACACACATCCCTGAACCGGATCTGAATTACCTGCAGAAAGTCCTCCTGGAAATGCTCGCCATTCCCAGCCCTACAGGGTTCACCGACACCATCGTGCGCTATGTCGCCGAACGGCTGGAGGAGCTTGGCATTCCTTTTGAAATGACCCGCCGCGGGACCATTCGCGCCACGCTCAAGGGCAAAAAAAGCAGTCCTGACCGCGCCGTTTCGGCCCACCTGGACACCATCGGCGCTGCCGTGCGCGCGGTTAAGGACAATGGCCGCCTGACCCTCGCCCCGGTCGGCTGCTGGTCGAGCCGTTTTGCTGAGGGCAGTCGCGTGAGCCTGTTCACCGACAACGGCGTGATTCGCGGCAGTGTCCTGCCCTTGCTGGCCTCCGGACACGCCTTCAATACCCAGGTCGATGAGATGCCGATCAGTTGGGATCACGTCGAACTGCGCCTGGACGCCTATTGCGCAACCAAGGCCGATTGCGAGTCCCTGGGCATCAGCATCGGTGACGTCGTCGCCTTCGACCCGCTGCCGGAATTCACCGAAAGCGGCCACATCAGTGCGCGCCACCTGGATGACAAGGCGGGGGTCGCGGCGCTGCTCGCCGCACTCAAAGCCATCGTCGACAGCGGGCAGGAACTGATGATCGACTGCCATCCGCTGTTCACCATCACCGAGGAAACCGGCAGTGGCGCGGCGGCGGCCCTGCCGTGGGACGTGAGCGAATTCGTCGGCATCGACATTGCGCCGGTCGCGCCGGGCCAGCACTCCAGCGAACATGCCGTCAGTGTGGCGATGCAGGACTCCGGCGGGCCTTACGACTATCACTTGTCCCGGCATCTGCTGCGCCTGGCCGGTGAGCATGAACTGCCGGTGCGCCGGGATCTGTTCCGCTACTACTTCAGTGACGCGCACTCGGCGGTGACAGCCGGCCACGACATCCGCACCGCCCTGCTCGCCTTCGGCTGCGATGCGACCCACGGCTATGAACGCACGCACATCGACAGTCTGGCGGCGCTGAGCCGTTTGCTCGGGGCCTACATTCTCAGCCCGCCGGTGTTTGCCAGCGATGCGGCGCCAGCCAATGCGTCGCTCGACCGCTTCAGCCACCAGATCGAACATGAAACGCAGATGGAAAGCGACACCCGGGTGCCTTCGGTGGACAGTCTGGTGGGGCAGCGTTCCGACAGTTGATCCTTGTTGACGCTTTCGCGAGCAGGCTCGCTCCCACAGGAGACCGTACTTCCATGTGGGAGCGAGCCTGCTCGCGAACGGGCCGGCACAGGCTAGAAAACTGGCAGACAAAACCCAATCGCCGTAGCATCGCGCCATTGATCCAGCCGAGGTGCCCATGCTCATTCCCTACGACGCTCTTGAAGTCGACACCCTCACCCGCCTGATCGAGGATTTCGTCACCCGCGACGGCACCGACAATGGCGACGACACGCCGCTGGAAACCCGCGTATTGCGCGTGCGGCAGGCGCTGACCAAAGGCCAGGCGCTGATCGTCTTCGACCCGGAAAGCGAGCAGTGTCAACTGATGCTAAAGCACGACGTGCCCAAACATCTTTTCGACTGAGGCCCTCAGCGGGCCTTTTCGACGGCGCGTTTGCGCTGGATGCGCTGGTAAACTTCCGCGCGGTGCACATTGACCTCCTGCGGTGCCTCGACACCAAAGCGCACACTGCCACCGTTCACCGACAGCACGCGCAAGGTAATGTCGTCTCCGATTGAAATCAGCTCACCGACAACACGGCTGAGTACAAGCATGGGATTCGTCCTTCAGGATTAACAAACCCTGAAGATGCGCGGCTTGGCGGCGCTGCACAATCCGTAGCCGACAAATCAGTTTTGCCCTACACACCAGACAGAACCAAGCCTTCAGACGCTTCCCACAAACACCTCAAGCGGCGGAAAATCGCGGCCCGAACAGAATCACACTGGCGCCGATGACGCACAGCGCCATACCGATCCAGTCCGATCCCAAAGGACGCACGCGCTCCACCACCGCCAGCCAGCCGATCGAGGCGACGATATAAATCCCGCCATAAGCGGCATAGGCACGACCGGCGTAAGCGGCTTCGACGCGGGTGAGTAACAGCGCAAATACAGTCAGACTGAGCACTGCGGGAATCACCCATAAAGCGCTTTTGCCCTGACGCAACCACAGATAAAAAGCGAAACAACCGGCGATTTCAAACAACGCCGCAAGGAAGAACCACAGGTAATTGAGCATTGATGCGTCTCGACAGGGTGACCATGGCGGTCACCCTAACGACGCGGCGTGCAGGGAACAAGATCAAGCGTTGTTTTGTTTGGCCTTGGCACGCATTTTATCGGCCATGGTGGTCATTTCGTTGTAGAGCAGTTGCGGGTTTTTCTGTTTGATGGCCCAGGCCATGCGCCCTTGTTCGTGGGGCAGAATCATGAATTCGCCAGCGGCAACTTGCTGATAAATGTAGTCGGCAATGTCGGCGGCGCTGATTGGTGAACTTTCCAGCAGTTTACCGACCTGCGCTTTCATGGCTGGGGTCGGACCGCGGAAAGAGTCAAGCAAGTTGGTCTGGAAGAACGATGGACAGACCACGTGCACGGCCACTTCCTGCTGTGCCAGTTCAATCAACAGACTTTCCGACAACGCCACCACGCCGGCCTTGGCCACGTTGTAGTTACTCATGGCCGGGCCTTGCATCAAGGCGGCCATGGACGCGATGTTGATGATCTTGCCCTTGCTTTGCTCCAGCAGCGGCAAGAACGCTTTGCAGCCTTTGACCACCCCCATCAGGTTGATCGCGATCTGCCAGTCCCAGTCTTCCAGCGACAGTTCACTGAAGAAACCACCTGAGGCCACACCGGCGTTATTAACGATGATGTCGATGCCGCCAAGCTTCTCTTCGCAGGCTTGGGCGAACGCGGTGAGCTGGCTGTAATCGCGCACGTCGCAGCGCTGGATAAAACCGTCGCCCCCCGCCTCGCGGACCATTTTCAGGGTTTCCTGCAGGCCGGGCTCGCTGACGTCGGACAAGGCCAGGTGCCAGCCTTCGCGCGCCCAGCGCAGTGCGATTTCGCGACCCAGGCCTGAGCCTGCGCCAGTGATCATCATGCGATTTTGCATAACAGACAGCCTTGTTGTTCCGGGGAAGATGCGCGGAGTGTAGCGAAGGAAGCGTGCGCGCCCACGCTCCATCAGATTGCTGAATGCAGGATCAAAAGATCAGCGCCTGCGCTAATTTTCGATGAATCCCTGTAGGCGCTGTCGCGTGCAGCGAGGCTGCGATCTTTTCGCTCAAAACGAAATAACCGAGCAATCCAAATACATTAAAAAAACATTGAATCTTTTTTCATTGGAACACGTCGGAACATGTAAGCCGGCTGGAATTTAGTTGCTCTCCAGCTGCCCACTGAGCATCAAGACTCTTCCAGACTCTGAACAAGGAAATCACCCATGGGCACAATTCTAATCATCATCCTGATCCTGTTGCTGATCGGTGGTCTGCCGGTCTTCCCGCACTCCAGAAGTTGGGGTTATGGCCCGTCGGGCATTATCGGCGTGGTGTTGGTCGTGCTGCTGGTGCTGTTGTTACTCGGCAAGATATGACGATTTGAAGCGGTAAAAAAAGAGGCCCTTTTTCAAGGGCCTCTTTTTTATTGCATGGACTTTACCGAGTCATCAGTCCGGTTTGCCGTGGATCACACCGGCGGTGTTATCCATCAGACTCTTGGTCGCCGTTTGCAGGAACGACTCCAGCTTGAGTTTGAGTTCAGCGGTACGCGGTGCATTGGGCACCACTTCGGCGTGCGGGTTGGCACCGAGCTGGTATTGCCAGATCTTCGGCCTCATGTCCTTGTCACGCGGCAGCACAAGAATCTGATCGGCCGTGACGATGGCGGTGGTCTGCTCGCTGCCCGACGGTTTGATCACGCCGAAACCGGTATCGCCTTGCGGCAGGTTGAGCAGATCGCGGCCCCAGCACTGGTGACGCACTTCGCCACCGAGACGACCCATGATGGTCGGCACGATATCGATCTGCGTGCCTACGGTGTGGTCACGGGTGCCGAATTTTTCCTGGATGCCCGGCGCAATCATCAGCATCGGTACGTTGAAGCGGCCCAGGTCCATCTCGGTGATCTGGCGCTCGTTGCCGAAGCCGTGGTCGCCGACGATGACGAACAGGGTTTCGTTGAAGTACTTCTCTTTGCGCGCCTTCTCGAAGAACTGCCCCAGCGCCCAGTCGGAGTAGCGCATGGCAGTCAGGTGTTCGTTGAGGCTGCCACGGTCAGTGACGCGCTCGACCGGCAATGGCGTCGGCAAGGCGTATGGCGTGTGGTTGGACAGCGTCTGCAACAGCGCATAGAACGGCTTGCCGTTTTCCCGCGCCTTGAGCTCCTGCAGGCCACGATCGAACATGTCCTGGTCGGACACGCCCCAGGTCGGATCGGAGAACACCGGGTTGACGAAGTCGTTACGGCCAACGAAGTTGGTCATGCCCTGGTTGCTGAAGAAACCCGACTGGTTGTCCCAGGCGAAGTCGCCGTTGTAGACATAGACGTCGTCGTAGTCACGGGCGCTGAGCAACTGCGGCAGGCCCGACAGCTTGTGGCTGCCTTCCGGCGTCTGCATCAGGTATTCGAAACCTGGCAGATTGGGGAAGCAGGCCATGGTCGCGAACATGCCCTGGTGAGTGTGGGTGCCGTTGGAGAAGAAACGGTCGAACAGCAGACCCTCTTTCGACAGCTTGTCCAGGTACGGGGTGATATTGCCCGGCGCACCCAGCGCACCCACCGAGTGACCGGCCATGCTTTCCATCAGAATCACGACGACGTTCTTGATCGGCAGGGTCTTGTCGGCCGGTGGCGTGTAATCGCGGCGCACCGCGGCGATGTCGGCATCGACCAGTTTCTCGTCGGCCATCACCAGCATGTCGCGCACCACTTGCTGCGCCTGTTCTTGCGGCAGCGTGGCTTTCCAGATGTTGTCACGGTCTTCGCCCATGCGCGATTTGGCGGCGGCGATCAGTGACAGCGTGCCGTTGAGGCCGAGCTGGTTGGCGAAGTTCGAATCGGTGGTGTAGACATCGCCCCAACGCATGGGCGGGCCCTGACGCAGGGTGCCACGCGCGGCAACCACGCAGATCAGCAGGCAAACCACGAACACCGCCAGACGGGTGTACCACGGCGCCACCTGACGGCTGCTGACACTGCCGCCGCTGAATGGCCCGCGCGGACGTGTGGCGCGGTCGGCGCCCTTGAACGCCAGGGTCAGAATGACCGTGCCGATGACCCACGCCAGCAGATAGCGCACCACCGGGAAACCGTACCAGAGCATGCTCATCACGGTTTTCGGGTCTTCTTTCACGTACTGGAACACCAGGCCGTTGAGGCGCTGGTGGAACTCGCGGTAGAAGTCCATCTCCATCAGGCCGAGGAACAGCGCGATGCTCGAAGCGACCGTCAGCCACAGACGGAAGAAGCCGCGTGCCGCCATGGCGCGGGCGCTGAACAGCGACAGCACCAGCGGAATGCACAGGTAGACCACCAGGCGCAGGTCAAAACGCAGGCCATTGGCGAAGGCTTCGAGGAACGTCGAAGCCGGAGTGTCGAGGATCATCTCGCGGTTGTAGACCAGCAGCGCGAGGCGCAGCACGGAAAACATCACCATCATGACCAGCGCACAAAGCAGCGTGTAGGCCAGATGCGATTTGACGGTCGGTTGCAGCAGGCGAGCAGAAGATCGCTGCTGATTCAGGGCGTCCGGGTTTGCCATGTCGTTTTAGGACCCATTGGAAGTTGAAGTTGCAAAAATACAGCGGCGCCATGCCCTCTATTGGTCATTCCAGACCCCGGGGCGTGCGCAGTGCGCAAATGTTGCACGATCATCCACACCATTGCCATTGATTACTGCCCTGCCCGCTGACACTTTCATTTAAAGCAGCACAGGCGAGACAACGTGCAAAAGTGCGGGCGAATTGTCTTGGACACTTTGTGAAAATTTCGTGCAACGCATATCTGGAAACACAATATAAAGACCAAACAAAACGCCCCGAACCGGTCGGGGCGTTTTGCAGTCGGTGCGGCAATTATTTCTCGGCGCGTTCTTTCAGCGCTTTGAGCGTGTTGAACGGCGCGTCGACAACGAACTTGTTAGCCACCATCGCCGGCACACTGCCGCCAGGATTGGTGTGCACCTGATAGGTCACTTCGACCTGATCGCCCTTGGGCACGAATTTCCAGAAGCCTTTGACTTCGGTGACACGCACAAAGCCTTTCTCTTCCGGCAGATAGGTCGGCACGCCTTCAAGGTTGCGGGTCAGGCTGCCGTCAGCGCCTTCAAGGGTGGTGATCTTCAACACCGAGTCACGCGGGGTCACCGGCCATGGCGTATTGAACTGAGAATAGGTCCAGCTCTGATCGCCCTCATGCTTGAGCAGCTTCTGGGACTTGCACTCGTGAATCCAGGCGCATGCACCTGCGACATCTTCCTGCAAGGCGCGCAGTTTGGCGACGGTGGTCTTCATCAGCGCAACGCCCTGATAGGCCTTGTAATCCGAACCTGGCACTTCGCTCAGGGAAACCTTGATGCCCTGTTCGTTCTTGGCGACTTTCCAGTCCTCAGCCTGAGCAATCGAGGTGGCGAGCACAGCGGTCAAGCCACACAACACGGCGATACGATGCAGCGAACCCATAGTCTTATTCCTTATTGTTGAAGTTCCGTTCGTTTGACACATCACGCCGCGGTCATTCGCTCCCACCAGCCGATCAACCTGATCGCCTCTTCCGAACTGGCGCCACAGACTTCAACATCCGCAGCGAACCCGGAACAGACCGGCGGGCGCTCCGGGCGACCGAAAATATTGCACAGGTTATCGACCGAGAGTTGCACGCAACGTTCACCGGCAGGTTTGCCATCGGGCATGCCGGGGATCGGCGAACTGATGGAGGGGGCAATGCAGCAAGCGCCACAGCCTTCACGGCATTTCATGACGAACCAATCCTCGCGACGGACGATGTGTTAAAGGAGACGGGGCACAGAGTAACCGCTAAAACGGCTGTTTCAAATTGCCTGCGCCGTGTTTTGCGCGATAACTGAAAGTGACTGCGCAGTCACAGGAAAAGCGTCTGTTCTGCCGGTCAGAGGTGGCTGATAGTCACTGTTTGAATTCGAAATCCAGGGCAGCGCCTTCGACTTCGCGGCGTTCTTCACGCAGTTGCAATTGCATTTCGTTGCTGAGCAAACGGCCGTTGAGCTGGAAGCCGCTGTCTTTTTCGCCAAACATCTGCGGCAGGATTGCCTCGCGCTTGGGCAATTCCACTGCGCCCTTGGGCTTCAATTCTTCAACCATGTCTTTGGGTAGGCTGAGATCGAGCTTTGCCGGCGGCAATTTGGTTTTCGCCACTTCGCTGGCAGATTTCGACTTGGAAGCTACCGGGCGTCGCTTCTTTGCCGGGGTGGCTTTTTTGGACTGGGCTTTCTTCACCGGTGCCGCGGTCTTGACGGCCTTGTTGGTCGTATGGGTCGCTGCCGGTTTTTCTTGGGGAGCAGCCGCCATGACACTGGGTGCCTGACCCATCACCAGTAAACCCAGCAATACCCACGCGGCAGGAACAATCGCTTTCATGGACCCAACAAGACTAACGGCAGAGGGCCACATGCTCGCCTGTTGTGCGCGACAAGACAAGCCTGACCTGCCGCTCGTTCAGAATCCGCCAGCCGTTTCCTGACACAGTTGGGTCGCCAGCAACCCGAGTGTCATCAACGCCCTCTCCGCCTCGCGGTTCCATGGGATCCCGCAGTTCAGGCGGATGCAGTGGTTGAACTGCTCGGTATTACTGAAGATCAGGCCCGGTGCGATGCTGATGCCCTGCTGCAACGCGCGGACATGCAATTCCTGCGTGTTGACCCGCCCCGGCAAGCTCACCCACAGGATGAAACCGCCCGTGGGCCGGGACATTTGCGTGCCTTCGGGGAAGTGTTGCTGCACCGCCAACTGGAAAGCACTGAGATTTTTTCGGTATTCCTGACGGATGTACCGTAAATGCCGGTCATAGCCGCCGTTCTCAAGGTAGGCGGCGATGGCCATCTGCGTCACGCTGCAGGCCGAATGGGTACTGAAAGTCTGCAAGCGCTGGATTTCCTGCTGATACTTGCCGGCGATCATCCAGCCGATGCGCACGCCGGGCGACAACGTCTTGGAGAAGCTCGAACAGTAAATCACTCGATCAAGCCGGTCGTAGGCCTTGAGGGCCTTGGTACGGCCCTGCTCGAACATCAATTCACCGTAGATGTCGTCTTCGACAATCTGGATATCGAAATCCGAGGCCAGGCGCAGCAGTTGTTTCTGCCGCTCTTCGGGCATGGTGCCGCCCAGCGGATTGCTCAGCCTTGTGGTCAGCACCAGTGCCTTGATCGACCATTGGTTGGCGGCCAGTTGCAACGCTTCAAGGCTCATGCCGGTGGCCGGATCGCTGGGAATCTCGATGACTTTCAGGCCCAGCAGATCAGCCAGTTGCAGCAGCCCGTAGTAGGTCGGCGATTCGGCCGCGATCAGATCGCCCGGCCGGGTCAGTACGCGCAATGACATTTGCAGGGCATCGACGCAGCCATGGGTGATCACCACTTCCGAGGGGTCGACCACTACGCCGGCGTCACGCATGCGAATCGCAACTTGCCGCCGCAGCGGCTCGAATCCCGGGCTGAACATATAGCTGAACGCCCGCGGACTATGAAAACGTGTGACCTTGGCCAGTTGCTGATGCAGCGCACGGACCGGCAAATAATCGACACTGGGCACCGCGGCGCCCAACGGGAACACGCCCTCGCGGCGAGACTCGACCAGGACCTGCTGAATGATGCTGCTGCGGGTGACCAGTCCTGGCCGTTCGACCCGCGCGATGTCCGGGGTCGGCGCCGTCAGTGCGGGCGTCTGGTGGACGTAGTAACCGGACTGTGGACGGGCGCGGATCAGCCCTTGATCTTCAAGGTTGGCATACGCCTGCAACACCGTCGCATGACTGACATTGAGCTGCGAACTCATCTTGCGCACCGAAGGCACGCGCTCTCCCGGTTGATAGACACCGCGGCGGATGTCTTCGGCCAGTTGCTGAGCAATACGCTGGTAAAGCAAGAGATTGGTCATGACGCAGCACTCGATTTCACGGGCATTTTATTCTTGTGTGAAACAATACCGGAACAGTTGGGAAGTGTACTGGGACAGTTGCCACTTTAGTCGACCATACAGTGCGGTGTCAGCCCCTGTCTGTACTGTTTTGCGCGCCAGTCGACAGACGAAAAAAAGCCCGGCTCTGCATGACAGGCCGGGCTTCCCAATGACGCCGCCTCAGCGGGCGGCGCCGAGCTGGCCTTTCTCGTCGGAGAAAACAATCTCCACGCGCCGATTCTGCGCCCGTCCGCGTTCGGACGCGTTGGCATCCACCGGATATTCGTCGCCGTAACCTTCGACCTGGATGCGTTTTTCGTCGATACCCAAATCGATCAGCACATCGGCCACCGATTGTGCGCGGTCGCGGGACAGCTTGAGGTTTTCCTGCTTGCCGCCCGTGCTGTCGGTGTAGCCCTCGATGCGCACCACGCGTTTCGGATTCAGCTGCAAAAACTGCACGATCTTCAGCACCACGCGGTTGGCGGAGTTCTTCAGCTCGGCCTGGCCGGTGTCGAACAACACGTCGCCCAGGGTCATTACCAGACCACGATCGGTTTGCGTGGTAGCGAGCGCAACGATCTGTTCTTCGAGCCACTTGCCCTGCTGTTGCACGCTCAGCAGTTTCGACTCGCGCAGGGCCAGTTGCAGGCGCTGGCGTTCCAGTTCGAGCTTGGCTGCACGCTCTTCGTTGAGCACCTGATTGGTATGCTCACGGGCGATTTCGCTGTAGCGCTGGCTCAGGTAGGCGTAATGCACCACGTCCGAACCACTGCCCCAATAGGTCGACAAGCGATCGGCACGCGCCAGCGATTCTCCGGCGCGGATCACGTCTTTCGGCGCGATGCGCAGCACGTTGGAGTCTTCTTTGACTTTCTGGAAGTCGGCACCGGCCTGTTGCAGGGCCGCTTCGCTGTGCTGGCCGGCGCAGCCGTAGAGGCTCGCGCAACCGGCGAGGAGCAAGGCGCCGAATACACTGGATTTGAGGCTCATTGGGCCTCCCCGAGTTGCAGTTGCTTGCGCAGGCGGACGATGCGGGTATTGAGCACGTTCAGTTGTTCTTCGCTTTTTTGCGTCAGCACCTTGGCTTCGGCCAGACGGGCATCCAGTTCGGCCTGTTCGGCGCGCATGCGCGCATTGCGATAGGACTCGTCTGCCATGTTGCCTTTGGCCCGGTTGTACTTGGTTTCGGCCAGTTGCATTTGCGGGACTTCGTCGGCCGTTGCACCGACAGCCTTGGCCTGGGCGATGGCCTGTTCGGTCAAACGCATTTGTTCGTTAGGTGCCGGATCGGTTGCGCAGCCGGCCAAGGCCAGCACGGCCACCGCCGCGAAAAGAGGTCGAATACTCACTAAGAATCCCTACTGTTTTTGGGCACTGACAGGTTGTGGCGGCTGTTGCTGCTGCGCCTTCCAGCGCTCGATGTTGCGTTGCAGCGCGGCTTCCGTCAGTCCGGACGCGGGCAATTCTGTCATCTTTTTTGCCAGCTGTCCGCGCAACCACGGATCGTTGCAGGCCGAGTTATGGGAAACCGCGAGGAACAGGCCCGGTCGATCGATAGGTTGTTCGAAGGCCAGCAGGTCCTCGGTCATGCCCAGTGCCTGCGCGGCGGCCATGCCTGAGTAACGTCCGGCGAGTACATATTCAACTTCACCCAGCAGCAATTTCTGAAAGGCCTGGGTGAGGTTGGCTGTCCGGGTAAGGGTCAGATTCTGCTCGGCGAAAGTGCTGAATGCCTGGGTCATTCGAGACTTTTCCGACACACCGCCGGTGTGCCCGCGCAAGTCCATGGCTTCGCCGTACAGCAACGTCGAGCCTTTGCGCGTCCACACCAGGTAGTCATTTTCCAGCAACGGCGGATGGGTGTAGTCGAGGTTTTCCAGTTCGTTGACGACCAGCGGCGCGTCGGCCAGCAGGTCCATGCGCCCGCTGCGCACTTCATCGAGGGCTTGCGCGCGTTTGCCGGCGTAGAGCAACTCAACCTTGATGCCGAGGTCCTTGGCGACGTGCTGCAACAGATCGGCGCTGGCACCGATCAACTGCTTCGGATTCTGCGGATCCTGCCACAGGTACGGCGGCGCGTCCGGGCTGCCGGTGACGACGAGGCGCTCGCACTTGCCGGCGGCCGCGGCCACGCCCGGTAACAGGACCAATCCCAATAACAACCTGCGACGCAGATCCATGGCGAAACGCTCCCAGTCAAATCCGAAACAAAAAAAAGCCCGACCATCAGGCCGGGCTCTTTATAAGTGAAGCCGCCGGATTAGACCAGCTTCTCCAGCTCAGGGATTGCTTCGAACAGATCCGCCACCAGGCCGTAGTCGGCCACCTGGAAGATCGGCGCTTCTTCGTCCTTGTTGATCGCCACGATCACTTTGGAGTCTTTCATGCCGGCCAGGTGCTGGATCGCGCCGGAGATACCGACGGCGATGTACAGCTGAGGCGCAACGATCTTGCCGGTCTGACCGACCTGCATGTCGTTCGGTACGAAACCTGCGTCGACCGCAGCGCGCGAAGCACCGACGGCAGCGCCCAGCTTGTCGGCCAGGGCGTACAGGTGTTTGAAGTTGTCGCCGTTCTGCATGCCGCGGCCGCCGGAAACGACGATCTTGGCAGCGGTCAGTTCCGGACGATCGGACTTGGCCAGCTCTTCGCTGACGAAGCTCGAAGTACCGGCGTCGTGCGCAGCACCAACGGCTTCAACGGCCGCCGAACCACCTTCAGCGGCAACCGGGTCGAAACCGGTGGCACGCACGGTGATGACTTTGATCGCAGCGGTCGATTGCACGGTAGCGATGGCGTTACCGGCATAGATCGGACGCTTGAAGGTGTCAGCGCTTTCGACCGAGATGATCTCGGAGATCTGATCGACGTCCAGCGCAGCAGCAACGCGCGGCAGGATGTTTTTACCGTTGGAGGTGGCGGCGGCCAGGATGTGGCTGTAACCCTTGCCCAGTTCAGCAACCAGCGGAGCAATGTTTTCCGGCAGTTGGTGCGCGTAAGCGGCGTTGTCAGCGTTGAGGACTTTGCTCACGCCAGCGATTTTCGCCGCGGCTTCGGCCACCGGGCCTGCGCCCTGACCTGCCACCAGAACGTGGATGTCGCCGCCGATTTTGGCCGCGGCAGCCACGGTGTTCAGCGTGGCCGGGGCCAGCACTTTGTTGTCGTGTTCAGCGATTACCAAGATAGTCATGTCAGATTACCTTCGCTTCGTTTTTCAGTTTCTCGACCAGTTCAGCCACCGACTTGACCTTGATGCCTGCGCTGCGTGCAGCCGGCGCTTCGACTTTGAGGGTCTTGTTGGTGGAGGCGGTGGAAACGCCCAAAGCGTCCGGAGTCAGCACTTCGAGAGGCTTCTTCTTGGCTTTCATGATGTTTGGCAGGGACGCGTAGCGCGGCTCGTTCAAACGCAGGTCGGTGGTGACGATGGCTGGCAGTTTCAGCGAAACGGTCTGCGCGCCGCCGTCGATTTCGCGGGTCACGGCAACGCTGTCGCCGGAGACTTCGACTTTCGAGGCGAACGTGCCCTGACCGTAGCCGCTCAGTGCAGCAAGCATCTGGCCAGTCTGGTTGTTGTCGCTGTCGATGGCCTGTTTGCCGAGGATCACCAGTTGAGGCTGTTCCTTGTCGACCACAGCCTTGAGCAGCCTGGCCACGGCGAGCGAGGTCAGGTCTTCAGCGGATTCGACGAGGATGGCGCGGTCGGCGCCCAGAGCCAGTGCGGTACGCAGCTGTTCCTGAGCGGTGGACGGGCCGATGGAGACGACGACGATTTCAGTCGCAACACCTTTTTCTTTCAGGCGTACGGCTTCTTCCACTGCGATTTCGCAGAACGGGTTCATCGACATCTTGACGTTGGCGAGGTCTACGCCGGAATTGTCCGCTTTGACGCGAACCTTGACGTTGTAATCCACAACGCGTTTGACAGCTACAAGAACCTTCATGGATTCCTCGTTACTCTCCGGTGAAAAGAAAGTCGCCTAGGCGAACCTGGCGGTTGATGCTCATCAGGCTAAAAGGGCACCTCTAAAAACGCCGACGGGTCTGCCGGGTGATTGCACGTTACAAAGGCTGATAACCGTTCGTCAGGGGTGACTGAGCAGTCATCGATCTTCACGCGGTGTAAACTGCGCGCCCAAGCTGCGCTGTGCCTCACCTGCCACTGCGTGCGCCCTGTCTTTAGAGGTGCTCTTGAAACCGCCAGTCTGCTTACGACTAGCGCAAAACCGCCCGTATCTTGACCGGAACACCTATTCCGGTCAATACAGCAAAATGACCATTCATAAGCCGCGCTTCTTTGATTTCTCTGGGCTGGAGCCGATTCAAACAAACGTTTGTATTGGACGCTGAGAGTGGTGTAGATATAATGCGCCGCCTAGAGAGAAAGGTGGATTCGCCAATATTCCCTTTGACGTTAACGTAAAGGCAATACGGATGCGACATCAACCTCCAAATTAGAAAAAAAACTGTTGAGCCTTGAGTAGGAGATAGCCTGTGGAACGCGAATACATGGAATTCGACGTCGTCATCGTCGGTGCCGGCCCCGCTGGTCTGTCCGCCGCCTGCCGCTTGAAGCAGAAGGCCGCTGATGCCGGTAAGGAAATCAGCGTCTGCGTGGTCGAAAAAGGCTCCGAAGTCGGCGCACACATCCTCTCCGGTGCGGTGTTTGAACCGCGCGCTCTGAACGAATTGTTCCCGGACTGGAAAGAACTTGGCGCGCCGCTGAACACGCCGGTCGCTCGCGATGACATTTTCGTGCTGAAAAACGCCGAAAGCGCACAGAAAATTCCAGACTTCTTTGTGCCCAAGACCATGCACAACGAAGGCAACTACATCATTTCCCTGGGCAACCTGTGCCGCTGGCTGGCCCAGCAGGCCGAAAACCTCGGGGTGGAAATCTATCCCGGTTTCGCCGCCCAGGAAGCGCTGATCGACGAAAACGGCGTAGTGCGCGGGATCATCACCGGTGATCTGGGCGTCGACCGCGAAGGCAACCCGAAAGAAGGCCTGTACACCCCGGGCATGGAACTACGCGGCAAGTACACACTGTTCGCTGAAGGCTGCCGTGGCCACATCGGCAAGCAACTGATCAAGCGCTACAACCTCGACAGCGATGCCGACGTTCAGCATTACGGTATCGGCCTGAAGGAAATCTGGGAGATCGACCCGGCGAAACACCAGCCAGGCCTGGTGGTGCACACCGCCGGCTGGCCGCTGGACATCATGGGCACCGAGAACACCGGCGGCTCGTTCCTCTACCACCTGGAAAACAACCAGGTGGTCGTCGGCCTGATCGTTGACCTGTCCTACAGCAACACCTACCTGTCGCCGTTCGACGAATTCCAGCGCCTCAAGCATCACCCGGTGCTCGCGCAGTATCTGGAAGGCGGCAAGCGCATCAGCTACGGTGCCCGCGCCATTGCCAAGGGCGGCCTGAACTCGCTGCCGAAAATGGTCTTCAAGGGCGGCGCGCTGATCGGTTGCGACCTCGGTACGCTGAACTTCGCCAAGATCAAAGGCAGCCACACCGCAATGAAGTCCGGCATGCTCGCCGCTGAATCGGTCGCTGATGCGCTGTTCGCCGAGCAAGACTGCACAGTCGAATTGACCACTTACGTCGACGCATTCAAGAACAGCTGGCTGCACGAAGAACTGTTTGCCAGCCGCAACTTCGGCGCGGCGATTCACAAATACGGCGCGATCATCGGCGGTGGTTTCAACTGGCTCGACCAGAACATCTTCGGCGGCAAACTGCCGTTCACCCTGCGCGACACCAAGCCGGACTACGCCTGCCTCAAGCTGGCGGCTGACTGCAAGAAGATCGATTACCCGAAACCCGACGGCAAGCTGAGCTTCGACAAACTGAGTTCGGTGTTCATCTCCGGCACCAACCATGAAGAAGAGCAGCCCTGCCACCTGAAGCTGACCGATCCGAGCATTCCGATCAGCAAAAACCTGCCGCTCTACGACGAACCGGCACAGCGCTACTGCCCGGCCGGCGTATACGAAGTGATCACCAAGGAAGACGGCGAAAAGCGCTTCCAGATCAACGCCCAGAACTGCGTGCACTGCAAGACCTGTGACATCAAGGACCCTGCGCAGAACATCACCTGGGTCACGCCGGAAGGTGCTGGTGGACCAACTTACCCGAACATGTAAGTCGATGCGCTGAACGAAGAGGCTCCCGACATGGGGGCCTTTTTGTTGCCCAGAATTCCTCTGACACCACAAAACAACTGTAGGAGTGAGCCTGCTCGCGATAACGGTGTGTCAGCCAGCATCATTGGCACAGACATACCGCTATCGCGAGCAGGCTCACTCCTACAGGGGATCTTCGTCGACTTAGGCAGCGCGCTCATCCCCCGGGCTACGCTCAAAATAACGTTTGTACTCGCGGCTGAATTGCGACGTGCTCTGATACCCCACCCGATGCGCCACCTGCGCCACGCCCAGACCCTCGGCCACCAGCAAGGTCTGCGCCTTGAGCAACCTCAGCCGCTTCAGATACTGCACCGGCGACAATAACGTGCTGCGTTTGAAATGCTCATGAAACGTCGACACGCTCATGTTCGCGCAACCGGCCAGGGTCTCGACGTTCAACGGCTCGGTGTAATGCGCGTGCAAATGGCTGATCGAAGCCGCCACCCGCGCGAACTGCCCCTGCTGTTCCACCAGCGCGCGCAAGACATCCGCCTGCGGCCCGCGTAGCGCGACGAACAACAACTCGCGCACCCGCGCCGGACCGAGAATCTGGCATTCCAGCGGATCGTGCAGGCAACTGAGCAGCCGCTCGACACAGCCACGCATGTCATCGTCGAGCACCACCGAGGTCATCGATTCCGGCGTCTGCGCCGGGATATGCCGCCCCGGCGCCAGGCCCATCGCCAGCACCAACTCACCGAGCTGCACCCGATCAATTGCCACCGAGACACCGAGCAAGGGTGCGTCGGGCAAGGCAAAGGTTTCGCACTCGAAGGGCACCGGCAGTGCCTGAATCAGGTAATGCCCGGCGCCATATTCCATGGTCCGCGGGCCGAGGAACGCCAGTTTGCTGCCCTGGGCGATGATCATCAGGCTCGGTTCGTAAATGTGCGGGCCACGGGCGACATCGCAACTGGCGCGCAGCACTTGCACGCCGGGCAAGCCGGTCTGGCTGTAACCATCACGCAGCGCCAGCGGTTCGATCAGCGAAACCAGCCGGGCGTTGGCATCAAGATGACGAGTTAACTGCATCGAAAAAGTCTTCGCAAAAATCAGGGAAAAAAGGGATGAAAACATCATCGCAGATCCATTGCCCCCTGCGACCGTCAAAACCTGCATGCCGGAGAATTAGGCATGAGACCCGGAGGAATCGCCATGGCCGCACGCTCAGTCGGCGCCCAGAATGCACCGCCTCACTTGTCACTGCTTTTGCGAGGTCACTCATGTACACCGCCATCGGCTATGCCGCCCAATCGGCCACCACGCCCCTCGCCCCAATGAAATTCGAACGCCGCAGCCCACGGGCCGACGACGTGGCGATCGAAATTCTCTACTGCGGCGTCTGCCATTCCGACATCCATCAGGCGCGCAATGAATGGGGAATCGCCGTTTATCCGCTGATGCCCGGCCACGAGATCGTCGGAAAAGTCACCGCTGTCGGTGCGAATGTCACCCGGCATAAAGTAGGCGATCTGGTCGGTGTCGGCTGCATGGTCGACTCTTGCCGCACCTGCGAAGCCTGCCAGTCAAATCTGGAGCAATATTGCCTCGAAGGCCCGACCATGACCTACGCCACGCCAGACCGGGTGGACGGCAGCAACACCATGGGCGGTTATTCGGACAGCATCGTCGTCAGCGAACACTTTGTGGTGCGCATTCCGGAAAAACTGGCACTGGCCAGCGCCGCGCCGATTCTCTGCGCCGGCATCACCACCTACTCGCCGCTCAAGCACTACGGTGTCAAAGCGGGCGACAAGGTCGGGATTCTTGGCATGGGTGGCCTGGGCCACATGGGCATCAAGTTTGCCAAAGCCATGGGCGCGGAAGTGACCCTGTTCACCCGCTCGGCGAGCAAAGCCGAAGAAGGCCGTCGTCAGGGCGCCGATCACGTGATCGTCTCCACCGACGCCGAGCAGATGAAAGCCGCCGCCGGGTATTTCGATTTCCTGCTTGACACCATTCCAGTGCAGCACGATCTCAATCCGTACCTCGACACCCTGCGGTTTGACGGCGTGCACATTCTGGTCGGTCTGATCGAGCCAGTTAACCCACCGGTCCACGCCGGCAAACTGGTGATGAGCCGTCGTGTGCTGGCCGGTTCCCTGATCGGCGGTGTCGCCGAAACCCAGGAAGTGCTGGATTTCTGCGCCGAGCACAACATCACCTGCGACATCGAAATGCTCGACATCCGCCAGATCAACGAAGCCTACGCGCGGATGATCGCCGGTGACGTGAAATACCGCTTCGTCATCGACATGGCGACGTTGAAGGCTTAAACCTTCAAGGCTTATACCTTCAAGCCTAGCTCCGCCGACAGCCGGGTTGTGACCCCTTTAAGCAGGGGAATCAACTCGGCCATCTTTTCCAGCGGCATGTACGGCACGGTGCTGGCGATACTGATCGCCGCGACAATACCCTTGCTCGCATCGCGAATCGGCGCCGCCACGCAGCGGATCGACGGTTCGTTGTCTTCCAGATCGAACGCGTAGCCGCCCGCCACGTATTCGGTCATGCGCTGCTCAAGCTGCTCCCACGACTGCTGGGGATGCTGCGGCCAGAACTGACTTTTCCCACCCGCCGGCAGGCTGATGTCGTACAGCCGTTGCCAATCCTGCGGCGAGTCATCAAGCATCAACGCCTTGCCGATCCCGGTGCGCACCAGCGGCATGCGATGGCCGACCCGCGAACGCATCTCCGGACCATTGCGTCCAGGATTCTTCAACAGATACAGCACTTCGTCGCCTTCGCGGATGCCCAGATGCACGGTGTCACCGGTCAGCGCCGATAACTCATCCAGGTACGGTCCGGCCAACGTCACCAACGGCAACTCTTCGCGTGCCTGAAAGCCCAGTTCGATCAGCTTCGGCCCGAGCAGATAACCGATCTGCGGCACCACACGCAGATAGCGTTCGTCGACCAGGCAACTGGCCAGGCGATGGGTGGTGCTGCGCGTGGTACCGATCAGCCGGGCAATTTCCTTGAGATCACGGGCGCCGCTGGCGACGGCCTGCACCACACCGAGGCCGCGCAGCAGTGTCTGGGTGCCGGTGGGCGCGGCCTCCCTGGTTTTTTCCGGAGCGTCTTCCTGCATATCCAGCCTTTACCGTTGAGCGAGGGAACGGGCGGCATTATGGTCGCCCGATGCTGAGCACTACAACTCGATACGCTCGACCTTGCCCACCAGCAGCACGTAGGACAAAGCGCCGACCAGCGCGAGCACAGCGATGTAGGTGATCGCCGGGGCGAATGAATCACCGCTGGCAAGGAAGCCGATAACGATCGGCGTGGCAATCGCCGACAAGTTGCCGATGAAGTTGAACACGCCACCGGTCAGGCCAAGCAGACGGGCCGGGGCCAGTGTCGAGACCAGCGACCACGTGATCGACGCCAGACCGTTACCGAAAAACGCCAGCGCAAGAAAGGCAATCACCAGCGGCGTCGACTCAACGAAGTTGGCGCCGATGATCGAGGTCGAAATCAGCAGGCCCCCAATGATCGGCAATTTACGTGCGAAGCCCACGCTGTAGCCACGGCGGATCAGGAAGTCGGAGAAGAATCCCGAACACAGCACACCCACGAACGCGGCGAGAAACGGCAGCGACGCCAGCAGGCCGGACTTGATGAAATCCATGCCGCGGTATTTCACCAGATAGGTCGGAAACCACGTGAGGAAAAACCACAGCGTCGAATTCAGGCAGAACTGGCCGAGGTAGATGCCCCACAACTTGCGCTTGCTGAGGACGACGCCGAGATCGGTCCAGCTGAATTTGGCTTTGACCCTGGCCGTCTCGGCCTGGATATCGACCAGCCCGCCACTCTCGCGGATCAGATCGATTTCTGCTTCGTTGGCGCCCTTGAAGTCGCGCGGCTCGCGATACACGGCGTACCAGATCACCGCCCAGAGGATGCCGACTGCGCCAGTCGCAACGAAAACCATGTGCCAGCCGAATGTATGTTGCAGCCAAGCCAGTACTGGCGTCAGGAAGGCCAGACCGACGAACTGCCCGGACGTGTAAAAACCAATTGCCGTGGCGCGTTCACGCTCGGGGAACCAGGTCGTCACCACGCGGCTGTTGATCGGATACGCCGGCGCTTCCAGCGCTCCGACGGCCATGCGCAGCACGAACAGCGCGATGAAACTGCTGACGAAACCGAGCATCACCGTGGCCACTGACCACAGCAGCAGCGCCACGCTGTAGAGGATCCGCGGCGGCACGCGATCGACCAGCCAGCCGCCGGGGATCTGCATGGCGGCGTAGGTCCAGCCGAAGGCGGAGAAGATCAGACCGACGTGAACCGGATCGATGCCCAGCTCACTGGTCAGCGCCGGCGCGGCGATCGACAGGTTGCTGCGGTCCAGGTAGTTGATGACCACGGTGATAAACAGCAACACCATGATGAAAAAACGCTTGCGGCTAGGCGTGACTAAAGACGCCTGCCCGGTGAGGGTGTGCGTTTGCATGAGAGATGCCTCTTTTTATGTTTGTTGAGGTCATGACGCAGATCTCCTCTCCCTGAAGATCTGATCACTTCCACGCTCCGCGTGGGAGTGCAGCCCGGGACGCTCCGCGTCCCTCGAGAGCCGAACGCGGAGCGTCCGTTGAGGCATTCCCACGCAGAGCGTGGGAACGATCAGGGCGGTGGATCAGTGATGACTCACCACTCGGCAAAGCTGCCGTCGGCGTGGCGCCAGATCGGGTTGCGCCAGCGGTGGCCGACGGCCGCGCGCTCGATCACATATTCCTCGTTGATCTCGATGCCCAGCCCCGGGCCGTTCGGGATCTTCACGAAGCCCTTGTCGTAATCGAACACGCGCGGGTCCTTCACGTAGTCGAGCAAATCGTTGCTCTCGTTGTAATGGATGCCCAGGCTCTGCTCCTGGATAAACGCGTTGTAACAAGCCGCGTCCAATTGCAAACAGGCCGCCAGCGCAATCGGCCCCAGCGGGCAATGCAGCGCCAGCGCTACGTCGTAGGCTTCGGCCATGTTGGCGATCTTGCGGGTTTCGGTGATGCCGCCGGCGTGCGACGCGTCCGGCTGGATGATGTCGACGTAGCCTTCACTCAACACCCGTTTAAAGTCCCAGCGCGAGAACAGCCGCTCGCCAAGGGCAATCGGCGTGCTGGTCAGGGGAGCAAGTTCTTTCAACGCTTCGTAGTTTTCGCTGAGCACCGGCTCTTCGATAAACATCAGTTTGTAGGGGTCGAGCTCCTTCATCAGCACCTTGGCCATCGGCTTGTGCACACGACCATGGAAATCGACGCCGATGCCGACGTTCGGCCCGACGGCATCACGCACGGCGGCGACGTTGGCCAAGGCGAGGTCGACTTTCTCAAAGGTGTCGAGGAACTGCAGTTCTTCGGTGCCGTTCATTTTCACCGCGGTGAAACCCCGGCTCACCGCCTCTTTCGCCGCACGCGCGGTGTCGGCCGGGCGATCGCCGCCGATCCACGAATAGACACGAATCTTGTCGCGCACCTGACCACCGAGCAGGTCACTGACCGAAACCCCGAGGGCCTTGCCCTTGATGTCCCACAGCGCCTGATCGATACCGGCCAGCGCGCTCATGTGAATCGCGCCGCCGCGGTAGAAGCCGCCGCGATAGAGCACGGTCCAGATGTCTTCGATATTGCGTGGGTCTTTGCCGATCAGGTAGTCGGACAATTCTTCCACGGCAGCGGCGACGGTGTGCGCACGCCCTTCCACCACGGGTTCGCCCCAACCGGTCACGCCTTCGTCGGTTTCGACCTTGAGGAAGCACCAGCGCGGCGGAACGATGAAGGTCGTGAGTTTGGTGATTTTCATCTTTTTGTCTCTCTTATTGATGCAGCGCACGCGGCGCCAAAAAGTCTTAGCGAAGCGCTTTCCACGCGGCCACGTAGGCCTTGGCGTTGACCGCCACCTGCTCGGCCGTCATGCCTGGCTTGAAGAGGCCGGAACCGAGGCCGAAACCTTTTACCCCGGCATCGATAAACACCTGCATGTTGTCCGGTGTGATGCCGCCGACCGGTGCCAGTACCGTGCCCGCTGGCAACACCGCGAGCCAGGCTTTGACGACCGCCGGGCCCATCTGCTCGGCCGGGAACAGCTTGAGAATGTCCGCGCCCTCCGCCAGCGCCGCGAACGCTTCAGTCGGCGTGGCCACACCCGGCGACAGGTACAGCCCCGCCGCTTTCGCCGCGCGCAACACCTTGGCATCGCTGTGCGGCATGACGATTACCTGGCCGCCGGCCTCTTTTACTTGTGCGACCTGCTCGGATGTCAGAACGGTGCCGGCACCGATCAGGCAATCGGCGGGCAACGTCTGGCGCAGGATGCGGATACTTTCGTACGGCGATGGGGAATTGAGCGGTACTTCGATGACGCGAAATCCAGCGGCATACAGGACTTCTCCGATCGCGGCAGCTTCCTGCGGTTGCAGGCCGCGCAGGATCGCGATCAGACCGTTTTGCGCCAATGCTTGCTTGAGCATGTCAGGCCTCCAGTCAGGGTTAACGGGATGAGGATTCGATCAGTCCGGCGGCCAGCGCCAGTTGCCACAAACCACGCTCGGTGGCTTGCTCGGCCAGGGCCACCGTGGCGAAACCGCAGGCGTCGAGGGCACGGCGGTAGCGGGTGCACAATTGCGCATTGCCAATGAGCACGATCGCAGGAAGATTCGGGTTGTTGCGCCGACGCCGTTGGACGTTGGCGAGCGCGGCCAGCTCATGGCCGATCATCAGGCCGGACAGATAGTCCGGCTGAGCGGTCGGGCTCAGTTCACCGGTCAGGCCGAGGGTGCGGGCGCTGAACAACGTCGACAACACGCCCAGCTCAGCATCTGTCGACAGGGCAATTTGTACGCCGCGGTCAAACGCCTGCGCATCGAAGGTCGCGCTCGGCTGCTGGGTACGCCCGAGAATGCTGTGCTCGCTGAGGACGGCGAAAACTTCGCCGGTCATGAATGTGTCGAAATGGGTGATACGCCCATCGACCACTTCCACCCACTTCGAATGGCTGCCCGGCAGGCCGATCAGCAAGTCGTTACCAGACTCGGCCGGCAGGCTTTGCAGGACCCCGAGTACTTGGGTCTCTTCGCCGCGCATCACATTCGGCAGACGCGAACGCTGAATCACACCCGGCACGATGTGCACGGACGTACCGCGAAAACTGACAACGGTTTGTAGGGAGTTTCCGAGATGGGCGACGTCGGCCGGCGTCTCGCAGTAGGCCGCTTCGCGCCAGCCCTGCGCACTGCCGACCATGCCGCAAGCGATCACCGGCAGATTCGGCTGCGCGTCGAGCCAGTCACCGCAGGCCTCGTCAAAGGCCAGTTCAAAGCCGTCGACGCATTCGCGCCCGTGGATGATTCGTGGGGTCTTGGGCAACTGCATGATCCCGGACGACAGCGCACGCTGCTCCAGCACCACACCGTCCGCCGCGAGTTTGTAAGCACGTAATGAGGTCGTCCCCCAATCGAGCGCGATCAATTGCGCCTGCATCGCTTCACCTGTTTTGTTTTTGGCAGTGAGTGCGATGGACTATAAACCTAGGGGACAATAAATCTCAATATATAAATACTAATCCCATATTATGGGATTAACAGGTCAAACGGTTCCGCCCGCTCAGAACGGAACCCCAGCTGCAATGATGCATGCGATCGAATGCCGGGAAGGGCCGCGTTAGATTTCCACGAACAAAAAGTAAGGGTCGCCATTGCAGCTGCGGTTGGGAGTTCCTCAGGGAGAGCGGCCTTGAAACAGGCAAGGCCGAATGGGATAGCTTTATTTTGCAGTTTCAGTTGTCAGCAAATCGGCGCTCGGTACCCGCATAATCTTGGAGAAATACGTCTTGTAGGTAGTGGAATGGAGTCTATACACACATGAAAAAGAATCTCTGGCTTTCAAAAAGGGATCCAGTGTTTCTCCTTTCAGACGCCTTTCTCCCCCCTGATCGTCTACCGACTCGTCAAAAATGACATCTGCCCTATAGAGCAGCGAGTCCGGCGAAACCCTCTCGATAAACCCGAAACCGGATTGTTTAATTCGGTGCGACTGTGAAAAATCAAGATCATTTGTCAATGAGCAGACTAGCCCACGCCCAATAGCCGATTTGAACAGACCGAGAAGTTCGACATCGGACTTGAAATAAACTTGATAAATGCCGGTAGTACGAAGCCGCTCTGTCTTTTCGTATTTAAGATTGGCAATAGGCCGACCATGATTCAAAGAGCAAGCCGATAGTACCAACATAGATATTATCAAAAACAACACTTTCACAGGCTGTTACCCCTTAATCCATTTAAATATTGATTCCGCTACAATCTGTCGCGCTGACTTTCCGCCGGGTAAGGCGTGAGCATACATAAAGTTGGCATCTGCGTGATTGATATCGAGCCGCCCCATGACATTCGGCCCATCGGAGATCTCCCACTGCTCACCGAAATCTGCAACAAGATCTGACAGATTCCAATCGACCGCAGCTGCCCTGACATTTACCCAATACTGCGCTTTAGGCTTAGGGACTTGACGATATATTTTCGAAATACCATATACGATTTTACCGTGCCCGACGGGATCCAGTGTCACCAAAACTTTAATCTTGAAACCGCGCTCAGTTAAAACGGCCGACAAATGAGCACCGTTCCACCCACCCAAACTGTGGCCAATGATATAAATCGCAGTATTGCAACTTGGAATTTTCCGAATAACGTTACGCTCCAGATCCTCCTCGCTCATAAACGAGTTATAACCAAGGGGCAACGTCGTACAAAATTTTTGTATCTCCAGCGCTTCGAGGTCCGCATCGACCATGTCTCGCACATAGTCGACATTGTGATTGGGACCGTCAACGTAATACCGTTCCTGATCGCCAGCCCCACCAACAAGAAAAACCATGACGTCACGGATACTTACTGTTACTTGCTTGACTGAGTTATCTGTCTTGCAAGTAAGTGTGTGACTCACGGGATCCCTTTTCGCCATTGGCGGTGTTGGAGCCTCTGCTAAAGCACTTCCATTTGCCATTTCTAATTACCCCACAAATAATTTAATCGTCTCAGCCAAGTGCGAACTGACGGTATGGGTAAACCCCGACGCATCCGTTACGCCAGACTCTTCACTGCCATCACCGCGCTGAATGATGTAAGGGTGATAAGAGGCCGGCTCTCCAGTGTCCTGATTGACGACCTGCAACCTGTCAGTGAAATGCACCGGCATCGGCAACAGCCCACTAAACGCTGCCCCTCCGCCGCTCTGGCCGATGATCACCGTGCCCGAGCCACCGATCACGACGTTGCCATGCCCGCCAGTACTGTCGAGCATCGCGGCGTTGAGGCCGTTAATGAAGACGGTGCCGGAGACCGCTCCGGTAATCGGGCTGCCACACGCTGATTTATCGGTCATGCGTGCAGCAGCGAGGCCATCGAAAAATACGTCCGGCGAGCCGGAGACGATCGGGTTGGTGCCGTGTCCTGGCAGTGGGCAAGCGGTCGGGTCGGTGACGCGTGCTGCGGGTTTACCACTCAATTCAAAGCTCCTTGCTTAAGGGGTGCCGGGGATGGCTGATAGATGTCGATGTCGGTCGCGGCCAAGCGCCAGCGATTGTCGACCGGGTCGAACAGAGCGTGACAATGCTCACGGCTTTCAGGTGATGTTGCGGTTTGCACGGCACGCCAGGCTTCGTCGGCTTGCCACTTCAAATCGGCAGGCGTTGCATCATCCAGTTCGTTGAGCCAGGCGTTGTAGTTACGCAGGTGATTGCGCTCATAAGTCGATTGCAGCAAGTCGCCCATTTGCGCACCAAGGTCCAGATGATGCCCGGACGTCCACCGGCCAATATCGGAATAGACATGCCAGCCCATCGGGATCAACGCACCGTTCTCCAACAGAGAATGGCCGGCGATAGCGACGAAGCAGCAACAGATGTGCAGCATCAGCCAGCCTTGATGGGCGTCGATAATCGCCGTTGGATCGAAGGTTCTCAGCGCTACCACGCGGTAATCGCCAAGTCCGGCACTGCGCGTCATCAGCTCGGCGTCAAGCCGCGACACGAAAGCCCGAATAGCCATGCCGCCAGTGCGCTGGGCCATGCAGAGAATTTCGACAGTCTGTCGTTTCGGGTCGTCAGTAGACCCGGTATTTTTCACCAGGCCATACAGGCGCATTGAGGCCTGTAGACCGCTCATTGCTGGTCACTCATTGACGCAGCGAGCGCTCCGCAGGCGCGGAGAAATTTTGCCAGAGGCATTGCAGGTGTCGTCCGTGAGCGCGCAAAAATGGCGCACAGGATGCCGGACTAGAGCGGTGGCGACAACCGAATCAGCACTGGACTGCCATCATTTGTTCAACCCTCGGCAAACTCGCGCAACACCTTGCCATCCATGCGATACCTCACCCATTCTTCCTGCGGTTGCGCGCCGAGGGATTTGTAGAATTCGATGGCTGGGGTGTTCCATTCCAGCACGCTCCATTCGAAGCGGCCGCAGTCGTTGTCGCAGGCAATCCTGGCCAAGTGGCGCAGCAAGGTTTTGCCGGCGCCGCCGCCGCGTTGTTCGGGGGTGATGTAAAGGTCTTCGAGGTACAGGCAGTTGCTGCCCAGCCAGGTCGAATAACTGAAGAAGAACACCGCGAAACCGATCGGCAAGCCATCACGCAGGCAGATCAGGCCATGGGCGGTGGCGCCTTCGCCAAACAGGCTGCGCTCGATGTCGGCGACGCTGGCGATGACTTCGTGGCGAGCCTTTTCAAAATCGGCCAGTTCGGTGATGAAGGCGAGGATCTGCGGTGCATCGCTGGGGGTCGCCGGGCGGATTTCGATCGTCATGGACGGGCCTTGTGGGGAAATTAAAGCGCCATACTAAGTCCGCAGCGCTTTTGTGGCGAGGGAGCTTGCTCCCGCTTGGCTGCGAAGCAGTCATAATTCAAGCTTGCTGCCTGCCTGGTTCACCGCATCGGGGGGCTGCTGCGCAACCCGGCGGGAGCAAGCTCCCTCGCCACAATATTTAACTGAGCCCATGAACACGATGTCTATGCCTGCTACAGCATTTGCGCCTTTGATCGACCTCGCCGCCGAATTGCTGCCTCACGCTCTGGAGCCCTGCGACGACGGAGCCCATGACCTCGCCCATTTGCAACGCGTCTGGCACAACGCGCGCACGCTGCACGAAACAGAAGAAGGCGATCTCGACATCTTGCTCGCCGCCGTGCTGCTGCATGACTGCGTCGCCGTCGAAAAAAACTCTCCGCTACGCTCGCAGGCTTCACGTCTGGCAGCGGACAAAGCGTCATCCGTGCTGAAGGAAATGAACTGGCCCGGCGAGAAAATCGCCAGCGTCGCCCACGCCATCGAAGCCCACAGTTTCTCCGCCAACATCACCCCGTTGACGCTTGAGGCAAAAATCGTCCAGGACGCCGACCGTCTCGATTCGCTGGGCATGCTTGGCGTTGCGCGTACCTTCTACGTTGCCGGGCGCATGGGCGCGGCGTTGTATGACCCGCAGGATCCGCTAGCGCGTGAACGTGATTACGACGACACGCGTTTTTGCCTAGATCATTTCCAGACCAAACTGCTGCACCTCGCCGACGGCTTTCAGACCGCGGCCGGCCAGCGTCTGGCACAGATTCGCCATCACCGCCTGAAGGGTTTCATGGAGCAATTCAAGGAGGAGATCGGCATCGTTTGAACCTTTACTCCGGCAAACGGCGATCCTGACTTTATCAACCTCGCACCTGACGCGCACGCCCGACGTGTTAAACAGATGACGTTAACTCGCCGCTCAAGGAAAGCGCGTCATGCCGCATTCAACACCTCAAGTGTCGGGCAAATTGTTCGGCATGTTCTGCCTCGCCAGTTATCTGTTGTCATTGTCGTATGGCTCGACGTTTTTGCTGTCGCTGTTGATCGGTGCGCGTGGCGGCAATGAACACGACGCAGGCCGTGTCATTTCGGCGGCGATGCTTAGCACCTTTATCGCGGTGCTGGGATCCGGACATTTGTCGGATCTGTTAGGGGCGGCGCGTTCGATCGCCCTCTTGGGGCTGTTGCTGGTAGCGGCGAGTCTGGGCTTTGCGATGACGCCGGGCTTCGGTCATCTGCTGCTGTTTTTTGGCCTTCTGCTGGGACTGGGTTGGGGGGTGTTCTACACCTTGGGACCGATCATCGTCGCCAGTCTGGTGACACCGACGCAACGGGCAAAATATTTCGCTTTGCTGTCCGGCAGCATGATGACGGGGATCGGCAGCGGCCCCTTGCTCGGACGTGCTGCCGGTGCTCTGAACTGGCCGGTGACTTCGGCGTTTTACCTGGCGGCGCTGGCGAGCCTTATCGGTGTCCTGTTGTTCTGGCGACTCGGTGCCAGACTGAACAGCACACAAGCCCCTTCGGCAGCGAAAATCACTTGGCGAGCGACCACACAAGTCCTCGGCTCGCGCGCACTGTTCCCCATCGTCATGGTCGGTCTGGGCGGTTGCGTGTTCGGCGGTCTGTCCAGTTTCCAGACAAGCTATGCCGCCGACCGTTCGCTGGATTATTCGCTGTTCTTTTTCGGCTTCATGACTGCGGCGATCGGCAGTCGGATGTTGATCGCAGGGTTTGTGGTCAAACGTGATCCGCTGCGCGCGTCGTGCCTGTTATCGGGGCTGATGCTCGGTTCGATTGTTTTGTTTGCGTTCGGTGTGCACAGCGCATTGAGTTACCTGCTGGCAGCGGTGATGCTTGGCGTCGGTTACGGCCTGACGTATTCGGTGATCAATGCACTGGCCGCCAACGAGGCACCGGCCGGCACGACCTCGCAGGCGTTGCTGCTGTTCAGCCTTTGCTACTTCGTCGGCGTGTTCGGCTTCCCCTTTCTCGCCGGCCAAATCATTGTTGAACACGGCGTGACGACATTGCTGCTCGCGCTATTGGCGGTGGCGTCGGCAAACTGGCTGATCACGCTGGGCCGTCTCTCATGGCGGCGGTTTGAGGTCAAGGCCGCAACGCTGAGCCAGACCGTTCGTCGATCCTCAGGCACCAATCCGCCATCAGGGCTGACCAAAAAAGGGTAAGGATTCCAATTACTGGAGAAGCCTATGATCCCGTCAAGGTTGACTGCTTTCGTCTTCAGCGCCCTGCTCTGCCCCGCGGTGTTCGCCGCCTCGTCCACGGCAGCGGGCACTGGCCCTACCGATCCGACGCCACCGCGAGCCCCGGCCATCAACAGCGCCCCCGGTATAAACACCGATGGCTCTGGCGTGCCGCTGATCAATCAGCCGCCGGCCACCGGCACTGACCCGCGCACCCAAGGCAGCGACCCCGGACGCCAGGGCGGCATGAACACGCCTGACGCGCCGGCTGCGCCCGATAACGCCGGGCCGGGCACCGGCTCGAAAACCACCACCGGTGGCTCGGGTTCCGAAGGTGCCGGTCAATAGTTCGCCGACGCGAGCGTCCTGTTCACTCCCCTGAAGAGGTAACCATGAACGTCGACAAAGACCTCGAAAAAGAAGTCCTCACCCGCCTGCTGCATGCGCATCCCGACGGTTTGGGCAAAGAAGTCCTGGACAATTATCGCGGCGAGAAAGTCGTCGCCGATACCCTCGCGGCGCTACAGGAGCGCGGGCTGATTCACCACGGCCATGTGACCTGCGGCGAGGCCGGCGAACAGTCGTTGAACCTGCCGATCAAGCTCAGCGCCGCCGGGGTTGTAGCAGCGCGCAAACTCGACAGCTGAGCCATGTGACCGTGCCGGTGCTTGCGCGACCTGCGTCAGTGCCGGCAGTGAACTTCACCTACCGATGCAAGGAGAAATCCCATGCCTCGTGGCAGCAAAGATAAATACACCGCCGAGCAAAAGCGCAAGGCCGAGCACATCGAAGACAGCTACGAGAAAAAAGGCGTGTCCACAGATGAGGCCGAAGCGCGGGCCTGGGCGACCGTCAACAAGCAATCGGGCGGCGGCGAGAAATCCGGCGGCTCGGGACGCAAGAAGCCGGCGAGCGCCAAGTCTGAAGATCGCAAGGAGTCATCGCGGCGCGCGGTGGCCAGTCGCAAGGGGCACTCGCGCAACAGCGAGACTTCGAAGGATGCGCAGACCGTTGACAGTTTGAAGAAGGAAGCCCGGGCGAAGAACATTCCGGGGCGGTCTTCGATGCGTAAGCAGGAGTTGATCGAGGCGTTGCGCAAGGCTGGCTAGGTCCGGGTACTTCAGCGTATTTGATGGCCCTATCGCGAGCAGGCTCACTCCTACAGTTGGAAAGCGTTCCCCCTGTAGGAGTGAGCC
>NZ_JABWQR010000059.1:0-7667 GCF_014270125.1 Pseudomonas sp. SWRI99 | reverse complement strand
CTGGGCTGCGAAGCAGGCCCAAAAGCTAGTGAGCGCTGCGCACTCAAGCGGGAGCAAGCTCCCTCGCCACAGGAAAGCGTCAGCGCAGGATTACCGGTGCGGTATCGCGCGGCAGGTTATTGCGCTGCGGCGCCTCGCGCGGTTGCTCGTAACCGTCGCCACCGAGCTGCATGCTCAACTGCCCGGCCACGTCTTCGCCCAACGCCTTGGACACGTCACGCACCACTCTCGGACGGTTCAGCGAGATCTTGATGTCGCGGTGGTTCACCAGTTTGGTGTCCTGCGCTTCACCCATCGCCGTGAAAGCCGAAGTGATCTCGAAGGTCTTGGTGTTGATCAGGCTGAAATCCGCCACCAGCGTCAGGCCCAGCACCGCCGAGTAGCTGTCGGTGTGCGCCAGCTCGTTGATGTCTTGGGTGAAGTCGATGTCGGACACGGTGCCGAACAGCACGTAGTCGGCGCCTTTGAAGTTGCCGGCCTTGATGCGCTTGATCACGTCATACACATCGCCCTTGGACGAGGCGGTGTATGGCGTGCCCTGCACCAGCTGGAACATGCCGGTACGGAGGATTTCACCCTTGATGTCGCCGGTGAATTTGCGCAGTTCGCCCTGTTCGATGTAGCTGGTGGTCGCTTCGATTTCGTTATAGCTCGAAGAACCGCTGGCGCTGTAATAACTCTCGCGGTGATTGCTCTGCGCCGAAACGATGTGGATGTATTGCTCCACGCGCTCCTGATACGCCAGATCCGTCACCGCCACTTTCGGGGCCGCCTGCACGCTGAACGCGCAAGCCAGGGCCATCATGCCAATCCATGTGCGCATCGATTAACGCTCCGTGGTTTTGCGAATCTCTTTTTCGTCCATCCACTCGGCCAGACCGCTTTCGACGTCGATCAGTTGCAGGCTGAATTTGTAGAAGACGTCCTTGTAGTCGCTGCTGCGCTTGACAATCGAGCTGATCGAGCCTTCGATGCGGTACTTGGCAGCAATCATGTTGCCGGTCTTGGCCACAGTGCTCTTCTTGTACAGGCCGCTCTGGTTCTGCAGCTTGAGCTGGTCGACCTGGCTCTGCATTGCCGTGTTGTCGCTGGCGAAGCGCGCCACGCCGGTCTTCATCAGTTGGGTCTTGATGCTGGTGGTGATTTCGCGGGTATCGATGTACTCGCTGGTCTTGTTCTTCACGTCGTAGACCTGAACCACCGGACGCCCCCGCAGGATGCCGGACTGGGCCAGCGAGCGGGTCATCGATTCGGCGATCATTTGCAGGTCGGTCGAACCGAATTCATTGGTCACGGTTTCAACCGCTTTGGTGTCGCCGTAGCTGATGTTTTTGCTGCCCAGAGTCGGCGAAGTATTGGCGCAACCGGAGGCCAGCAGGGCGATGACGGCGATGCAGGAAAAGCGTGCAAACATGGGAGTGCTCTCTAAATCAGAAAAAGGGTGACGGGCTTACGGCGTCTTGATTTCCAGACGGAAGTCCACGGCTTTCGGAGTCGGGGCGATGGCCTGAATAAAGCTGGTCTGCGCGCCGTACATCATTTGGCTTTTCCAGACTTCTTCTTCGGCCACCGGGAAACCCTCGGCGCCAAGCCAGGCGAAGCGGTAGTAGAAAATCTTGTTGCTGTTGAGGGTGTTGCTCAACTGCACATTGACGGTCATAAAGCCGTTTTCACGGGCGACGCGCATGGCGCCGACAACGATGTGTTTCTGCGGGCCCATGGCCACGACCTTGCTCGCGGCGCTGCCCGGCTCCGGCGGTGGCGGGGTGGCGCAGCCTGCCAGCAAGGCGAGGGCGGCCACGGCGATGATCTTCAAGCGCATTGCAAAGACTCCGTTCTTAAGGTTGTTTGAGGCTGGCGACGTTGGTCGCGCCTGCACTCGGCATTACGTGCGCGGCGATGCCGCCGGCGAACACCTGATTACCCACGGCACGCAGGCTGATCACCTGATAACGCTGATCAACGGTGACCTTGACCACCGAGCCGCCGACGGCGCTCGGCAGGGTGACCTGATGCTCGCCCTTTTTCAGGCGCAGACGCACCACTTGGGTGTTGTCCGGCAGGGTGCGCCATGTACGGGTATCGGCACCTTCGAGCACCGCTGAAGAAATGCCCACGGCGAGACCGGCCAGCGGGTTGGTTTCGTTGATCTGTTTCTGCGCCACGCCCTTGGTGATTGCGCGCACGGTGGTGCGTACGATGATTCCCGGCATGTCATCGCGCAGGGCGCGGCGGGACATGGCAGTGGTGCTGTTGAGGGCCGTCAGGTCGACTTGCTTGCCGTCAACACCGATCTGCGCGAACGGCGCGGTGGAGGTGTCCGGTTTGATGATCGGGAACGACAGCGGGGTGATCACCACGTTGTTGGAAATTGGTAGAGGCAGCGGCACGCGGATCGAGTCGCGCGCCGGCGCCAGACCGCTTTGCACCACGATCAGGATGTCGCTGTCGTCAGACTTCACAGGCTTGTCGAGGTTGACCAGCGCCTGCTCGAGCAGCGGCGTGTTCGGGCGCAGCTCGGCGGCTTTGCGATAACCCGGCGCAGCCAGATCTCTTTCGCCCAAGGCTTCGTAAACGAAACCGGCCAGGTAATGACTGAATGCGCTCTGGTAGCTGTTCTTCAGACCGACCACTTCAGGAGCGTCGAGGCTGGCGACCGGATAACCCTGCAAATCCTTGTACTGGGTCTTGATGCCTTCTTTCTCGGCCTGTTCTTCGCTCTTGAGGTATTCCTTGTCGCGCAGGTCGGCGATCACCGCTTCACGTTCGTGAGTCTTCTTGATCGCGGTGCGGGCGCCATCGAAGTCGTTGACTGCCAGCAGGTTCAGGGCCATCTGCGTGGTCAGCATGACTTTTTCGTAGTCATAACCTTCGTAGCGACGCACCTTGTCGTTGACGATGAAGCTACCGAATTGCGCCAGGTACTTGGCCGAGTCGAGCTTGACCGCGTCTTCCCACTGACCGACCACCTGATCGGCGCTGCCCCAGGCGTTCTGGCTGCCAGAGAGGTCGCCCTTGGCGCGCAGCAGCTCACCTTTCTCGAAGTAATAAAGCAGGTCTTTGTCGGTGCCGGTGTTGTTCTTTTCCAGCAGGGTCAGGGCGGCGTCGACATTGCCGGCCGCCAGTTGCTGGTTGGTCTGGGCCAACTCGGAATCGTAGTTGCGAAACGCCGAACAGCCAGACAGCAACGTGACCGCGCCGAGGGCGATCAAAGTGGGAGTGCGCAATGCCATGGAGGTACTTCTTCCCTGAGTAGCGATAACTACAGCCGCCTGTGCTGGTCGGGCTAGTGTGACCTATCGGCGGCGGCGCTGGCCTCCTGCCAATTCCTCATGCGTGAGGAGCTTTGATGCCGGCTCGCTGGGCGAGGGCGCGGCATTATAAGCGCTGAATGATGGCTATGTAATAGCTTTTTGGGCGCATTTTTCTGACGCTGTGCCATCACTTGTCCGCAGAAGCGGGTTTATCCGGTGCAAGTTTGTGATTCGGCACAAAGGCGGATCCAACGGTGTAGACCTGATCCCGGAATACCCGCAGGTGCAGAATCTGGCGATCCTGGTCGACGCGTAATTCAAAAGGGTGGTCGATGGGTGCAGTCGCAAAACGGAAGGTATGCAGGCCTTTCTTCAGGCGCAGGCGGGCGACCAGTGTCTTGTCCGGCAGCGCTCGCCATGTGCGGGTGTCGGCTTCCTCGAACGGATCATGCTGAGTGACGATCAACGATGCTTTCGCCGGGTTGCGCTCGTTTTCCTGCGCTTGACCGATAGCGGCCATGTTGGCGCGGAACATCGCCCGCGAGATGATTTCCGGCATGTCGTCGCGCAGTGTGCGCATGGACATGTCGGTCACGCTGTTGATCACCACCAACGGCTGCTTGCGACCCTCTACGGTGATATGGCTGAAGTTGGGCGTGACCGCGTCCGGCACCATCACCGGGAATGAAATGGGCGCAATGATGACCAGCGTTTCGTTCAGATGAACCGGGATCGGCACCTGCACGGAGCTGCGGGCCGGGGCCAGGCCACTCTGGATAATCAGCAACACATCGCTTTCATCGGCTTTCGCTGGCGGTTTGTCGAGATTGCGCAGGGCCTTTTGCAGCAAGGGCATGTCTGGCCGCAGTTCGATCGCCTGGCGATAACCGGCCGCTGCCAGGGCGCGCTCGCCGAGGGCTTCGTAAGTGAAGCCGGCCAGATAGTGGCTGAACGCACTCTGGTAGCCGTTTTTCAGCTCCACGACCTGCGGCGCTTCGAGCAGGGCGACCGGGTAGCCCTCCAGGTCCTTGTAATGCAGGGTCTTGCCTTGGGCTTTGGCCTGTTCCTCGGCCGCTTCGTATTGCTGTTCACGCTGCCGGGCGATCAATGCTTCGCGTTCGTGGGTCTTCTTGATGTCTGCGCGGGCGCCGGCGAAGTCATTGACGGACAGCTGGTTCAAGGCCATCTGTGTGGTCAGCATGACCTTTTCGTAATCGTAGCCTTCGTAGCGCCGCAACTTGTCGTTGACCAGCATCGTGCCCATTTCATCGCCCAAGCGCGCCAGTAATTTCACCGCGCCGGACGGGTTGGCCTCCTCGCGCTGGAAGATCATCCGGTCGGCGTTGCGCCAGGCGTCCTGGCTGTCGGGCAGGACACTGCCAGCGCTGAGGATTGCGCCTTTTTCAAGGTAATACAGCAGATCCTTGTCTTCCCACGGGTTGTGCATTTCCACCAGTGCCAGAGCGCCGGTCAGATTGCCCCGGGTCATTTGCTCGGTGGTCTGCTGCATTTCAAGATCGTAGTTGCGGTAGGCGGCACAACCGCTCAACTGAATAGCCACGCAAAGCAGCAAAACGAACGGAAGACTCCGCATTAAGGTTGTTCCTTGCACGCAAATGCTCTGGGGCGGGCAGTATAAGGTGGGTGATGGCAAATGGCTGCGATCTTCATCCAAGGTCAATCGGCAGCGCGCCGTGCGGCAATACTCGGCGACAGACGTTGTTGCTGTCTGCCGGGAATGTCCTGCCTATCAAGGTGAAACGCCGACAAAGCTTGAGAGAAACGTCTGCGAAGTGAACAATATGTAACTTCGTATTTCCATTTGAGATTCTTTCATGACTGCCTCGTCCCGATTGCTGGCCTGGCTGCTGCTCTCGTTATTCGCCCTGAGCAGCTCGTCGCTGCTGGCCGATAGCGTGGACGGCGCGCCGCAAGCGCTGCACCTGCTGGATTACATCAGCGCCGACTATCCGCCGACCGTCGCGGCAGGCAAAGTCATCGACGACGGCGAATACCGCGAACAGCTGGAATTCACGCAGGTGCTGCAAGGCTTGATCACCGCGCTGCCGGCGAAACCGGAAAAAGTTGCGCTCGAGCAGGGTGTCGAGTCGTTGCACGCCGCTATCAGTGCGAAGCAGGAGGGCGCCGATGTCGCCCGTCAGGCTCGCCAGTTGGGGGCGAAACTGGCCGTGGCTTATGAAGTCAGTCAGGCACCGATCATCACGCCGGACCCGACGCGGGGTGCACCGCTGTATGCGCAGAACTGCTCGGTGTGTCACGGCGACACTGGCGCTGGCGACGGCCCGGCCGGGGTTGGCCTGACGCCCGCGCCAGCGAATCTGCGCGACGCTGCGCGGATGGATCATCTAAGCCTGTACGCGATCTACAGCACTCTCGGCCAAGGCGTCGAAGGCACCGACATGCCGGCGTTTGCCGACCAGCTCGATGATCGCCAGCGCTGGGATCTGGCCACCTACATCGCCGGCTTCAGTGCCGATGCGGCAGTCGCCAAGTCCGACAAGGTCTACAACATCGCCGATCTGGCGCGCCAGACGCCGGCCGAAGTGCAGGCTGTCGAGGGCGCACAGGTCGCCGCGACGTTCCGTGCCCAGCGCGCACAACCGCCGCAGGTCAAACGCGGCCCGGCGCAGTTGCTCGATTACACCGCCGCCACGCTCGACAAGAGCCTCGTGGCCTACCGCGCCGGTGAACATGATCAGGCCTATGACCTGTCGGTAGCGGCGTATCTGGAAGGTTTCGAACTGGTCGAAAGCTCGCTGGACAACGTCGATGCCAACGTACGCAAGGACACTGAAAAATCGCTGATGGCGTACCGGCAGTCGCTGCAGGACGGTCTGCCGGTCGAGCAAGCCGAACAGCGTCTGGACGCGGCCAAGGCGAAACTCAAGGAATCCGCCGGCCTGCTGGGCAGCGATGGGCTGAGCTGGTCGCTGAGCTACATTTCCGGGTTGCTGATTCTGCTGCGCGAAGGCCTGGAAGCGATTCTGGTGCTGGCGGCGATCCTCGCGTTCCTGCGCAACACCGGCCAGCAATCGGCAGTGCGCAGTGTCAATGTGGGTTGGGGGCTGGCGTTGCTGGCAGGTTTGGGTACCTGGGCGCTGGCGGCATACGTGATCGACGTCAGTGGTTCGCAACGTGAGTTGCTGGAGGGCGCGACGGCGCTGTTTGCCAGCGTCATGGTGTTGTGGCTCGGCGTGTGGATGCATGACCGTCGCCATGCCGCTGCCTGGCAGGATTACATCAAGAGCAGCCTGGTCGGTGGCGGCGGGCGTTTCGGCTTTGCGATTCTGGCGTTCTTCTCGGTCTATCGCGAGTTGTTCGAAGTAATCCTGTTCTACGAAACCCTGTGGTTGCAGGCCGGTCCGGCCGGGCATGACGCCGTGCTGGCCGGCGGCGCGACGGCGCTGGTGCTGCTGATCGGCCTGGCCTGGGTGATCCTGCGCGGCTCGGCGAAACTGCCGCTGACGCTGTTCTTCAGCATCAACGCCGCGCTGCTCTGCGCGTTGTCGGTGGTGTTTGCCGGGCATGGCGTCAAAGCCTTGCAGGAAGCCGGGATCTTCGGCACGCGGCCGGTGGCATTCTTTGAGTTCGACTGGCTGGGGATTCATGCCGATGCGTATTCGCTGACCGCGCAGGCGGTGGCGATTCTGGCGATTGTTGTGTTGTATGGGCGTAGTTGGGTGGCGGAGAAGCGCCGAGTCGTCGCTTAAAGAAGCATTCGCTGGCGCTCACATTCGCGAGCAGGCTCGCTCCCACAGGGTCGGTGTGTATCCTGTGGGAGCGAGCCTGCTCGCGAATTTTTTGGAGGCAAGAAAATGCGTGTATGGATCGATGCCGACGCCTGTCCGCGGGCGGCGAAGGATCTGGTGGTGAAGTTCGCCCTCAAACGCCAGTTCGAGGTGGTGCTGGTCGCGGGTCAGCCACAGATCAAGCCGGGGCTGGCCATCGTCAAACTGATCGTGGTACCGAGCGGGCCGGATGCGGCGGATGATTATCTGGTCGAGCACGCCGTACCGGGCGAGCTGGTGATTTGCAGCGATATTCCGCTCGCCGACCGGCTGGTGAAGAAGGGGGTGGCGGCGCTGGATCCGCGCGGCAAGGAGTTCGATGCACAAAACATGGGTGAGCGGCTGGCGGTGCGTAATCTGTTTACCGATCTGAGAGAACAGGGCCAGATGAGCGGCGGTCCGGCGCCGTTTGGCGAGCGTGAGAAGCAGGCGTTTGCCAATGCACTGGATCGGATTCTGACCCGGCTGACCCGCAAGCCCTGAGCCTTATACAAGACCTGTGGGAGCGGGCTTGCTCGCGAAAGCGGTGCGTCATCCAATCCGATATTGCCTGACACTGCGCCCGGTGCCGATGCGGATACCGGCGGTCCACTCGGGCGATATC
>NZ_JABWQR010000058.1:0-8771 GCF_014270125.1 Pseudomonas sp. SWRI99 | reverse complement strand
TGGACGCTCCGCGTCCGCTTCGGCAGGGACGCGGAGCGTCCCGGGCTGCATTCCCACGCGGAGCGTGGGAACGATCACCAACCGAGTTAGCCCGAATAAAAAAGCCCGCCGATGATCACTCACTGGCGGGCTTTTTCTTGCAGCTTCAAGCTAAAAGCTTGCAGCTGTTTTTTGCTTAGATCGCGCCGCGTTTACGCAGCAGTTCCAGCACTTGCTTGACGCTTTCTTCCACACTCAGCGACTGCGTGTCGATCACCAGATCGGCATTCAGCGGCACGTCGTATGGGAAGGATTCGCCCGGGATATTGTCGCCGCCAGCGGCGTACAGACCTTGCGGATCACGCTCGGCGCACACGGTTGGCGATGCCTGCACGTAGACCGTCAGCAAGCGATCCTTGCCGATCAGGTCCTTGACCTGCTCGCGACCTTCGGCACTTGGCGCAACAAACGCGGCCAGGGTGAGCAGGCCCGCCTCGTTGAACTGACGCGCCACGTGCGCGGCACGACGCCAGTTTTCGGTGCGACCGGCACGATCCTGCGGCAAACCTTTGTTGAGGTCCTGACGCAGGTTCTGCCCGTCCAGCACAAACACCGCACGGCCCATGTCGAACAGCTTGCGCTCGACCGCATAAGCCAGCGTGCTTTTACCCGCGCCCGAGAGACCGCTGAACAGCACGGTCGCCGGTTGCTGGCCGAAGCGCTGGGCGCGTTCTTCAGTCGCTACGTGGGCCAGTTTGCCGTGGTGCGTGGCGGTGCCATGCGTCACAGGCTGGGCGACGATCATGCCGGCGCCAACAGTGCCGTTGGTCAAACGATCGATGACGATGAACGCGCCGGTGGTGCGGTTGCTTTCGTAACCGTCGAGAGCAATCGGCGCGTCGAGCGCGATCTTGACCTTGCCGATTTCGTTGAGCTGCAATGCGCTCGCCGGACCTTCTTCCAAGGTGTTGACGTCGACCTTGTTGACGATGCTGGCGATCGAGCCTGGCACGTAACTGGTGGCGCGTTTGATGTCGTATTTCTTGCCCGGCAGCATTGGCTCTTCAGCCATCCACACCAGCATCGCTTCGAAGCTGTCAGTGACCGGCGGCACGTTATCGGCATGCACCAACAAATCGCCGCGGGAGATGTCGATTTCATCTTCCATGGTCAGCGTCACCGCTTGACCGGGACCTGCGTGTTCCAGCTCACCTTCGAAGGTGACGATGGATTTGACCCGGCTGCTTTTGCCCGACGGCAGCACCACGACTTCGTCGCCCTTGTGCACGATGCCGCTGGCCAGGGTGCCGGCGAAACCACGGAAGTTCAGGTTCGGGCGGTTGACGTACTGCACCGGGAAACGCAGGTCGGTGAAGTTGCGATCGCCGGCAACTTCCACAGTTTCGAGGATTTCCATCAGCGACTGGCCGGTGTACCACGGCGAGCGCTCGGACTTGTTCACCACGTTGTCGCCCTTGAGGGCAGACATCGGCACGAAGTGCATGCTGGTCGGCTTCATTTTCAAGCCTTCGGCGAACTTCAGGTAGTCGGCCTTGATCGACTCGAACACGCCTTCGTCGAAGTCTTTCAGGTCCATCTTGTTGATGGCGACGACGATGTGTTTGATCCCCAGCAACGAAGCGATGAAGCTGTGACGACGAGTCTGGGTCTGCACGCCGTAACGGGCGTCGACCAGAATGATCGCCAGGTCACAGGTGGACGCCCCCGTGGCCATGTTGCGGGTGTACTGCTCATGGCCGGGGGTGTCGGCGATGATGAATTTGCGCTTGGCGGTGGAGAAATAGCGGTAGGCAACATCAATGGTGATGCCCTGCTCACGCTCGGCCTGCAGGCCATCGACCAGCAAGGCCAGGTCGATGTCGTCACCGGTGGTGCCGACTTTCTTCGAGTCGCGGGTAATCGCTTCGAGGTGATCCTCGTAGATCATCTTCGAATCGTGCAGCAGGCGCCCGATCAGGGTGCTCTTGCCGTCATCGACGTTACCGCAGGTCAAAAAGCGCAGCAGCTCTTTACGTTCGTGCTGGCCCAGGTAGGCGAGGATGTCCTCGCTGATCAAATCAGAAACATGGCTCATTGCATTCAAGCTCCGAGCTGTAAGCTTCAAGCGGCAAGCTTGTCGGCGTACAGCTAGTCAGAAATTTTGTTGATCAACCCAACCAGCATCCTAGAAAGCTCTCGGGTCTCCATAATCCAATTTTCAGCCAGCGGTTCTGCGATGTAAGCAATATCTCGGCCTATGAGAATTTGGGTGCGCAGCTCTCCACAAGAAGCTTTCGCAATCCAAAGAAAGTAAACCTTTTCTTTGCAACTCCGACGCTCCATGCCTTCAGCAATATTGGAAGGCACCGAAAGTGCAGAGCGGGTGATCTGATCCTTGAATCCAAAATCCCCGCATCGCGCAAACTCTTTGAAAATCCTCACTGCCAGACATTTACTTCGCTGCCAAACAACCAGTCTCTCGAAATCCATTACGAGTCATCCGATTCCGGCTCGCAGCAACCGGCCGCAAGCGCCAAACCGCAAAGTTACGCATACCGCCTTAAACTTGCAGCTTGCCGCTTGTAACTCGAAGCTTAAAAGTAACCCTGACGTTTTTTATCTTCCATCGAGCCTGCGCCATCGTGGTCGATGACCCGGCCCTGGCGCTCGGAAGTTCGCGTCAGGAGCATTTCCTGAATGATGTCCGTCAGGCTTTCGGCCTCGGACTCCACCGCGCCCGTCAACGGGTAGCAGCCAAGGGTGCGGAACCGCACTTTCTTTTTGACGATGCGCGCTTTGTCTTCATCAGACAGGTGCTCGAGGATGCGCTCGTCGTCAATCATGATCAGCGTGCCGTTCTTCTCGATCACTTCGCGTTCGGCGGCGAAGTACAGCGGCACGATCGGGATGCCTTCGAGGTAGATGTACTGCCAGATGTCCAGTTCGGTCCAGTTCGACAACGGGAACACACGGATGGATTCGCCCTTGTTGACCTTGCCGTTGTAGACGTTCCACAGCTCGGGACGCTGGTTTTTCGGGTCCCAGCGGTGCTTGCTGTCGCGGAACGAGTACACACGCTCTTTGGCGCGGGACTTCTCTTCATCGCGACGGGCGCCGCCGAACGCTGCGTCAAAACCATGCTTGTCGAGTGCCTGTTTCAGGCCCTCGGTTTTCATGATGTCGGTGTGCTTGGCGCTGCCGTGGGTGAATGGGTTGATGTTCTGCGCCACACCATCGGGGTTGATGTGGGTGATCAGGTCCAGGCCCAGTTCCTCGACCATCTTGTCGCGGAACTTGTACATTTCCTGGAATTTCCAGCGGGTGTCGACGTGCATCACCGGAAACGGCAGTTTGCCCGGGAAGAACGCCTTGCGTGCCAGGTGCAGCATCACGGCGGAGTCTTTACCGATGGAGTACAGCATCACCGGGTTGTCGAACTCGGCGGCCACCTCGCGGATGATGTGGATGCTTTCCGCCTCCAGCTGTTTCAGATGCGTCAGTTTGTCGACCATGGCTACTCACGAAAGCTTTCTTATGAACGGCCAGCGGGCCGTGTTCGAGCGGGGAATCCTAGCACAGCGACCTCTTCTAATCAGGACGCCAACTAGAACGAAAGGGCATATGAATATGCCCACTCGTTTGGGCGGAAAGCCCCCTGTAGGAGTGAGCCTGCTCGCGATAGCGGTGAATCAGTCACAGCTATGTTGGATATGACAAAGCTATCGCGAGCAGGCTCACTCCTACAGGGGAAACGCGGTGTGTCAGATAGGGTTCGAGATGTCGATGAAGATGTGTTCGAGGGCGAAGCGTTTCGCCAGATACTCACCCAGCGCCTGGACGCCATAACGTTCGGTGGCGTGATGGCCGGCGGCGATGAAGCTGATGTCGTTTTCCCGCGCGCTGTGAAAGGTCTGCTCGGAGGCCTCGCCACTGATGAACAGATCGACGCCTGCCGCCACGCCTTGATCGATATACCCCTGGCCACCGCCTGTGCACCAGCCGACCCGGCGAATCATGCCGCTGCCTTCGATCAGCAGCGGCTCACGGCCCATGATGTCTTGCACCTTGCGGGCAAAATCGCGCGCGGTCATCGGTTCGGTCAAGGAGCCGACCAGACCGACGATTTTCAGATTGTCCGGGTCCAGCGGCCCTTCAACCGTGATGTCCAGTTGGCGTGCCAGCTGCACGTTATTGCCGACGTCCGGGTGCAGATCCAGCGGCAAATGGTAGGCGAGCAGACTGATGTCGTGCTTGAGCAGGGCTTTCAGCCGGCGCTGTTTCATGCCGGTGACGCACGGGTTCTCGCCCTTCCAGAAATAGCCGTGATGCACCAGCACCAGATCGGCTCCCGCCTCGACCGCCGCGTCGAGCAATGCCTGGCTGGCGGTGACACCGCTGACGATGCGCATCACCTGCGGGCGGCCCTCGACTTGCAGGCCATTGGGGCAATAATCGGCGATTTTGGCGCTGCCAAGGTAACGGTCGGCTTCTGCGACGAGGGTGCTGAGGGCGACGGCCATGAAAGACTCCTAAATATCCCGTTCAGAGGCGCGCGCGGCCTCGTATAATGCGCGACATTATGGGCGGTCTGACCCCGCCTGCAACCTTTCCAGGACGTGCTTAATGCTCAAGGCGCTGCGTTTTTTCGGCTGGCCACTGTTGGCCGGTGTGCTTATCGCTCTGTTGATTATTCAGCGTTACCCCGAGTGGGTCGGGCTGCCGAGCCTTGACGTCAACCTGCAGCAGGCCCCGCAAACCACTATCGTGCAGCAGGGCCCGGTGTCCTATGCCGACGCGGTGAGCATCGCTGCACCGTCGGTGGTCAACCTGTACACCACCAAGGTCATCAACAAACCGGCGCATCCTTTGTTTGAAGATCCGCAATTCCGGCGCTTCTTCGGCGACAACTCGCCCAAGCAGAAGCGCATGGAATCCAGCCTCGGCTCCGGTGTGATCATGAGCCCGGAAGGCTACATCCTGACCAACAACCACGTCACCAGCGGCGCCGACCAGATCGTCGTGGCATTGAAGGATGGCCGGGAAACCCTGGCCCGGGTCATCGGCAGCGACCCCGAGACCGATCTGGCCGTCCTGAAAATCGACCTGAAAAACCTGCCGGCAATCACTGTCGGTCGCTCCGACAGCATTCGCATCGGCGACGTCGCTCTGGCCATCGGCAACCCGTTCGGCGTCGGCCAGACCGTGACCATGGGCATCATCAGCGCCACCGGGCGTAACCAGTTAGGCCTGAACAACTACGAAGACTTCATCCAGACCGACGCAGCGATCAACCCCGGCAACTCCGGTGGTGCACTGGTCGATGCCAACGGCAACCTCACCGGCATCAACACGGCTATCTTTTCCAAGTCCGGCGGCTCGCAAGGCATCGGTTTTGCGATTCCGGTGAAACTGGCGATGGAGGTGATGAAGTCGATCATCGAGCACGGCCAGGTGATTCGTGGCTGGCTGGGCATCGAAGTGCAACCGCTGACCCAGGAACTGGCCGAGTCGTTTGGCTTGTCCGGACGTCCGGGCATTGTCGTCGCGGGGATTTTCCGCGATGGCCCGGCGCAGAAAGCCGGGTTGCAGCTGGGCGATGTGATTCTGAGTATCGATGGCGAACCGGCCGGCGATGGCCGCCGTTCGATGAACCAGGTCGCGCGGATCAAACCGACCGACAAAGTCACGATTCAGGTGATGCGCAACGGCAAAGAGCTGAAGCTGACCGCTGAAATCGGCCTGCGTCCACCGCCCGCCCCGGTGAAAGAAAAAGAAGAATAAAAATGTATTCGCGCCAGTGGCGTGAATAACAGACATTCTCAACGGGCATGTTATATTGTTTCAATTCTAGCAATTGGAACAACATAACATGTCGTCTCGCAAAAAGGCCTCACTGCTGGGCCTGACCCTGGGTTTGCTGTGCGATCCCGCCTTCGCCGATGAGCCGCAGCCGCTGGAGCTCGACGCCATCAGCGTCACCTCCGACTACGAATCGCCCACAGGTCCAGTCAAAGGCTATCGTGCGACGCGCTCCGCCAGCGCGACCAAAACCGACACGGCGATTCGTGACATCCCACAAGCCATAAGCGTGGTGCCGGCCAGCGTCCTCAACGACCTGGGCAGTACCAGCGTGGAGCGCGCGCTGGATTTTGCTGGCGGCGTATCGAAACAAAACAATTTCGGCGGCCTGACGCTGTACGAATACAGCGTGCGTGGCTTTACCACGTCGGAGTTCTACAAGGACGGCTTCAGCGCCAATCGCGGTTATCCCAGTACCCCTGACGCGGCCAACATCGAGCGCATCGAGGTGCTCAAAGGCCCGGCTGCCAGCCTGTATGGCCGCGGCGATCCGGGCGGCACGGTAAACATCGTGACCAAGAAACCCCAGCCCGAAGCTTTTACCACCCTGCAAACCAGCGCTGGCAGTTGGGATCGCTATCGCACCGCGCTGGACGTCAATACGCCTCTCGATGGACAGGGCGACGTGCTCTCGCGCATCAACCTCGCCGTGGAGGACAACAACAGCTTCCGCGATCACGTCGACGCCAAGCGCGTATTCGTTGCGCCGTCGATCAGTTGGCAGTTGAACCCGGACACGTCGCTGTTGGTAGAAAGTGAAATCGTCCGTCACAGCTCGACATTCGATCGCGGCATCGTCGCGCCGAACAATAAATGGAGCGGTGTCTCGCGTTCGACCTTCCTCGGCGAGCCCAACGACGGCGACATCGACAACCACAACAACCTGCTCCAGGCCACCCTTGAACACCATCTGAACGACAGCTGGAAATTGCGCCTGGCCAGCCATTACAAGGAAGGCAAACTCTGGGGCGATGCGTCGGAACAACGGGCGCTGAACGCCGACGGCCACACGGTCAACCGCCGCTTGCGTGAACGCGATACGAGTTGGCACGACAGCATCACCCAACTGGAACTGCGCGGGCTGTTCGACCTTGGGCCTTGGCAGCATGAATTGCTGGTTGGCACCGAGTACGAGAATTACCGCAAGGACGAGCGCGTCACCACTATTGCCGGCGGTCCCTACGCCATCGACATCTATAAGCCGATTTACGGTCAGCCGAAACCCAACGGCGCTCGTTCAGGCACCGACTTCTTCGAGCACGTCGAAAGTCATGCGCTGAACCTGCAGGACCAGATCATCTTTACCGACAAACTGCGCGGCATGGTCGGCGCGCGCTTCGAGCATTTCGATCAGCGCATCGACGATCACAGCCGTAACGCCAAAAGCCAGCAGCGTCACGATGCTCTCACTCAACGCGCCGGCCTGCTCTATCAACTGACGCCGAACACCGGCCTCTTCGCCAACGCCTCGACCTCATTCAAACCGAACAACGGACTGGATGCTTCCGGGAAATCCTTCGACCCGGAAGAAGGCGTCGGTTACGAAGTGGGGATAAAAAACGACCTGTTCGACGAGCGTGTGAGCAGCACCCTCGCCTTTTTCCACATCGACAAGGAAAACGTCCTTGCCCTTGATCCGGGCACCGACACCAGCCGCGCCATGGGCAAGGCCCGCAGTCAGGGGTTCGATTGGCAAATCACCGGCCAGGTGACCGACGCCGTGCGGGTGATCGGCGCCTTCGCTTACATCGACGCCGAAGTCACCAAGGGCGATGCGAGCATTCCCACTGGCAGCCGCATCCTCGGCGTGGCCAAACGCAGCGGCAGTCTGCTCGGTGTTTATGAATTTCAGGATGGCCATCTGCGCGGCTCAGATGTCGGCGCAGCGTTCACCTATGTAGGCGATCGCTCGGGCGAGTCCGGTAGCGACTTCGAATTGCCTGCCTATCAAACCGTGGACTTGCTCGCCCATTACAAGGCCAGCGACAACGTCACGCTCGGCCTGAACCTGAACAATATCTTCGACGAGAAATACTACGAGCGCTCTTACAGCAACTACTGGGTCAACCCCGGCGAGCCGCGCAATTTCACCGTCAGCCTGACACTCAATCTGTAAAAGGACGTCCCCATGCACTACGGCAAAACCCTCATGATCCTCGCCGCTTTGTTCGCCGGCCACGCCTCGGCCCATGGCCTGTGGACCGAACAACGCCGCGGCAATATCGAAGTGGTCTACGGTCACGGCGCCGAAGACAACGCGTTCAAGGCGCAGAAAATCAGTGGTGCCTGGGCGTATGACGCGGGCGGCAAGATGATCCCGGTCAGCGTCGAGCGTCTGGCCGATCACGCACGGCTGAAACCGTTAAAGCCACCGGCGGTGATGGCCGTGGCACTGAACAATGGCATGTGGTCGCAGACGGCGGACAAAAAATGGGTCAACGAAGGACGCAGCAAAGTGCCCGGCGCCACCGAGGCTACGCAAACCTTCAAATACAGCCTGGCGATCTATCAGCCGGGGGCGAAGCTGCCGAAGCTTGATCAGATCAAACTGCTGATCCTGCCGGAGGTCGATCCGCTGACTGTAGGGCCAGGCAAATCGTTGCCGGTGCGAGTATTGCTCGATGGCAAACCGGCGGCCGGGGTGAAGTTGATTGGCGACTATCGCAGCGCGCCGAACACGCTGAACACCGAAACGGACAAGGATGGGCGTGCGCAAGTGCTGGTGAGGAATGAAGGGTTGAATGTGATTGCGGCGCAGGTCGAGGTGCCGGTGAAGGGCAGTGCGGATGTGGACAGTCGTGGGTTGTTCAGTTCGCTGACATTCCTCGGCGAGGCGCATCACGAATAGGCACCACAAGTCTCCTGTAGGAGTGAGCCTGCTCGCGATAGCGTAGGGACATTCAACATTCATGTTGGCTGACCCGGCGTAATCG
>NZ_JABWQR010000057.1:0-10931 GCF_014270125.1 Pseudomonas sp. SWRI99 | reverse complement strand
GCGAGGGGCCGCACGTCAGGGCAAAAGGCCTTTGGTTACTTTGGGCCCCCAAAGTCACCCGCCGTAAGGGCGGAACCGCCAGCCGCAGCACCCGAAAAAACGGATACCCACCCCAAATCCAAATACCCGATCACTGCGCCCGACGCGAACTCCGATACATAAATACAAGAGCCACCGCCAAACACACCATCGCCAGCATCCGGCTCGAAGACAGCTCGATCGCCGGGTTCCCCAGCCAGCCAAAATTATCGATCAACATGCCCATCCCCAACTGCCCGACAATCACCGCCACCGTCGCCACTGCCGTGCCGACCACCGGCACCGCGCCGACCATCACCATCATGTACACCACACCAAACAGCGCCCCGGTCAGTTGCCACTTCGGCACCTCAAGCAGACTCACTGCCTGTGCCGGCTCGAAAAACAGAATCAACAACCCGGTCACCACAGCGCCGACCACAAACGTCAGCAAACTGCTGCGCAGCACGCCAACGGTTTCACCCAGACGCCCATTAATAGCGGCCTGCACACTCAATACCGCACCGGCCAATACCACCACCGCCAACAAAATCACCAGACCCATCACTCACCCCCGCGCAATCAGAACCAAAGCCACCACAATCAAACCCAACGCCAGCCAGCGCTCGCCGTTGACCTTCTTGCGCGTTGCGCCGAACCAGCCGAAGTGGTCAATCAACACACTCTTGCCGACCTGCCCGGACAAAATCGCAATCATCGTCATGGCAATGCCGATGTGCGGCGTCGCCAGGGTCAGCACTACCACGTACATCGGCCCGAGGAACCCACCGATCAACTGCCAGCGCGGCAGTTCGGTCAGCGCCGGACCTTTTTGCGGGCCAGCGAACAGCAGCAGCAAAAACAGAATCGCCGAGCCCACACCGAAGATGCTCAAGGTCGCCCATAGATGCCCGACCTGCGTGCCCAACGGTCCGAGCAGTCCAGCCTCGACCGACAAGCCCATGCCGGCAAGAATCACCAGCGGCAGCAATAACAGGCGCAACACCGACTTCCTCACCGGCGCCGTGACCGCCCCTTCATTCAACGTCTGCATAAACAACCTTCCACTCTCATAAACGATGGCGCGGATTATCGGCTGGCGCAGCTGTGCGATAAATGGGAGCATCCGGACAACACTTTTGCGCATCACGCACAGCGAGACACCTCATGCACGGCCTCAACGAACTTGGATTCAAGGCACTCAGGTTGTTCGTCGCGGTACTCGACCACGGCAGCTTTTCCGAAGTGGCCCGCCGTGAAGGCGTGGCACCGTCGTCGATCTCCCGGCAAATCCAGTTGATGGAGCAAGCACTGAATCAGCAATTGCTCTACCGCCACACTCGCGCCGTCACCCCGACCGAAGCCGGGCGTATGCTCGGCCACCACGCGCGGCGGGTCCTGGTGCAACTGGAGGAAGCCGAACAGGCCCTGCAGGAGCAACAAAGCGAACCCACGGGACTGGTGCGCATCAACGCCCCGGTGGTATTCGGCCAACGCCACCTGACGCCGTGGCTCGGCCAGCTGTGCGCGCGCTATCCGAAGCTGCAACTGGATATCCAGCAGACCGACCATTACATCGACCCCTTGCAGGAAGGCGCCGACCTGCTGTTTCGCATCGGCGCGCTGCACGATTCGAGCATGCAGGCGCGGATCATCGCCCCGCACCGCTTTCAGGTCGCGGCCAGCCCGGCGTACCTCAAGCGCCACGGCACCCCGCAACACCCCGACCAGCTCGCGCAGCACCAGTGCCTGGCGTACAAAGGCGCGACCGGTCAACAACGCTGGTTTTTTCGCCGCGATGGCGAAGACTGGGCGCCCTACTCGATAAAAGGCCCGATCACCGGCAACCACGCCGACACCCTCACCCAAGCCGCCGAGCAGGGGCTGGGCCTGGTGATGTTTCCGTCGTGGCTGATTGGTGAAGCGGTGCGCGAAGGCACGCTGGTACCGGTGCTCGGGGACTATCAGGTGTCGAACAGTCTGGAGCCGCAGCAGATTGCGGTGCTATGGCCGGGAAGTCGGCGCTTGTCGGTGAAGGTGCGGACGGTGATTGATTTTTTTGTCGAGTGCTTTGGCGAAATCCCGTATTGGGACCGAGCCTGAACGCTGCAGAAATCCAATGTGGGAGCGGGCTTGCTCGCGAAGGCGGTGTGTCAGTCACCCCATTGGGTATCTGACACACCGCCTTCGCGAGCAAGCCCGCCCCACAATGGGTTAGCGCAAATCTCAGATACGGAACTGGCCGACCAGTTTGCCCAACCGCTGCCCCAGCTCTGCCAGGCTGCGCGAGGTCTGCGCGCCCAACTGCGTTTCATCCGCCACGCTGTCCACCGCCACCGCAATCTGATGCACGCTGCGGTTGATCTCTTCGGCCACCGCCGTCTGCTCTTCCGCCGCGCTGGCGATCTGCGCGTTCATCGAGTTGATCGTGGCGATCAGCGCCGCCATCGCATCCAGCGACGCCCCGGCCTGATTGGCCTGCTGTGAAGTGCCATCGCCGGCCTCGCTGGAACGGCGCATCGCCTCGACCGCCTGCTGCGTCCCCGCCTGCAAGCGGTCGATCATGCCCTGGATTTCCTGGGTGCTGATCTGCGTACGACTGGCCAACGCACGCACTTCATCCGCGACCACCGCAAACCCGCGCCCGGCCTCACCGGCCCGCGCCGCTTCGATGGCGGCATTGAGCGCCAGCAGGTTGGTCTGCTCGGCAATCGAACGGATCACCCCAAGCACGCCGACAATCGAACTCACGTCCTGTTGCAGGCTGTCCAGCGACACGCCGCTGCTGCGGATGTCGTCGACCAGCGCATGAATCTGCTTGATGCTGCCGGCCACCACGCGCTTGGCGCTCTGGCCTTCTGCGTCGGTCTGCTGCGCGGCGACGGCGGCGTTTTGTGCGCTCTTCGCCACTTCCTGGGCCGCGGCGGACATTTCGTTGATCGCCGTGGCGACCTGATCGGTTTCATGGCGCTGACGCTCCATCGCCTGATCGGAACGCTGCGCCTGATCGGACACCTGCGTCACCAGCCCGGTCAGTTGCGTGGTCATCTCGGTGATCTGTCGCACCAGGCCGTGGATCTTGTCGACGAAGCGGTTGAACGAACCCGCCAGTTCGCCGAGTTCGTCCTGGCTGGTGATGTTCAGGCGACGGGTCAGGTCGCCCTCGCCCGCCGCGATGTCGTCGAGGTTGGCCTTCATCAGGGTCAGCGGCCGCAGGATGGTATTGGCCAGCAACAGCCCCGCCGCCGCGATCACCAACAACACCAACACGGCAACACCGGCAATGCTCAGCACCACGCCTCGCACTCGTTCCTGCACCTGGGCTTCGACCTGCGCCACCTGGGCTTCGATGCCGTCGAGGTTGACCGACGTACCGACCGCCATGTCCCATTTCGCCAGGTATTCGGTGTAACCGAGTTTCGGCACCAGCACCTTGGCGTTGCCTGGCAGTGGCGAACTGTATTGCAGATAGTGGGTGCCGTCCTTCGCCACATTCACAAGACCGAGGTTGACGTAGACGCCATTAGGGTCGCGGTTGTCCTTGAAGCTTTTGCCCACGCCATCAGGATCGTTGGCCTTGAACAGGCGCACGATCGCGGAGTCGTAGCCGAAGAAGTAGCCGTCCTTGCCGTAGCGGATGCCCGAGAGCAGTTTGATCGCTTGCGCTCGCGCCGCGTCATCGCCCGGCGCTGCCGCGTCGTACAACGGTTTGATCGTGGTCATGGCCACGGCGACGTAACTTTGCAGGGTGGCCTTGGCGTCGCCGAGCAGGCGCTCGCGGGTCTGTTCGACTTCCTTGCGCGCCTGTTCCTGGAGGATGAACAGCGTGGTCACGCTGATGACCAGTGCAAAGAGCAGCACCGGCAGGACGGCAAGGGACAGGACTTTAGCCTTGAGACTCAGGCGCATGGGGACTCACTCTTTTGATTTTGTTGGCGTGGTTAAAGGCTTTAACGGCACGCTGCGGCAAAAGTTGAGTCGGGTGCTCCCGCCATGATCGTTCCCACGCTCTGCGTGGGAATGCTGCCCGGGACGCTCCGCGTCCCACGGCGTGACGCAGAGCGTCACAGGAGGCATTCCCACGCGGAGCGTGGGAACGATCAGTCAGGGGGGCGTTTAGAGGACCATCGCCGCCACCCAGCCAAACACCAGCAGCGGCAGGTTGTAATGCAGAAAGGTCGGGACCACGGTGTCCCAGATGTGGTGGTGCTGGCCGTCGATGTTCAGGCCGGAGGTCGGACCGAGGGTCGAGTCCGAGGCTGGCGAGCCGGCGTCACCCAGCGCGCCGGCGGTGCCGACGATGCAGACAATGGCGATCGGGCTGAAACCCAGTTGCACGCACAGCGGCACGAAAATCACTGCAAGGATCGGCACGGTGGAAAACGACGAACCGATGCCCATGGTCACCAGCAAGCCCACCAGCAGCATCATCAGCGCACCGACCGCCTTGCTGTGATCGATCCACGCTGCCGAAGTCTGTACCAGCGTCTGCACCTCCCCGGTGGCCTTGATGACTTCGCCGAAACCGGACGAGGCGATCATGATGAAACCGATCATCGCCATCATCTTCATGCCTTCGGTGAACAGGTCATCGGTCTCGCGCCACTTGACGATGCCCGACGCCGAAAAGATCAGAAAACCGGCCAGCGCACCGATAATCATCGAGTCCAGCAACAGTTGAATGATGAACGCCGCGGCAATCGCCACGCCGGCGATCACCAGGCTCAACGGGTTGTACTGCACCGCCGTTTGCTCGACCTGCTCGATCTTTGCCAGGTCGTACACGCGTTTCTTGCGGTAGCTGATGAACGCGATACCGAGGCCGACCAACATGCCCAGCGCCGGAATGCCCATGGCGTGGGTGACATTGATGCCGCTGATGTCGACGCCACTGCGCGCGACGTTGGCCAGCAGGATCTCATTGAGGAAGATGTTGCCAAAGCCCACCGGCAGGAACATGTACGGGGTAATCAGACCGAAGGTCATCACACAGGCGATCAGCCGGCGGTCGAGTTGCAGCTTGGTCAGTACATAGAGCAGCGGCGGCACCAGCAGCGGAATGAAAGCGATGTGGATCGGCAGGATGTTTTGCGAGGCAATCGCCACCACCCACAACAGGCCGATCAGCAGCCACTTGACGTTGCCGCCACCGGCTGCGTGTTGCCGGTCTACCATCGCCAGGGCCTTGTCGGCCAGGGCGTGGGCCAGTCCGGACTTGGCAATCGCCACCGCGAAAGCGCCGAGCAAAGCGTAGGACAACGCCACCGTCGCCCCGCCGCCCAGGCCGCTGTTGAACGCCTTGAGCGTCGCTTCGATGCCCAGGCCACCGGTGAGGCCACCGACCAGCGCGCCGACGATCAAAGCGATCACCACATGCACGCGCGACAGACTGAGGATCAGCATGACGCCGACGGCTGCTATGACTGCATTCATTTCACTACCTCAAAAAACACTGCGGGTGAAAACACACCGCCAGACAGGATGAGTCCGCGCGGGGTTGGCCGGCGGATTGGCAAAGAGGGTCTTATTAGAGGGCGCGCACTTTGAAGGAAGCTGCTGCAAGCTGCAAGAGTTCACGCTACAAGCGGCAAGTTTCGAGCGGCAAGCGGAAAGCGAAGACGGTTGATCGTTCCCACGCTCCGCGTGGTAACGCCTCCTGTGACGCTCTGCGTCACGACGTGGACGCGGAGCGTCCGGGGCTGCATTCCCACGCGGAGCGTGGGAACGATCAGTTTGGGGGGGCGTGGCGCATGCAGCTTGCAGCTTGAAGCTCAAGAAAGCTGCTTTTAGGCCGCTACAGTGCAAAGTCTCAGATATTTATCGAATAAGGATGTTCCCATGTCGCTCAGACCACTTTCCATCCAATGGAAAATCACCCTGCTCGCCGGCCTGTGCCTGGCCGGTATCGTGACCCTGTTGGTGGGTCTTTCGCTGTATCGCATGGAGCACAGTTCTGCACTGGTAAAAGCCTCGAGCATGGAAATGCTCACCGAGTCGGCGCAGGCGCGTATCGAGTCGCAAGGTGAAGTGCAGGCCGCCGGTATTCGCCAGCAGTTCATGGACGCCTACCAGTATGGCCACGGTTTCTCGCGGCAAGTGCTGTTTCTGCGTGAACAGGCCGAGAAGCGTTTTCTCGACGCCTTCGACCTGCGTGAAGACATGACCCGTCAGGTCAAATCCGCGCTGCAAGCCAACCCGGATCTGCTCGGCCTGTCGCTGGTATTCGAAGCCAACGCGCTGGATGGCAAGGACGAGCTGTTTGCCGATCAGGCCGAACTGGGCAGCAACGACAAGGGCCGATTCGCCCTGTACTGGTCGCAACCGACTCCGGGCAAAGTGACCTCGATGGCGCTGCCGGAAAGCGACATGAGCAACACCAGGACCGGCCCCGGCGGTCAGGCCGCCAACGCCTGGTTCACCTGCCCGCGCACCATGCTCAAGCCCTGCGTGATCGAGCCGTACTTCTATGTGATCGACGGCCACAACGTGCTGATGACCAGCATCGTTTTTCCGCTGATGGTCAACGGCAAAGTCATCGCCTCGCTGTCGGTGGACATCAACCTCAACAGCCTGCAAGCCATCAGCCAGACGGCGAGCCAGAAGCTCTATGACGGCCAGACCGCGGTGAGCATCATCAGTCCGACCGGCCTGCTCGCCGGTTACAGCCCGGACGCCGGCAAGCTCGTTCAGCGCCTCGATGCCGTGGACCAGACCAGCGGCAGCGAACTGCTGCGCCTGCTCAGTGCCAGCCGCAGCGTCAGCAGCCTGCACAGCAACGGTCAGTTGAAAGTGCTGTCGCCGTTCCAGCCAATTCCCGATGGCCCGGCCTGGGGTGTGCTGCTCGATGTGCCGGAGAAGGTTCTGGTCAGTCGCGCCGAGGCGCTCAAGCAGCAACTGGACGCGAGCAACACCTCCGGCACCCTGATCGAACTGAGCCTGGGCGCACTGGCCGCGCTGATCGGCCTGCTGCTGGTGTGGCTGATGGCGCGCAGCGTGACCCGACCGATCCTCGGCGTGGCGCACATGCTCGAAGACATCGCCAGCGGTGAAGGCGACCTGACCCGGCGTCTGGCCTACGACAAGCAGGATGAACTCGGGCAACTGGCCGGCTGGTTCAACCGCTTCCTCGACAAACTGCAGCCGATCATCGCTGAGGTCAAACGCTCGGTGCAGGACGCACGCAACACCGCCGACCAGTCCTCGGCCATCGCCACCCAGACCAGCGCCGGCATGGAACAGCAATACCGTCAGGTCGATCAGGTTGCCACGGCCTCCCATGAGATGAGCGCCACTGCGCAAGACGTCGCGCGCAGTGCCGCGCAGGCCGCCGAAGCTGCCAAGGACGCCGACCGCGCCACCCGTCAGGGCCTGACCGTGATTGACCGTACCACCGCGAGCATCGATACCCTCGCCGCCGACATGAGCGCGGCGATGGTCCAGGTCGAAGGCCTGGCCGCCAACAGCGAGAAGATCGGCACGGTGCTGGAGACCATCCGCGCGATCGCCGAGCAAACCAACCTGCTGGCCCTCAACGCCGCCATCGAAGCGGCCCGCGCCGGTGAAACCGGACGCGGTTTTGCCGTGGTCGCCGACGAAGTGCGCAACCTCGCCCGCCGCACGCAGGAGTCGGTGGAAGAAACCCGTCAGGTCATCGAACAGTTGCAGAACGGCACGCAGGAAGTGGTCGGTTCGATGGGCAACAGCCACCGGCAGGCCCAGGGCAGCGTTGAACAGGTCGGGCAAGCGGTGACGGCGCTGCGGCAGATTGGCGATGCGGTGACGGTGATCAGCGACATGAACCTGCAGATCGCCAGCGCCGCCGAAGAACAGAGCGCGGTGGCTGAGGAGATCAACAGCAACGTGGCGACGATTCGCGATGTGACCGAGTCGTTGTCCGGACAGGCGAACGAGTCGGCGCGGGTGAGCCAGTCGCTCAATAGCCTGGCGAATCAGCAGCAGAGCCTGATGGATCAGTTTCGGGTCTGAAACCCACCGAGATTCTCTTGTAGGAGTGAGCCTGCTCGCGATAGCGGTTCGTCTGTCACGTCGATGCTGAATGTGACATCGCCATCGCGAGCAGGCTCACTCCTACAGGATTTGCACAAGGCTTGGGTTAGCGTTTCGGCAGTTCAATCACCACTTTCAACCCGCCCCATTCGCTCTCGCCCAACACCAGCAAACCGCCCCACGTATCGACTATGTCCCGCACGATGCCCAGGCCCAAACCGTGCCCGTCAGTCTGCTCATCCAGCCGCGTGCCACGGCTGAAGACCTGAGCGCGTTGCTCTTCGGGAATTCCCGGCCCGTCATCTTCCACACTCAGGGCAAAGCCATCGGTGCGCTCGATGACGCTCAAGCGCACCTCGGCATCCGCCCACTTGCAGGCGTTGTCGAGCAGGTTGCCAAGCAGTTCCAACAAATCCTCGCGGTCCCACGGCAGTTGCAGCCCGGGCGGCGCGACATAACTCAAGGCCAGATGCTCGCCGTGAATCATGTTCAGCGTTGCCAGCAGGCCCGGCAGTTCGGCGTCGCAATCAAACAACGCCCCGGGCAGCGCATCACCGGACAGGCGTGCGCGATTGAGTTCGCGATTGAGGCGTTGCTGCACCTGCTCCAGTTGTTCCTTGAGCACCTTGCGCAGCTCGGGATGGTCATCGAGTTTTTCGCTGGAGGCCAGGCTCAGCAGCACCGCCAGCGGGGTTTTCAGCGCATGGCCGAGGTTGCCCAAAGCGTTGCGCGAGCGCTTGAGGCTGTCTTCGGTGTGCGCGAGCAAATGGTTGATCTGCGCCACCAGCGGTTCCAGTTCCACCGGCACCTGATCATCGAGCTGCGAACGCTGGCCCTGTTGCAACTGGGCGATCTGCTCACGGGCGCGTTCCAGCGGTTTCAACGCACGGCGCACGGTCAGGCGTTGCAAAAACAGAATCAGCAGCAGCGCCGCCAGCCCCAGGCCCACGCCAATCTGGCGCATGCGCAGAAAACTGTCGCTGACCGGCGTGTAATCCTGGGCAACGCTGATCGAGATCGACTGGCCCAGCCGACGATAGTCCGAACGCAACACCAGCAGGCGCTGACCGCCCGGGCCCAGTTGCAGATTGCTGTGCAGGCCCGGCTGTTCAAGCAGTGGCAAGTCCTGATCCCACAGCGAGCGTGAGCGCCAATGGCTGTCGGAAAAATCGATGCGGAAGTAGTGCCCGGAAAAGGGCCGTTGATAAGCCGGCGACAAGTGCCGCTCATCCAGTTGCAGGCCTTGCGGGCCGCGCACCAGCGCCACCAGCAGGCTTTCGCTGTCGTTGCGCAGACCGGCTTCGAGATAGCGCTGCAAACCGACTTCGAACAACCACAGGCTGGTCTGCGCCAGCACCAGACCGACGATCACCATGACGCTGATCAACCCCAGGCTCAAACGGCGCTGGATTGATCTCACGAAGCTTGCCCGCCGAACAGGTAACCCTGGCCGCGGCGGGTTTCGATCACGCTTTTGCCCAACTTGCGCCGCAAGTGATTGACGTGCACCTCAAGGACGTTGGAATCGCGCTCTGTTTCACCGTCATAGAGGTGTTCGGCGAGGTGGCTTTTCGAAAGGATCTGCTCCGGGTGCAACATGAAATAGCGCAGCAGGCGGAATTCGGCAGCGGTCAGCTGAATGTCGGCGCCGTCGCGCACCACGCACTGACGGCCCTCGTCCAGATGCAGACCGGCTGCTTGCAACGTCGACTGGTTGGACTGTCCTTTAGAGCGGCGCAGCAAGGACTGGATGCGCAGGTACAACTCTTCGGGGTGAAACGGTTTGGTCAGGTAATCGTCGGCGCCGGCCTTCAGTCCCTCGATGCGCTCGGCCCAGGAGTCGCGCGCGGTGAGGATCAGCACCGGAATCGCCAGACCGCCCGCACGCCATTGCCCGAGCACGTCAAGACCCGGCACCCCGGGCAGACCGAGGTCGAGGATGATCAGGTCATAGGGTTCAGTGCTGCCCTGATACACCGCGTCACGGCCGTCCGCCAGCCAGTCCACTGCGTAGCCTTGGCGTTGCAGGCCGGCGAGCAATTCGTCGGCCAGTGGTACGTGGTCTTCCACCAGAAGCAAACGCATCGATCAATCTTCCTTGTCTTTGACTAATTCGCCGGTATCGGCCTTCAGGTGCAGTTCGCGGGCCACGCCTTCGAGCGTCAGCAATTCGACTTCGTAAATGTACACGTCGTGTTTTTCTTCCAGCTCGACTTCCAGCAGTTTGGCGCCGGGGTAGCGGTCCATGGCCTGTTGCAGCACTTGCTCCAGCGGCAGAATCACGCCCTCGCGACGCAGGGTCAGCGCCTCATCCTGATCGAGGTCACGAGCCATAGCCGTGCTGCACAACAACACCAGCGCCAGCGCCGTCAGGCGGGTGGCGCGAATAGTCAGCTTCATTACGTATCCTGATGGTCCCTGAGTACTTCACCATCGACGGCGTTCAGTTCCAGATCCCACTTCAACCCTTTCGGGTCGCGCAGTTCGATCTGGTAAATGAACTTGCCGTACTCCTCCTCCAGCTCGGTTTCGGTGATTTCCGAACCGGGGTGTTTTTCCAGCGCGATGGAGTTGAGCTTCTCGAAAGAGACGATAGTACCAGCGTCGCGCAAACGAAGCGCTTCGTCAGGTCCGAGATCGCGCGCGTGAGCGAGGCTGGCGGTGAAGCCGATGATCGAGGCAGTGGTCAGGGCAGTCAGGGTGTTCATGGGTGTCTCCGAATTCTTATATGTTGCTTGCGGTAAGCACCTTAGCGGGAGCAACTTAACTGAAACTGAATGGCCATCATTGTGCCCTCTTCACCACCAATCCACAGCCTGAAGCAAAACCCTGTAGGAGTGAGCCTGCTCGCGATGACGTCATCAGCCACGCTGCACAATTGGCATCAGACAGAAAGCCGCAACCGC
>NZ_JABWQR010000056.1:0-12358 GCF_014270125.1 Pseudomonas sp. SWRI99 | reverse complement strand
GCGTTCTGTCAGCCAACATTAGGGTTGAATGACACACCGCATTCGCGAGCAAGCTCGCTCCCACAAGGATTGTTGTTTACTTCAATAGAGGCATTCCACAGCCATGGCCGTGGCTTCGCCGCCGCCGATGCAGATGGCCGCAATCCCGCGTTTGAGCTGTTTCTGCCGCAGCGCCGCCAGCAGCGTCACTAGAATCCGCGCGCCCGACGCACCGATCGGGTGGCCCAGCGCACAGGCGCCGCCGTGCACATTGAGCTTGTCGTGCGGGATCTGCAGATGCGTCATCGCCGCCATGCCGACCACGGCAAACGCTTCGTTGACCTCGAACAGATCAACCTGATCCAGCGCCCATCCAGTCCGCTTCAGCAGGGTTTTGATCGCACCGATCGGCGCGGTCGGAAACAGCCCCGGCGTGTCGGCGAACGCCGCATGACCATGAATCACCGCCATTGGCGTGAGGCCCAGTTGCTGCGCGTGAGACTGGCGCATCAGCACCAGCGCAGCAGCGCCATCGGAGATCGAACTGGAGTTCGCCGCCGTCACCGTGCCGCCTTCGCGGAAGGCCGGTTTCAGCGAGGCAACTTTGTCGAGTTTGGCTTTCGGCGGTTGCTCGTCGTGACTGATCAGCACCTGTTCTTTGCCGACGGTCACGGTCAGTGGGACGATTTCGTCCTGGAAGCTGCCATCTTTGATCGCCTGCTGCGCGCGGGTGGTCGAAGCGATGGCGAAGGCGTCCTGGGCTTCGCGGCTGAAGCCGTTGGTCTCGGCGCAATCCTCGGCGAAGGTGCCCATCAAGCGTCCCTTGTCATAGGCGTCTTCGAGGCCGTCGAGGAACATCGAGTCGAGCACACGGCCATGGCCCATGCGATAACCGGCGCGGGCACGATCCAGCAAGTACGGCGAGTTGGACATGCTCTCCATACCGCCGGCGATGACCACATCGGCACTGCCCGCGAGCAGCATGTCGTGGGCCATGATGGTGGTTTGCATGCCCGAGCCGCACATCTTGTTGACGGTGGTGCAGCGGGTGGATTTATCCAGCCCGGCGCCCAGCGCGGCCTGACGTGCCGGAGCCTGACCGAGGCCGGCGGGCAATACGCAACCGAACAGCACTTCATCAACCGCATCGCTGGCGACACCGGCGCGTTCAACCGCGGCCTTGATCGCGGCTGCGCCGAGTTGTGGAGCGGTGAGGCTTTTCAGCTCGCCCTGAAAGCCACCCATTGGCGTGCGCACGGCACTGACGATAACAATCGGATCGTTGGAAACAGTCATGATGGTCCCTCCTTACTTGGCCGCCATGCGCAAGGCGCCGTCGAGACGGATCACCTCGCCATTGAGCATGCTGTTTTCGATGATGTGCCGCACCAGCGCGGCGTACTCGGCCGGCTTGCCCAGGCGCGGCGGGAACGGCACGCCGGCGGCCAGCGAGTCGCGCACTTCGGGGGTCATGCCGGCCATCATCGGGGTTTCGAAAATGCCCGGGGCGATGGTCATTACACGGATACCGAAACGCGCCAGTTCGCGGGCGGCCGGCAGGGTCAGGCTGGCAATCGCGCCTTTCGATGCCGAATACGCGGCCTGGCCAATCTGCCCGTCGAACGCGGCGACCGAGGCAGTGTTGATGATCACGCCGCGTTCGCCGTCGGCATTGGCTTCGCTTTCAGCAATGGCCGCAGCCGCCAGGCGCAGCATGTTGAAGCTGCCGACCAGGTTGACGTTGATGACCTGGGCGAAACTGGCCAGCGCATGCGGGCCGTTCTTGCCAAGGATCTTCTCGCCCCGGACGATGCCGGCGCAGTTGACCAGACCGTTGAGGCTGCCAAACGCGGCGACGGTCGCCTGCACAGCAGCCTCGGCCGCGGCTTCGTTGCTGATGTCCGCGACGACGCTTTGCGCACCCAGGCGCTGGGCTTGAGCGGCAAGCGCTTCGGCATTCATGTCCACGAGCATCACCTTGGCGCCGGCGTTCACCAGCAGCTCAGCCGTGGCGGCACCGAGGCCGGAAGCGCCGCCGGTGACGATAAAAACCTTGTTGTCGATCTGCATGTCGGTGTTCCCTTGGATTCAAGCTGAAACGTTGTGCGCCGCGGCCTCTTGAGCCTTGGCGATTTCCTGGTTGCGCAAGATGAAGCGCTGCAATTTGCCACTGGGGGTTTTGGGCAATTCGCTGACAAATTCGATTTCACGCGGGTAGGAATGCGCGGCCAGGCGCTTGCGCACGTGCTGGCGCAGTTCTTCGGCCAGCTCCGGCGCTGCGCGATATTGCGCACTCAACACGACAAAGGCTTTGACCAGTTCGGTGCGCTCCGGGTCGGGTTTGCCGACCACCGCCGCTTCGACCACGGCCGGGTGTTCGATCAGCGCGCTTTCGACGTCGAACGGGCCGACGCGATAGCCGGAGGTGGTAATCACATCATCGCTTCGACCGACAAAACTGATGCTGCCGTCCGGGTTCCATTCCACGGTGTCGCCGCTCAGGTAGTAATTGCCGACGAAGGCCTTGGTCGGTGCGCCTTCGTAACCGCCGAACCAGCACATCGGTGATTGCCCACGGTCAATGGCGAGGATGCCCGGCTGTCCGGCCCCGAGCTCGTTGTAGTGCTCGTCCAGCACAACGATGCGATGGCCCGGCGAGGCGAAGCCGGCGGCGCCGATGTGCACCGGGTGATCGAGGCCGTGGTGATTGCACAGCACCATGCCCAGCTCGGTCTGGCCGTAATGATCGTGAATGACCACGTCGAGGTTGTCGGCGAACCAGCGGATGACTTCCGGGTTCAGCGGTTCGCCGGCGCTGCTGACGACGCGCAGTTTGCCTTTGACCGACTTGGCGAACGTATCACCGCCGGCAATCAGCAAACGGTACGCCGTCGGCGATCCGGTGAGGTTGGTGATGCCGTACTTGTTGATCACCCGGCAGGTGCTTTCAAGGGTGAACGGCCCGTCGTAGAACGTGATCGGGTGCCCCATCGCCAGCGGCCCGGTGACGCCGAAATAGATGCCGTAGGCCCAGCCCGGATCGGCCACGTTCCAGAAGGCATCTTCGGGGCGCAGGTCCACCGCATCGCGGGCGTAACTCTGGAATGCAACGATAGCTTTAAGCGGCACCGACAGCGCTTTCGACGGCCCAGTGGTGCCCGAGGTGAACATCAGCAGGAACGGGTCTTCGCCATTGAGCAGTACCGGTTCGCAGATGTTCGAATGATTGCCCAGTTCGGCCCAGAAACTGAAATCGCCGCGCACGATCCCCTGGCCTTTGCTGCCGCCGACCGTAACGATGGTCGGGCAGTCGGCAACTTCGGCGAGTTTCGACCGGTTGACCGCGTCAGTAACCACGACTTTCGCCCCGGAGCTGTTCAGCCGATGTTCAAGGGCTTTGGGGCCGAATGCGGTAAACAGCGGCTGATACACCGCGCCAATGCGCCAAGTGGCGAACACGGTGATGAGCAGTTCGATGTTGCGCGGCAGCAAACCGGCGACCCGGTCGCCCTTGCGCACACCTTGGGCGAGGAGGAAATTGGCGAAACGCGCGGCCTGGTCCTGCAGATCGCTGAACGTGTACGTCGCGCTGGCGCCGTCGCGACCTTCCCAGAACAGCGCAATGCGCCCGGGCAAGGCATGGCGATCGCAACATTCGACACAGGCGTTGAGCGCCTCAAGCGTACCGCTGAGCGCGGCCTCCACGGTGTGCTGATAATTGAACTGTGCGGTGGCAGACAGGTAATCGCGCATTGCCAGAATCCCTCGGTGTTTTTATTAGGCTGGGAACCGTAAACAACAGGGGAATAGTCGCGCTGCGGGGCTTGGGCGGCAATGGTCAAAGCTATCAAAGTGGCTGACTGGTTTGGCCATGCCGGCTGACCTGATCGTTCCCCTGTGGGAGCGAGCTTGCTCGCGAAGGCGCCAGTATGAGCGCTGCGAAGTCCGGGTCAGACAACCTCATTCAGGATCAGCGTCCGGTAGTGCCCCGGATTCGACCCGGACCACTTGCGAAACGCTTTGTAAAACGAACTCGCATCCGCAAAGCCCAGACGACTGGCAATCTCGACAAAACTGATCGAAGGCTCAGCCAGCCAAGTGATTGCCAACTCCTTGCGCACGCTGTCCTTGAGGCCTTGATAGGTCTGCCCCTCTTCGGCCAGGCGCCGGCGCAGGGTCGAGGCGGACATGCACAGTTGCTGGGCCAGTGCCTCGGTTTCGGGCCACTGTTCGGCTGGCAATTGCCGTAGATCGTGCTTGATCCGACTGGCGAGGCTTTGCGGGTCGCGGTACTTCACCAGAATGTTGGCCGGGGCGTGAGCCAGGAAGCGTTTCAGTTCTTCGGCACTACGCTTGATCGGCAGATCAAGGCAATCGGCGGAAAAAATCATCCGTGTGCGCGGGCGGTCGAAGCGCAGGTTGTCGGAGAACATCACCTGGTAATCATCGATGAACTCCGGTTCCGCGCAACGCAACTCAATTGCCAGAATCGGTATCCGCCGCCCCGCCAGCCAACAGGCGACGCCGTGAACGATCATCCAATAAGTGAAATAAGTGAAGGCGCGGCGCGGGTCTGGGTCGTCTTCGAGCAGGACGATTTCGGCGAGGCTCTGCTGACGCACCAGTTGCGCCGGCAGCCGTTCAAGCATCAACGACAAAAAACTCAAGCCGTTCTCCAGCCCCGCCGCCAACGTCGGTTGCGCCATCGCGCTGCGGCACAGAAAGGCCAGGCTGCCGGACTTGAGCTTGCGCGGGTCCATGCCGAAGAACTCGTCATCGCCGCGCCGGGCCAGCAGACGCCAGAGCCTGGCGTACTGCGAGGCCGGCACCCTGCCCTGATCCGTCATCAGCAACGCCGGATCGATGCCGACCTTGTTCAACGCCTCATCCGTGGCCGCGCCCGGCGCACAGCTTTGCAGCAGCGCTTCGCGCACCAGTTGGATGGCAATGGTGTCTTTTTCCGCCATGGAGCGAGGTGAGCCTTGTTGTTTTTGGGTGGTGGGCATCTTAACCCAGCCTCCCGCCCCCACACAGTTCCCCTGTAGGAGTGAGCCTGCTCGCGATGGCGTTGTGTCAGCTAACAAGATGTGGCTGATAGACCGATATCGCGAGCAGGCTCACTCCTACAGGGGATCTGTGTGAAACGAAGATTGTGTTTGTTCAGCTCAGGTTCAGCTAAATGTCAACCAATGCCATTTGGGAATGAGTGTCATTATGTTACAACTTAGCCACCTATCTAAATCACCGTGGTTGCTAAATGCTCGTTCCCTTTCTGATCATGCTGCGCGAAGGCATCGAGGCCGCGCTGATCGTTGGCATCATTGCCAGCTACCTGCAGCAAACCGGGCGTGGCCAGTGGATGCCCGCCGTGTGGATTGGCGTATTCCTCGCCGCCGCCCTCGCCCTGCTGGTCGGCGGTGGTCTGGAACTGGTCAGCGCTGAATTCCCGCAAAGGCAGCAGGAACTGTTCGAAGGTGTCGTCGGTTTGCTCGCGGTTGGCATTCTCAGTTCAATGGTGTTCTGGATGCGCAAGGTCGCCCGGTCGATCAAGCATTCGCTGCACGCCTCGCTGGATCAGGCGCTGACGGCATCGAACCATCAAGTCATTGCACTGATCGCCATGGTCTTTTTCGCCGTCGCTCGCGAAGGCCTGGAAACCGTGTTCTTCCTGCTCGCCGTGTTCCAGCAAAGCGAAGGTGCGGGCGCGCCGATCGGCGCCCTGCTCGGGCTGATGCTGGCGGTAATCGTTGGACTCCTGATCTACAGCGGCAGCCTGCGCCTGAATCTCTCGGCGTTCTTCAAGTGGACCGGACTGTTCATCCTCTTGGTCGCCGCGGGGATTCTCGCCAACTCGGTGCAGGCGTTGCATGAAGCCGGACTGTGGAATCATCTGCAGACCGTGCTTTTCGACTTCAGCGCGACGCTGCCGATGGACGGCCCGCTCGGCTCGGTGCTGGCCGGCATGTTCGGTTATCAGGATGCGCCGACTGTCAGCACCCTCGGTGCTTACCTGATTTACCTCTTGGTGGCGCTGGTGATGTTCTTCCTGCCGGCGCCCGGCCAAGCGGCGCCCACGACTTCTGTTTCCAGCCAATAAAGAGCTTCCATGTCTAACACTGAAATCCCTCAGGCCTCGCCTCCCCGCGCCCTGCGTTTGGCGCTGGCCGGCTCGGTGCTGCTGATGATCGCCGCCGGCGGGCTGTTCTGGTACGCCTCGAACATGGCGGCGGCCAAGCGCCAACACAACCACGACGAAATCGTCGTCAACATCCATCCGCACAGCTGCGAACCCAATGCGCTGACAGTGCCGGCCGGACGCGCCAGTTTTCGCATCGTCAACCGCTCCGAGCGTGCGGTCGAGTGGGAAATTCTCGATGGCGTGCTGGTGGTCGAAGAGCGTGAAAACATCGCGCCGGGCCTGAGCCAGGTGATTAACGCCAATCTGCAACCGGGCGACTACGCAATTACCTGTGGCTTGCTCAGCAACCCGCGCGGCACCTTGCACGTGACGCCGACGGCAGCCTCCGATGCCGCCGCCAGGGCCAAGCCGTCGATGGTCGCGTTCGTAGGACCGCTGTCGGAATTCCGTGTGTATCTGGCCGTTCAGGGCAGCGCCTTGATCAAAGCGGTGACGGCGCTGGATCAGGCGATTACCAGCGGCGATCTTGGTCAGGCGCAGGCGCTGTACTTGCCGGCGCGTGCCGCTTATCAGCGTCTGGCGCCGGCGGCGCAGCGTCTGGCCGAGCTGGATAACCGCATCAATGCCCGCGCCGATTACTTTGAAAAGCGCGAGCAGGACCCGGCTTTTATCGGTTTCCATCGCCTCGAATATGCTCTGTTTCAGCAACGCAAACTCGACACCGTTGCGCCGATTGCCCAGCGCCTGCTCGCCGACGTCAGTGAACTCAAACAACAGCTGCTCGCCCAGTCACTGCCACCGGAGCAACTGGTCAGCATCGTCGTGCGCAACCTCAACAGCCTCGCCGACGTTCGCGCCGTCAGCGGTGAAGAGGAACGTTACAGCCACAGCGATCTCAACGGTTTCGCCGCCAACGCACAAACCGCGCATAAGGTCGTCGACCTGTTGCGGCCAATGCTGAGCAAATCCGCCGCTGACCTGTTGCCAGACATCGACCAGGCGTTGGGTGACGTCGACAGCCAGCTCAACGCCCTCAAGTCCGCCGACGGCTACGTCAGTTACGACGCCGTATCCGCCGAGCAACGCCAGCAGATTGCCAACAAAGCCAAGGCCCTGGCCATGGCTTTGAACGGCATCGACCCCGCCCTCGGCCTCTCCGGCCTGTAAGCAGAAGACCTATCGCGATGAAAGAAATCGAACCCCTCAATCTGCAGCGTCGTCGCGTCCTGATGGGCATGGGCGCCGCGGGTGTCGCCCTCGCCGGTTCGGCCCTGAGTTGCCCGGCCATGGCCGCCGCCACGGCGCAGGTGACCGAAGCGCCGAGCAGCGACAAGACCGAAGATCGCCACGATTTCCACGGTATGCACCAGACGGGCATCGTCACCCCACGCCCAGCCTCGGGCATGCTGGTGGCGTTCGATGTGCTGGCCAGCGATCGCGACGACCTCGAGCGGCTGTTTCGCACCCTCAACCAGCGCATCGCCTTTCTGATGAAGGGCGGCCCGGTGGCGCAGATCGATCCGAAACTGCCGCCGCCGGACTCCGGGATTCTCGGCCCGGTGGTCACCCCGGACAACCTGACCATTACCGTATCGGTGGGCGAATCGCTGTTCGATGAGCGCTTCGGTCTGGCCGCGGTGAAACCCAAACGTCTGCAACGCATGGTCGGTTTTCCCAACGATGCGCTGGATGCCGACAGCTGCCACGGCGACCTGAGCCTGCAGTTCTGCGCGAACACCGCCGACACCAATATTCACGCCCTGCGCGATATCGTGAAAAACCTGCCAGACCTGTTGCTGGTGCGTTGGAAACAAGAAGGCAGCGTACCGCCCCAGGCCCCGACCAAACCCGGCGTACCGGCACAATCGGCGCGCAATTTTCTCGGCTTTCGCGATGGTTCGGCCAACCCTGATTCCAACGATGGCAAAGCCATGGACCGGATCGTCTGGGTGCAGCCGGACAGCGATGAGCCGGCCTGGGCGGCCCATGGCAGTTATCAAGCAGTGCGCATTATCCGTAACTTCGTCGAACGCTGGGACCGCACGCCGTTGCAGGAACAGGAAAGCATTCTCGGGCGGGTCAAGAGCAGCGGCGCACCAATCGGCGGCCACCGCGAAAGCGAGGTGCCGGATTACAGCAAAGACCCGGCCGGCAAGCTGACCAAACTCGACGCGCACATCCGCCTGGCCAACCCGCGCACCGCCGCAAGCCAGGCCAACTTGATCCTGCGTCGGCCGTTCAACTATTCCAACGGCGTGAACAAGAACGGCCAGCTCGACATGGGCCTGCTGTTCATCTGCTACCAGGCCGATCTGGAAAAAGGCTTCATCACCGTGCAGACCCGCCTCAATGGCGAGCCGCTTGAGGAATACCTCAAACCGGTCGGCGGCGGTTATTTCTTCACCTTGCCGGGCGTCACTGGCGATCACGACTTCATCGGTCGCTCACTGCTTGCCGCCACATCCGCCCAAACAACCGCATAACACCCAACCGACACTGGAGCCGCCCCCATGAAAAAAACGCCACTTGCGTTATTGCTGACCCTTGGTTTGCTCAACACCCCGCTGTCGGCGTTCGCCGCCACGGCGCCGCTGGATCTGGTGGGGCCGGTGTCGGACTACAAGATTTATGTCACGGAAAAGCTCGACGAACTCGCCAGTCACACCCAGCAGTTCACCGATGCGGTGAAAAAAGGCGACTTGGCCACCGCGCAAAAGCTCTACGCGCCGACCCGTGTCTATTACGAGTCGATCGAGCCGATTGCCGAGCTGTTCAGTGATCTGGACGCGTCCATCGATTCGCGTGTCGACGACCATGAAAAAGGCGTGAAGGCTGAAGACTTCACCGGGTTCCATCGCATTGAATATTCGTTGTTTGCGGAAAAAACCACCAAGGGGCTGGATGCCCTGGCGGACGGTTTGAACAAAGACGTGCAGGATCTGCAAACCCGTGTCGCCGGGCTGACCTTCCCGCCCGAAAAAGTGGTGGGTGGCGCAGCGGCGCTACTGGAGGAAGTCGCGGCGACGAAGATTTCCGGCGAGGAAGATCGCTACAGCCACACTGACCTGTACGACTTCCAGGGCAACATCGACGGCGCGAAAAAGATTGTCGATTTGTTCCGTGCGCAGATCGAACAGCAGGACAAGGCGTTTGTGGCCAAGGTCGACAAGAATTTTGCAACCGTGGATAAGATCCTCGCCCGGTACAAGACAGCCGATGGCGGCTTTGAAACCTATGACAAGGTGAAGGACAACGATCGCAAGGCGCTGGTCGGGCCAGTGAATACGCTGGCGGAAGATTTGTCGATGATGCGAGGGAAGTTGGGGCTTAACTGACCTTTTGTAGTGCCTGTCAGGGCCCTATCGCGAGCAGGCTCACTCCTACAATTGGAACGCGTTCCCCTGTAGGAGTGAGCCTGCTCGCGATAGCGGTTTTGGCTGCACTACGAATTTGACCCCTTACAAAATCCGATACAACAACCGCTCAATCCGCACCCGACTCACCCGCTTGAGAAACTTCGCTACCCCCGCCGGGTAATCCGGCAGCGTCTCCAGTGTCTGAAAACTGTCGATCCGCGTGGTATGGCGGAAGATGTTTTCCAGTTCCTGCGCCCGCGGCTCCAGCCACTCGCCTTTGGGATCATCGATCAGCAGCGCGTTTTCCAGATCGAGGCGGAACGCCCGGGGATTGAGGTTGTTGCCGGTCAGCAAGGTGTAGCGCTGATCGACCCACATGCCCTTGAGGTGATAGGTGTTATCGCCGTCGCGCCACAAGTGCAGATTCAACTGGCCGCTGTCGATGTTGCGCTGATGGCGCTTGGCAAAACGGCGCAGGCTGATTTCGTACAGATACGGCAGCGCCGCAATCACCTTGAACGGCTCGCTCGGCGGAATGTAGAAGTCGTTGGCGGTCTTGTCGCCGACCACAATATCGATCTTCACGCCACGGGCCAACGCGCGGTTGATCTCACGGATCACCCCCAGCGGCAGGTTGAAGTACGGCGTGCAAATGGTCAGTTGCTGTTGCGCGCTGGCGATCAGTTCGAGAATCGCCCGGTTCAACGGGTTGTTCTTGCCTACGCCGAGCAGCGGGCTGACCGACAGGCCTTCCCTGGTCGTGCTGCCGACGCTGGTGTCGTAGGTGGCGTATTTGAGGCGACTGCGCAGATCGCCGATGTCATTGCGCAGGCTGCGCGTACTCGGCAGGTTCGGCAGATCGAGGCGGTGCACGGCTTTGGATTCGATCAGCCCATGCTTGACCAGGTGATGCATCGAATCCGCCAACGCCTGGTTTTGCAGCACGTGATAGCGGTCGAAACGGTACTTGTCGAACTTGTGCAGATAAACGTTGTTCAGGCTCGCGCCGCTGTACACCACGCTATCGTCGATTACAAAGCCTTTCAGGTGCAGCACGCCGAACAGTTCGCGGGTTTGCACCGGTACGCCGTAGATCGGCACTTCGCTCTGGTGGGTACGCGTCATGTCCTGATACCAGGCGGCGTTGCCTGGCTGCTTGCCGGCACCGATCAGCCCACGCTGCGCCCGTAACCAGTCGACCACCACGGCAATCTCCAGCTCCGGGCGCTTGAGTTTGGCGGCGTGCAGGGCATCTAGGATTTCCTGACCGGCTTCGTCCTGCTGCAAGTACAGCGCGACGATGTAGATGCGCTGGGTCGCTGCGGCGATTTTCGCAAGCAGGCAACGACGGAACTCGGCAGCGCTCGACACAATGCTGACCGCCTCGGGGGTCAGCGCAAAGCTGCGCAGTTTGGGCAGCAGAGAACGTTTGAAAAGCAACGGCATAAGGCTCGCAGGGGTTCGAATCCGAAGAGTTTGAGAGCTTACACCATCGTCTGCGTCGGGTCTTGTCAGTGTCCTGAAGTCCAGGATCAGATCGTTCCCACGCTCCGCGTGGGAATGCCTCAATGGACGCTCCGCGTCCGCTCTGGGACGCAGAGCGTCCCGGGCTGCATTCCCACGCAGAGCGTGGGAACGATCAGCAGGCTGCAAAAATATTCAATTGACCAAGGAGAACATCCGTTCTACTGTTTGCTGCATGAACGAATCAGCCAGCACCAACACACGCGACATCATCCTGGATGTCACCGAAAAGTTGATCTACAAAAGTGGCATCGCCGCCACCAGCATGGATCTTCTGGTGAAAACCGCCGGCGTCTCGAGAAAAAGTATTTACCGCTATTTTGCCGACAAGGACGCGTTGACCGTCGCCGCCTTGCAACGCCGCGACCAGCGCTGGATGCACTGGTACAGAAGCGCCGTCGACCAGGCCGAAACCCCGGCCGATCGCCTGCTCAACCTGTTTACCGTACTCAAGGGCTGGTTCGCTTCGGAAGGCTTTCGCGGCTGCGCCTTTATCAACACCAGCGGCGAGACCGGGGATGCGCGTGACCCTGTTCGTCTGGTCGCCAAAGAACACAAACAGAAGTTGCTCGACTACGTGTGCGAGCTGTGTACCGAACATGGCGCCGAGAACCCGCAACTGTTGGCCAAACAGCTGCTGATCCTGATTGACGGTGCCATTACCGTAGCGCTTGTGATGGGTGATCACAGTGCCGCCGATAATGCGCAATGCATGGCGCGAAAGTTATTGGACCTGTAACGCCTTAATAAGCCGAACCCGTTGTTTGACTGTTCTATAAATCGGGAGACTGATATGTCTGCTGCAGCCCAGGTACGTCCGCCATTACCCCCGTTCAACCATGAGTCGGCCATCGAAAAAGTGCGTCTGGCCGAAGACGGCTGGAATTCCCGTGATCCGGATAAGGTCTCGCTGGCCTATACCCTCGACACCCAATGGCGCAACCGCGCCGAGTTCGCCAACAACCGTGAAGAAGCCAAGGCTTTTTTGACCCGCAAGTGGGCCAGAGAACTTGACTACCGGCTTATCAAAGAGCTGTGGGCTTACTCCGACACCCGAATCGCGGTGCGCTATGCCTATGAATGGCACGACGATTCGGGCAACTGGTTCCGTTCCTATGGCAACGAGAACTGGGAGTTCGACGAGAACGGTCTGATGTTTCAGCGTTATGCGTGCATCAACGACATGCCGATCAAGGAAAGCGAACGCAAGTTCCACTGGCCGCTGGGCCGCCGCCCGGATGAGCATCCGGGGCTGAGCGAACTCGGTCTCTAAGGCGAACACAAATCCCATGTAGGAGTGAGCCTGCTCGCGATTGCGATATATCTGTGAGATTTCCTCATCTGACACACCGCCATCGCG
>NZ_JABWQR010000055.1:0-15435 GCF_014270125.1 Pseudomonas sp. SWRI99 | reverse complement strand
TAGCGTTGTGTCAGTTAGCATTTAAATCTCTGACAGATTGCTATCGCGAGCAGGCTCACTCCTACAGTTTTGTTCGGTGTCGGTCTTGAGCGTGTCGCATCCGCTATAGAGCCTTGCGCCAATGTCGGTTACGGTTGAATCCCTCCGACACGAAACAAGGACTGCTTCATGACGTTCTCATTTCCCCGCTCGCTGCTGGCCGCCAGTCTTGGCCTGTCCCTCGCATTCTCGGCAGCCAACGCTTGCGCCGAACCACACAAAAGGGTGCTCGCCGACGCCGAGCAATACCAGCCTGAAGCGCTGAAACTGCTGGAGCGCCTGGTCAATATCGATTCCGGTTCCGGTTATGAACCCGGTCTCACGCAAGTCAGCGAGATCGCTATCGATGAGCTGAAAAAACTTGGCGCCACCATCGAATTGGTGCCCAACACCCCGGAAAAGTCCAACCATGTACTCGCCACGCTTAAGGGCACCGGCAAGGCAAAAATCCTGCTGATGGCGCACATGGACACGGTGTTCAAGGAAGGCTCCGCCGCCGAACGGCCATTCCACATCAAGGATGGCCGTGCCTATGGGCCGGGGGTGATGGACGACAAGGGCGGCATCGTCGCTGGCATCTACGCGCTGAAAGTGCTGAAGAATCTCGACTTCAAGGACTACGCGCAGATCACCTTTCTGCTCGACGCCAGCGAAGAAACCGGCTCGGACGTCGCCACCGACCTGATCAAGAAAACCGCCAAACAGCACGACGTGACCCTCAACCTCGAACCGGGTCGCCCGGCCGATGGCCTGGTGGTCTGGCGCAAGGGCAGCGCGACGGCACTGGTCGAGGTCAAGGGCAAAGCGGCGCACGCCGGTGTCGCACCGGAGCTGGGGCGTAACGCCGCCATGGAAGCCGCGCACCAGATTCTGCAACTGGGCAAACTGGGTGATGAAGCGAAGAAAACCACCATCAACTTCACCGTGCTCAAGGCGGGTGATCGCACTAACGTGATTCCTGATCAGGCCACGGCCAAGGCTGACGTGCGCGCCGCCGTGCCAGAGGAATTCGACCGCATCGAAAAAGACCTGGCGCGGGTCTCGCAGGACAAATTGATTGCCGAGACGCAAGTGAAAACGTCGTTGCAGCGCGGTTTGCCGCCGATGCCGCAGACGGCTGAATCGGATCGCTTGATGGCCATGGCCCAGGGAATTTACGGCGAGATTGGCCGCAAACTGACCGAGGAGGGCAGTGGTGGCGCCGCGGATGCCAGTCTGTCGGCTGGGGTGGGCACGCCAACGCTGGATGGCTTCGGGATTGTCGGCGGCAATATTCACACGCCGGAGGAATATGCCGAGGTGGCGAGCGTGGCGCCAAGGATTTATTTATTGTCGCGGATGATCATGGAGTTGGCGAAGGCGCGGTGAGGGGGTGATCGTTCCTGTTTAGCGCTATAGCGGTTGACGTCTTCGCGAGCAGGCTCGCTCCCACAGGAGACCGCATTTCAACGGTGGGAGCGAGCCTGCTCGCGAAGGCGCCGGTAGGGCGTTCACATCACTCCTTGACGCTCATGTATTCCTTGGCCCAGAGAATGTATTCCTCCGGCTGGGTATAAGTGTGCGTCAACTCGGTGGCGCTCAGGTCGGAGGCCTGGGTGAAGATCTGCCGCTGTTCGCGCAGGCTGTCGTAGGTTGCCTTGATCGCCGCAAAATAGGCGCCATGCCCGTCGATGGTTACGCGCACGCCAAGTTCGGCCAGGCGCTTGTCGTCGCGCAGCGCCGGGTTGCCGTAAGTCACCAGCATCAGCGGCACTGTCAGGTGTTCGGCGATTTGTTCCAGTTGATCGAAATCCTGCACGCCGACCATGCAGATGCCATCGGCGCCCGCGGCTTGATATTGGCGGGTGCGGCTGATGATTTCCTGGATCGGCAGAATGCCGGCGTTGGTGCGGGCGATGATCGCCATTTCCGTGTCGACCCGCGCTTCCAGTGCCGCGCGGATCTTGCCGACGCCTTCGGCGACGGTGATCAGGTCAGTGGATTTGCGGCCAAATTGCGCAGGCAGCAGGGTGTCTTCGATGGTCAGGGCGGCAATGCCGGCGCGTTCCAGTTCGACAATGGTGCGCATCACGTTGAGGGCGTTGCCGTAACCGTGGTCGGCGTCGGCGATCACCGGCAACTGGGCGACGCGGCCGATGCGTGTGGCCTGTTCGGCGAACTCGCTGAGGGTGATCAGGGCAAAGTCCGGTGCACCCAGCACCTGCAACGAAGCCACCGATCCACCGAGAATCCCCACTTCAAAACCGAGGTCGGCCGCGATGCGCGCCGACATAGGATCAAACACCGAGGCCGTGTGGTAGCAGGTGTCGGAGGCCAGCAACTGACGAAAATTACGGCGCAAATCTTGATGAGAAAGCCTGGTCATACGAGTTCCACCAATACAAAGGAATGGAAAGGCTTGAGCAAAGGTGTCAACGCCGAAGAGTGAAAAGGCTATCACGCGGATGGGTCAATAATCATGACGAATTTGTCGGGGAGCCGTTTATGGCAGTCCCGAGCTGAAAGGATTCATCTTCGAACGCGAGCAAGTTCCTCGCCACGGGGAGCGGCGTATCAGGCAGCGGCGGCCTGCTGTTGCTGATGGGGCAGCAGCACCGCCCGCACCGAATTGCCCGGTTGCAACTGCAAGCGTTTGGCGGTGAGGCGGTCGATCGCCAGGCTGTCGCCGACTCGTCGGGCGCGGGCCACGGTGATTCGGCAGTTCTCCAGACGGCGGTTGTGGATCAGCCACAACGGCGCCAGGTCGTCCGGGCTGCCGAGGCTCAGGGTCAGTTCAAGGCTGTCGCGCACGGTGCGGATATTGCGCACCGGCGCTTCGATCACCGGGCCACCGTCAAAAATATCGATATAGCCTTTGTGGGCGAAACCCTCTGCCTGAAGGATTTTCAGCGCAGGTTCGGTGTTCGGATGCGTCTGGCCGATAGCCGCCTGAGCCGCCTCGGTGAGCAGGCAGGCGTACAGCGGCTGGCGCGGCATCAGTTCGGCAATAAAGGCTTTGTTGCCCAATCCCGACAAGTGGTCGGCATGGCTGAAGTCCATCTGGAAGAAGTGCCGGCCCAGGCTGTCCCAGAACGGCGAACAGCCTTGCTCGTCGGCATTGCCGCGCAGTTCGGCAATCATCTTTTCGCCAAACAGGTGAGGAAACTCGGCGACGAACAGCAGGCGGCCTAGCGATAGCAGGCGGCCGTTACTGCCGACGCGCTGGTCATGGCGCAGGAACAGCGAGCACAGCTCCGATTGGCCGGTCAGCTCGTTATTGAGAAATAACGTCGGAATTTGCCTTTGAATGCCCAGGTCCGGCGCTGAACTGACGGTCACGCCGAGCCGGTAGTTGTACCAGGGCTCGCGCAGGCCAATGGCACCGGCCATCGCGCTGACGCCGACCACGCGCGATTCGTCGTCTTCGAGCACAAACAGATAATCGGCGTCGGCGCGCTCCACCTGTTCGGCGAACGCGCGCTGTGCCCAGCGCACCCGGTGAGCGAGGCGGTCTTCGTTGGCCGGCAGGGTCGTGAACCCCGGGCCCGCCTGCTGCACCAGGGTCATCAAGGCGGGCAGGTCGCTGACTTTGACCGGACGGACAATCATGCTGTAACTCCTTTTGCGCGCCTGGCGGGGCGCTGTCGTGGGGTTCGGAACCGGGCGCGGTTCACAGGGCAATCAGCCGGATCGGGCTGCCCTCGGTCACGTTCAGCGCCGCACAGAGGGCGGGGGTGAGGCTCAGCGGTTGATCAGGTTGATAATCGAGTTCGGCCACAACGGCTCGAAAACCGTGCAGTGCATCGTTGCTCAGCAGGTAACGCCCGCGCGCATCGATGCGTGGCTGTTGTTGCACCGCGACAGTTTGGCTGCGTGCGATCGAGCGGATGTTCGCCGTGCGCGCATACAGCGTCGGGCCTGCGTCGAACAGGTCGATGTAGCTGTTGGTCTCAAAACCCTCCCGCGCCAGGATGTCGAAGGCTTCCTGGCCGTCCGGGTGAATCTTGCCAATACAGTCCTGCGCCGCTTGCGGCAACATCGGCACGTAGATCGGGTATTGCGGCATCAGTTCGGCGAGGAATGTCCGGCTCTGCAATCCGCACAGGCGTTCGGCTTCGAGGTAGGGCAAGTCGAAGAAATGTTTGCCCAGTGCATCCCAGAACGGTGAATGGCCGTCTGCGTCGCTGTAACCGACGATTTCGGTAATCACCGTCTCGGCAAAACGTGGCGCGTGTGCGGCGATGAACAGCAGGCGCGCCCGCGACAGCAGCTCGGAAAATGCTGTGCGCACCAGCTTCGCATCGATGTGGAAACCGCGCAGCAAGGTGTGGCCGCTGAGGTCATGGCACAACGACAATGCCGGCACCCCGTGTTCGATGTTCAGCTCCCGCGAGGCACTGGTGAAGTGACGGTTGCGCAGGCTGTAGAACGGCTCGTTGAAACCGGCGGTGGCGAGGATCTCCGAGCAGCCGAGCAGTTGTTGGCTGTCGAGGTCTTGCAGGACGAAAAAATAGTTCTCCGGGCCCTGCGCTGCCGCTTCGCTGTCGAACGAAGCGCAGGAGGCGGCAATCTTGTCGCGCAGGCGTTCGCGGTCGTCAGGCAGCGAGGTCACACCGACCAGACTGTCGCGGGCCAGTTGCTGTAGCTGGGGCAGGTCGCTCTGCTCGACCGGGCGTAAGACCAGCATGGATGTAACTCCTGTATCAAAAGGCTTGGCGCGTTCGCCAAGCCTGACTATCACTGTCGGTGTCCACGCGATAAATCGGCGGTCGCCTGATTTGTTGTCAGACGCCGCTCTTTTTCTTGTCAGCCGTTGCTCGGGTCAGGCAGCGCCGTACTGGCGCCAAGCTTGTTGAGGAAAAACAGATACACCAGACCCAACGCAATCCAGATCAGCCCGAGTTTCTGGGCATCGACGCCCATGTTGTACATGATGGCCGCAACGATGCTGAAGCCGATCGCCGGGCAGAGCAGATGGCGTACCACCCGACCGGACTTCTGCCGACGCCAGTAGTAGTTGATGACCGTCAGATGCAGCAGCATGAAACCGCTGAGCGCGCCGAAGTTGACCAACGAGGTGAGGGTGTCGACCGAGTTGATGAACAGATAGCAGATCACCAGCGACAGCACCGCCACCAGATAGATGCTCAGGTACGGTGTGTTGTGTTTCGGATGAACCCTGGCGAGCACTTTTGGCAGCTTGCCGTCGCGGGCCATGCCAAACAGCAGGCGCGACACCGCAGCCTGCGACGTGATTGCCACGGCGACGCCCCAGGCCAGAGCGGTTGCCACCGCGGTCAGCGTGGCCAGCCAACTGCCGGCGGCGATTTCGGCGATTTCATAGAACGCGGTGTCGGCGGACTTGAAGCCCATGCCGGCCGCCAGGTCGGTGGCGATCCAGGTTTGCGCCACAAAAATCACCCCCATGACCAATAGCGTGATCAACGCCGCTTTGCCGACGCTCTTGCCCGGGTCGCCCTTGATTTCCTCGGCAAGCGTGGAAATCGCATCGAAGCCCAGGAACGACAGCACCGCAATCGACACCGCTTGCATCAGCAGGGCGAAGTTGAAGGTTTCCGGGTGATACAGCGGCGCCAGCGTCAACTCACCATTGCCGCCGCCGCTGTGCAGGGCATTCCAGGCGTAGAACAGAAAAATGCCGAGGACCACCAACTGCGCGAGCAGAAAGACAATGTTCATCCGCGCTGTGAAGGTGATGCCGCGCAGGTTGACGAACGTCGCGCTGACCAGGAACGCCAGAATGAAGCCGACCTTGGGAATGTCCGGATACAGATGGTTCAGGGCCATCGCCGCATACACATACAGCAGCGGCGGAATCAGCAGGTAATCGAGCAGCATCAGCCAGCCGGCGATGAAACCGACGTGTTGATTCAGGCCGCGCTGCGCGTAGGAATACACCGAGCCTGCAATCGGAAAAGCGCGGGCCATGCTGCCGTAGCTCAGCGCCGTGAACAGCATTGCCACCATGCCGATGATGTACGCCAGCGGCACCATGCCCGGCGCTTCGGCGTTGACGTAGCCATACACACCGAACGGGGCGATGGGAATCATGAAGATCATCCCGTAAACCACCAGATCGGTTAGGGTCAGACTCCGTTTCAACTCTTGTTTGTAGCCGAATTCTTCAATTTCCATGAAGCGCAACTCCTTGTCTGGCAATCGGTCGTTTCAGTTGTTATGGCGGTCGATCATTTACAGCGTCAGCAGAGTTTTCCTACAACAGTGGTGCGAGGTAATCGGCCCAGCGCGACACGTCTTCGCGGTTGCGCAGCAGATCGTTGCGCACCTCGATCAGCACCGAGTCCAGGCCCCGGGCATCCCCGTGAACCGGCACTGTCATATCGCCCAGCGGGTCGATCCGGTACGGCTGGTTGCCCGCCACTTTCAGCGAGTGTTTGTCGAGACCGTCGAGTACGCGTTGGGCGTAGGCCTGCGCCTGGCCAAACAACACGCCGATTTCCAGCGGTCGCGGCTGGCCGTAATACACCGGGGTGAAACTGTGAATCCCTACGACCCGCACCGGTTGCCCTTGGGCGATGCGCTCGTCGATCAGCGTCTGCAAGCGCGCATGAAACGGCTTGAACAACTTCTGCCGGCGGTACTCGCGGGTGGCTTCGTCAAGCTCGCGGTTGCCCGGAATCTGATAGATCTCGCTCTGCGTCGGAATACTGTCGGGCGCGTGGCGTGGGCGGTTGAGGTCGATAAGCAGTCGCGAGTAGTTGGCGCTCAACAGCGTGGCATTCAGTTGCTGCGACAGTTGCTCGGCCAGTTCGAGGGCGCCAATGTCCCAGGCGATGTGTTCAGCCGCCGCGACATCGTCCAGGCCCAGATTGTTCAGGGCCTGGGGGATATAGCGACTGGCGTGCTCGCACACGAGAATCAACGGCGTCGTCGACTGCTCGCGACTAAGGTTATAGACCGGTCGGGTGTATAACCCCAGTTCGGCGGATTCAGTACAGGCGTGCATAGTGCTCACACAAGTCAGCGGGCGAGAGCTGTTCCGTCAGCGCCAGTTCCTCGGTTTTAAGGGCGTGGTACGTGTCGAGCAACGGCTTGGGCAGCCATTCGTTGAAGGCGCCGCTGTCGCGCAGGCAATCCAGCGCCTGCGCCAGCGAGGCGGGCAGGGCAACAATGCCCCGGGCCTTGCGTTGCTCGTCGTTGAGTGAATCGGGAATCTCGTCGGTGATTGCGTTCAGCGCCAGTCGTTGCTCGATGCCCAGGCGGCCGGCGATCAGCAGTGCGGCCATGGCCAGGTGTGGCGAGGCGGTGGCGTCCATGGCGCGGAACTCCAGATTGAATTGCCGGGCCACGGACTTGCCGCCCAGACTCACCGTCGGGCAGATGCGCAGCGCCGCTTCGCGGTTCTGTTGCCCCAGGCAGGCGTAGGACGCGCTCCAGTGATGCGGCTGCAAGCGCTCGTACGACACCGGCGTCGGTGCAGTGAACGCACACAAGGCCGGCAAATAGTGCAAGACGCCAGCGGCCCAGTGTTGGCCAATCTGCGACAGGCTATTGATGGTGCCGGCGTCGTACAGCACCGGCTGGCCGGCGAGGTCGAGCAGACTGATGTGCAGATGCACGCCGTTGCACACGGCATTGGCGGCGGTCTTCGGCGCGAAACTCAGCGCCAGGCCCATCTGCCGGGCGATCTCGCGGCTGATCTCGCGCACGTTCACCGCGCGGTCTGCCGCGGCCACGCCGAGCGTCGGCCGGCAGGTGATTTCGTATTGATGCTTGCCGTATTCAGGCAGGAACATTTCCGGCTCGACTCCGCCGGCGCGTAAAGCGCTGAGCAGCCAGCCGCCGAATTCGGCGCCCTGACGTTGCGCTTCCAGGGAAAATGCCGAATGTTCGGCAACGCCCGCGTGCAGGTTGAATTCGTGTTCGAAGGCAGCATTGACCTGCAAGCCCAGCGTCTCGCGATAACGCTCGATTTCATCGCGCAGCAACGTGCGCGGGCAGGCGCCCCACGGTCGGCCATCGGTCTCGCGAATGTCACCGTGAATGAAGTCCAGCGCCGGCGCGTCGGCGTCCGGGCCAGTGCCGACGGTGACGCGGCTGCTCAGGTCGGGAATCAGGCGCAAGTCGCCATACGCGCCCCACGGGTTGGTTGAGGCAATGATGTCTTGCGGGGTCAACGCGCTGTTGGCCGGCACCCAGCCGCAACCGGCCACTTCATAATGCTCCAGCTCATCGGTGGGAAACGAGCGACCCCGGGTGATGCCGATCAGGTCGGTGGTCACCAGGGTCGTCATCGGCAGCGGCGTCAGGCGAGCGCTCATGGCTGCATCTCCTGGAGACGGCCGAGCACAGTGGCGGTGTCGGTGATCCAGCAGTAACCCTTGATTGCATTCAGGCAGGCGTGATGGCGTTCGGCGCTGCAGGTGGCGCAGGCGTCTTCGACCAGCGTCACCAGATAGCCACGGTCGGCGGCGTCGCGCACGGCCATGTCGACGCACTGGTCGGTGACGATGCCGGCGATGATCAGGTGGCGGGTTTCGAGGTTGCGCAGCACGTAGTCGATGGCGGTCGAGTTGAACACGCCGGAGGAGGTCTTCGGCAAAACGACTTCATTTTCCAGCGGAGTCAGCTCGGCGATTACCTGTGCCTGCGGGCTGCCCTTGGGCAGGTGCATGTCCGACAGCTTGTGGTCCAGCGAGCGGTCGCGGCCATCGGCGGTCAGGCTTTCGATCAAGGTATGCAGGACGTTTTGCCGGGCTTGACGAAAAGCCCCGAGCAAGCGCTGCTGATTGGGTATGACCTGCCCACGGGCACGCTCAAGGAAATACGCCGCGTCCGGGTCATTGAGGTGGGGATCGAACTGCGGTTCGAGCCAGGCACGCTGCATGTCAACCAGGAGCAATGCCGTGTGGTCGGTGACAAACGGCAGATCCCGCGGCGAGCGGTGGGGAAGGCTGAACATCCTTATTTATCCTCCAGCAGGTGGGTGGCGAAGTCGTTGCGCAGGGCGTCGATGCCTTCCAGGCGATCGGCCAGATCCGAGCCGCGCTGGGTCAGGCAGGCAATCAGCGCCTCGACCTGCGCCAGCGCCGGCACCATGGTGTCGAAGGGCGACGCCGATTCCACCGGTGCGCTGATGATCAGGTCGGCCATTTCACGCAGTGGCGAGGCATAGATGTCGGTGAACAGCACCACCCGGGCGCTGTGGTTTTTTGCCGCCGCGGCCACGCGCAGGGCCTGGGTCTGATAGCGGCGATAGTCGAACACCAGGACCACGTCCTGACGTTGCAGATCGAACAGCCGGTCAGGCAGCAGTGCGTTGTCTTCCAAAGCAAAACAGCCCGGACGCAGCAGGCGCAGATGGTTGAGCAGGTAGGTGGCCATCAGGCTGCTGAAGCGACCGCCAAAGCAATACACCTGATGCCGGGTGTCGAGCAGCCATTCGGTGAGGATGCGCACGTCTTCCGGCTGGGTCAGCGATTGGGTGTCTACCAGCAAGCGATGGCTCTCGCCCAGATAATGGCCCCATACGTCGTCTTTATTGTGCTGGGCGCGCGGTTGTAACAGCGTGCGTGGCGAACGCAGGCGATGGTCCATGTCGCTGAGCAAGGCATCCTGAAATTCGGCATAGCCGCTGAAACCGAGCTTTTTTACCAGCCGGACGATGGTCGGGTCACTGACGCCGGCGTGTTCGGCCAGTCGCGCCATCGGGCCAAGGCCATTGCGTGGATACTGATCAAGCAGCGCGCGAACGACTTTGCGCTCCGACGGCGTAAGATCCAGGCCGGGGTTGGTGATCAGATCTCTAAGAGGGGGCATCCGGGCTCCTGCTGGATGAGGGGGTTGTTGAATTCGCTTCACAATCCGTTAAAAGAGTATTTATGTAACTGTGGCTACATGTCTAGTGAATTTTTGTAGCTGTTTAAGCGGCCCCGAAACAGGGCAAACAGCCCGTATCAAAAGGGCTACACGTAAGTCGATCTACCTTGTAGTCCATCGCCTATAACGGTGTGCGAAATTGCCGTCTTTGCGCTTGCCAGCGCTACAGTGCATAACCATGAGGCCCCCTGTTTCCGTCAGTCTACACCAAAAACGGCAGTACGTCCTTGATTTTCAATAACCTTCAACCGAGTGAAAGCATGTGCAAAGCAGCCGTTTGACATTGATCTGCCATGCGCGAACCGTCGCACAAAAATTGGCGATATTTCCTACTGATGAGCCTGTTGAAAACTCGTGTCAGGCGTCCGACCTTTTTCCTACACGTTTCAGCGCCGCACGCCGGCTGATCTGCGGTCCGGAACTGCGTACCCGGCAGACTGCCGCGTGGTTCGGTGCGGATGCTCAAGTGGAGCCAGCGTTGCGCGATTGCGATTGGGGGCGCTGGCAGGGCCGAGCGATCAAGGACCTGCAGGCGAGCGAGGCCGATGCGTTGCAGCGCTGGCTGGGCGATCCGGAGACCGCCCCTCATGGCGGCGAGTCAGTGGCGCAGTTGCGTGCGCGGGTCGCGAATTGGTTGTGTGAAGTTCAGCTCAATCCGGGGCATGTGGTTGCTGTGACCCATCCTTACGTGATGCGTGCGGCTTTGCTACACGTGATGCAGGGCGCGGCGTTCAATGCGATTGATGTCGAACCGCTGTCGACTATCGAGTTGCAGTTCAACGGCCTCTGGCGGTTACGTTTGCCTGGGGCTGACCTCCAAGGAGCACGCTGATGAAACGTTTGCTGGTGATCGGTATCGGTGCCGGGAATCCGGACTACATCACAATGCAGGCAGTGAAAGCGCTGAATCGGGTCGATGTGTTCTTTCTGATGGATAAAGGCCAGCGCAAGCACAAGCTGATCGATTTGCGCCGCGAGATCTGCGAGCGCTACATCACGCAGCCCACGTACCGCTTCGTCGAAGCGCACAGCCTGGAACGCGAGCGTGGCGATGTCGACTACGCCACAAGCGTCGATGAGCTGAACCGCGCCCGGCAGCAGACCTTCGAGCGCCTGATCAATGACGAATTGGCCGACGGTCAGTGCGGCGGTTTTCTGGTGTGGGGCGACCCGGCGTTATACGACAGCACGGTGCGCATCCTCCAGGCGATCCTGGCTGCCGGGACGTGTGTCTTTGATTTCGAGGTCATTCCTGGCATCACCAGCGTTCAGGCATTGGCGGCGCAACACAAAGTGCCGCTGAACGCGATCGGGCGCTCGGTGGAAATCACCACGGGACGTCGCCTGGCGGCGGGGCAGGCGAGTGAGGCGGACAGTCTGGTGGTGATGCTTGACGCCGAGAACGCGTATCAGCGGGTGGCGGATCGGCAGACGGAGATTTTTTGGGGGGCTTACCTGGGCACGCCGGACGAAATTCTGCTCAGCGGCCGGCTGGCGGATGTCGCGGACGAGATTGAACGGCTGCGCAAGGCGGCGCGGGCGCAGCATGGGTGGATCATGGATACCTATTTGCTGCGTAAGCCCTGAATGGTCAGTAGACGTGCCGGCGCTATCGCGAGCAGGCTCACTCCTACAATTGATTGGGTTCACAATTCAAATCTAGGAGTGAGCCTGTTCGCGATGACGGCGGCACATTCACCACGGATTCTGAACAGCAAAAAGAAACCCGGTGCAACGCCAGTCGCACCGGGTTTTTTGTTGCCAGCCCACCGCCGATGTCGTGGATCCGCGATTGGCCTTTAACGCTGTATCAGGCGCGTTCCAGCGCCAGCGCCACACCTTGGCCGCCACCGATGCACAGGGTCGCCAGACCTTTTTTGGCATCGCGCTTGATCATTTCATGCAACAGCGTGACCAGTACGCGGCAGCCCGAGGCGCCGATCGGGTGGCCGAGGGCGATGGCGCCGCCGTTGACGTTGACCTTGTCCAGGTCCCATTGCAGATCCTGGGCCACCGCCAGCGATTGTGCGGCGAATGCTTCGTTGGCTTCGATCAGGTCGAGTTGGTCAAGGGTCCAGCCGGCCTTGTCCAGGCAACGGCGCGTCGCCGAAACCGGGCCGATGCCCATGATCGCCGGGTCAACACCCGCATTGGCGTAAGCGGCGATGGTCGCCAGCACGGGCAGGCCCAGGGCTTTGGCTTTTTCGGCGCTCATCAGAATCACGGCGGCGGCGCCGTCGTTCAACGACGAAGCGTTGCCGGCGGTGACGCTGCCGTCCTTTTTGAAGGCCGGGCGCAGTTTCGCCAGGGACTCGGCGGTGGTATCGCCGCGTGGCTGTTCGTCAACCTTGAAGGCGACAGGATCGCCCTTGCGCTGCGGGATCAGAATCGGGGTGATTTCATCAACGAAGCGACCAGCCTCAATCGCGGCAGCCGCTTTTTGCTGAGACGCGGCAGCAAACGCGTCCTGTTGCTCGCGGCTGATCTCATATTTGTCGACCAGATTTTCGGCGGTGATGCCCATGTGGTAATCGTTGAAGGCGTCCCACAGGCCATCGCTGATCATCGTGTCGACGATTTGTGCGTGGCCCATGCGCAGACCGGTGCGTGCGCCCGGCATGATGTAGTTGGACAGGCTCATGTTCTCCTGACCGCCAGCGATGATCACCTCAGCGTCGCCGCAGCGGATCGCTTGTGCGCCGAGGTGCAAAGCCTTGAGGCCCGAGCCGCAGACCTTGTTCAGGGTCATGGCCGGTACGGCGTGGGGCAGACCGGCCCTGATTGCGGCCTGACGCGCCGGGTTCTGGCCGGCACCGGCGGTCAACACCTGGCCCATGATCACCTCATCGACCTGCGCACCGTCCAGACCGGTCTGTTCAAGCAACTGGCGGATCACCGCCGCGCCCAGATCCACCGCTGACACATTGGCCAGGGCACCCTGGAAACTGCCGATCGCGGTACGCGTGGCGGCAACAATGACGACGTCTTGCATTTTCAAATTCCTCACTGGGCAGCGAACTGCATTTCCGGTACGTGATCCGGGACGATCAGTTTACCAGCGGTTTTGGCGACGATTTCCTCGACGCTGACGCCAGGTGCGCGTTCCTTGAGGACAAAAGCGCCATTTTCGATTTCCAGATAGGCGAGGTCAGTCAGTACACGCTTGATGCAGCCGGCGCCGGTCAATGGCAGGCTGCATTTGGCTAGCAGCTTGGACTCACCGTCCTTCGACGCATGGGTCATGATGACAATGATGTTGTCGGCACCGGCCACCAGATCCATCGCGCCGCCCATGCCTTTCACCAGTTTGCCGGGGATCATCCACGAGGCGATGTTGCCCTCGACGTCCACTTCGAATGCGCCAAGCACGGTCAGGTCAACGTGGCCGCCGCGGATCATCGCAAAGGATTCGGCGGAATTGAAGATCGACGCACCGATGCGTGCCGTCACGGTCTGTTTGCCGGCGTTGATCATGTCGGCATCGATGGTTTCTTCGGTAGGAAAAGGTCCCATGCCGAGCAGGCCATTTTCCGATTGCAGCATGACTTCCATGCCTTCGGGAATATAGTTGGCGACCAGGGTCGGAATGCCGATGCCGAGGTTGACGTAGTAGCCGTCCTGCATTTCGCGGGCGACGCGCTGAGCCATTTGTTCGCGGGTAAGTGCCATGTTGTTATTCTCCGTAGCCCTGAATTATTTGCGGACGGTGCGCTGTTCGATGCGTTTTTCGAACGTGCCGCAAATGACCCGATCGACGTAAATGCCCGGGGTGTGGATCTGGCTCGGGTCCAGCTCGCCGGGCTCGACGATTTCTTCGACTTCGACCACGGTGATTCTGCCGGCGGTGGCGGCCAGTGGGTTGAAGTTCTGCGCGGTGTGGCGGTAGACGACGTTACCGAAGTGGTCGGCTTTCCAGCCTTTGACGATGGCGAAATCACCGGTGATGGATTCTTCCATCAGGTACCTGCGCCCGTTGAATTCACGCACTTCCTTGCCTTCGGCGACCGGGGTGCCGACCCCGGTGGCGGTGAAGAACGCCGGAATGCCGGCGCCGCCCGCGCGCATCTTCTCGGCGAGGGTGCCCTGCGGCGTGAGGATAACCTCGATTTCGCCCTTGAGCAGTTGCTCTTCGAACAGCTTGTTTTCGCCAACGTAAGAGGCGACGACCTTGCTGATCTGACGGTCGGTGAGCAGCACGCCAAGACCGAAGCCATCGACGCCGCAGTTGTTGGAAACCACCGTGAGGTCGCGGGTGCCCTTGCGCTTGATCTCGGCGATCAGGTTTTCCGGAATGCCACACAAGCCGAAGCCGCCGGCGATGACGGTCATGCCATCCTCAAGCCCGGCCAGGGCTTCCTCGTAGGAACTCACACGCTTGTCGAAACCTGCCATAGGCACCTCTTTTATTATTTGCGGGCGGCTGGCTAGCCGAATGGTTGGAGTGTCTCTCTGTGGAATATATTTGTTAAGTTGATTTTTACGGTTGATTGATTGATAAAACTCAATAACGCTGATCGTTCCCACGCTCCGCGTGGGAATGCCTCTGGGACGCTCCGCGTCCAGTGACGCGGAGCATCACGGGCTGCATTCCCACGCCGGAGCGTGGGAACGATCAAACGATCAGTAACCGAGGCGTGCAGCTTGACGCTTGCAGCTTACAACTGGAGCGAAGCGACCATGACCATCAAACAGATCCGCGCCTTTCTCGCCGTGGCCCAGAGCTTGAGTTTCGCCGTGGCCTGCGAGCGTCTGCATTTATCTCAATCGGCGTTGAGCCTGACTATCAAGGCGCTGGAAGAAGGCCTGGGCGGGCGTCTGTTCAGCCGCAACACGCGTAACGTGGCGCTGACGGCAGAAGGCGAATCCTTGCTGCCACTGGCGCGGCGGCTGATTGCCGACTGGGACAACGCCGAAGACGAAATGCGTCAACGCTTCAGCCTGCAACGCGGGCGCGTGACGCTGGCGGCGATGCCGTCGTTTGCCGGCAACTTGCTGCCGCCGATCCTGAAGACGTTTCGCGCGCGCTATCCCAACGTCAACGTCACGGTCAACGACGTGATCAACGAGCAAGTGCTGGAAATGGTTCGCGATCGTCAGGTTGAATTGGGCGTGGCATTTGAACCCATGCAAAACACCTCGATGACCTTCACACCGTTGTACCGGGATCGCTTCGTGGCGGTGGTGCCGATGGATTCGCCGTTGGCGCAGCGCGGCGAGATCGATTGGCAGACGTTGCTGCAAGAGCCATTTATTACCTTGCAGCGACCATCGACGGTGCGGGTGATGCTGGAGGAGCATTTGCAGGCACGGGGGATGAAATTGCCGGTGGAATTCGAAAGCCACCAATTGGCGACCGTCGGCAGAATGGTCGCCAGTGGCCTGGGCGTCAGTGCGGTTCCGGCATTGTGTGCCGGGCAAATGGAGGAGCTGGGCGCGCACTGCCTGACCTTGAAGGATTCGGTGGAACGCGCCATCGGTGTGCTGACCGAACCGGGCAATGAACTGTCGGCAGCGGCGCAAGCATTATTCGACATTCTCCAGCAGGAAAACCTGAGC
>NZ_JABWQR010000054.1:0-16078 GCF_014270125.1 Pseudomonas sp. SWRI99 | reverse complement strand
CTGTAGGAGTGAGCCTGCTCGCGATGACGTCATCAGCCACGCTGCACAATTGGCATCAGACAGAAAGCCGCAACCGCGCCAGATCTCTTAATGGCGGCGCACCAAACAAGCGGCTGTACTCGCGGCTGAACTGCGATGGACTTTCATAGCCGACCCGGTACCCCGCCGCCGAGGCTTCCAGGCCTTCGGTCAGCATCAACCGCCGCGCCTCTTGCAGACGCAGCTGCTTCTGATATTGCAGCGGGCTCATGGCCGTCATCGCCTTGAAGCGGTGATGCAACGTCGAGACGCTGAGGTTCACGGTTTTGGCCAGATCATCGATGCGCAGCGGCTGCTCGAAGTTGCTGTTGAGCCATTTGATCGCCTGGCTGATGCGGTGGCTCTGACTGTTGGCAATCGCGATCTCATACAAGCGATGACCCTGGGGACTGCGCAGCAGGCGATAGAGAATTTCCCGGCGAATCAGCGGCGCGAGCATGGCGATGTCTTTCGGTGCATCGAGCAGCCGTGCCAGGCGCAGCACGGCGTCAAGCATCGAACTGTCGATCTGTTCGACGTACAGACCACGCCCGGTCGGTCGGGTCGGCACGCCCATCGGTCCGGCGTCGGCGATCAGGGCGGTGATTTCCGCCGGGTCGATATCCAGACGCACGGCGAGGATCGGTGCTTCTGGCGACACGTTGACCACGCGCCCGCTCAACGGCATCGAGACCGACACCACCAGATAGTTCAACGGGTCGTAATTGAAGTATTCATCGGCCAGTCGCACCTCTTTGCGCCCCTGGGCCATGATGCACAGCGCCGGCTGCGCGAGCACCGGGGCGAAGTCGTGGGACCGGGTGTGGCGCGACATGTACAGCGAACCGATGGCGGTTTCATAGCTGCCATCTTCGCGGGTGTTGCGGCGAATGATCGCCGCCAGCTCCGCGCGCTGCTTTTCCATGTCAACGGTGGGTTGGGCTTGAAAATGATCGAATGACGTCATGCACGGCATCCTCGGCAGGGGAGGTGGAATGCAGCAGAGCATATGTTTGTGCAAGCAGCGGCGGTAGACACATTCTGCCAAATGCTTGCCTGATTCTGCCCGGAGCGGTACCTGCGTCCGCCGCCATACGAACCTGTAGGCGCTGCCGAAGGCTGCGATCCGTTGATCTTCAAGACAAAAATCAAAAGATCGCAGCCTTCGGCAGCTCCTACACAAAACGCGTATGACAGACGTGTGATACGGGTTTACAGGTTGTTACAGGTCGTCTGCGCAGTCTCGCAGGATTGTGCAACGCGACGGCAGGAATCGACTAACGGCGCAGATGCCCCGGCCCTTAACCTTTGCTCCAGTCGCAGCCCGTCCCCCGGCTGCCACGCGATTTCATGGAGGGTTGATCATGTCCAAGCAGATGCCTGTCAGTCATATGGCCTTCGTTCGTGCCCAGGCCGGGCGCTCGGCAGAACTCGGCGTGCGCCTGAGCGCGTTGATCGAAGTCTCGCGCGCCGCGCCCGGTTGCCTGAGTTTCTCGTTGCAGCAGTCGCAGTGCGACGCCGACCTGTGGCTGGTCAGTGGCTACTGGAGCAGTCAACAGACGATGACCGCGTATTTCAACAGTCCGTCGATGGAAGTCTTCGCCGAGCTGGTCCAGGACCTGGTGGTCAATAGCCTCGATTTCCACACCTTCAAGGACGTCTCGGCAGCGCAAGCGCTCGGTCAGTGCCCGTCAGCGATACACAAACTGGCCGGTTGAGGGTTTAATGTCCGGCTTGATTGATTGAGCCAGGATCCGCGACATGGCACGTAAAGAGTTTGAACGCTTCGAAGCAGTCTCCGCCGTCGTTCCCGTCGAACTGGGCGGCAACAAGGGGTATTACGCGGCAATCGCGGTCAAGGCCCTGGTCGATGGCGGCGCACCGCGCTTCCACAAATTGCTGGATGAGCAGGTGTTTCCCGGCGCCATCGCCGCCGATGCCGCAGCGACCGCCGAGCTGGATAAACTCAAGGGCGTCACTGATGACGCCGAGTTGATCTGGTAATCACTTCTGCGCCCCCGGGCGCCACATCTTGAACAGCGCTTCAGGCCCCAACTGGAAATAATCCGCCGGCCCGCCGCCGCGCAGAATCGGTTCTGCCGCGGCGGTGTCGTAGATGCCGTCCTTGAGCAGCCATCTGGCAATGTGCACGGCGACCACTTCGCCGAGGACCAGCCAGCTCGGCACGGTTTGGCCATCGGCGCGTTGCAACTGAATGATCTGCGTGACCTTGCACTCGAAGGACACCGGGCTTTCGGCAACCCGTGGCACTGAAATCACCTTTGACGCCGCTGTCGTCAGCCCCGCCAGTTCAAACTCGTTGACCTCTGGCGCAACCATCGCGCAGCTCTGGTTCATCTGCTCGGCCAACGGGCGGGTGGCGAGGTTCCAGGCGAATTCACCGGTCTGCTCGATGTTGTTCAGGCTGTCTTTGCGCCCGACGCTGGAAAAACCAATGATCGGCGGGACGTAGTTGAAGGCATTGAAGAAACTGTACGGCGCCAGATTGAGCTGGCCGTTGGCATCCTGCGAGGAAATCCAGCCGATCGGGCGCGGGCCGACGATGGCGTTGAACGGGTCGTGGGGCAGACCGTGGCCGTGGGCGGGTTCGTAGAAATGGATGTCATCGGGCATGGGCGGGTGTTCCTCAAAGGCATAGGGCAGAGGCCAATAGTGCTGGCCCGCAGAACCGATTTCCAGTCGATCACAAATATTCCTTTCCACGGCATGACCCTTGTGGAGCGAGCTTCGCGAAAGGGCCGTCACATTCGAGATTGATGGCGACTGACCTGCGGCTTTCGCGAGCAAGCTCGCTCCCACAGGTTTTGCGCTAACCGCGAACTCTGCAAACCCGGGAACGACTAAGCCCGGCCGAGGCCGGGCTTTGGCATCCAGCACAGCATTAGCTGATGGCAGCGGCAGTACCGGTTTTTTCGAAACCGTCGGCAGCAATCGCATTGGCAGTGCCGGTCTTGTCGAAGCCGTCAGCCGCGTAATGGGCAGAGCGGCCGGTGTCGATGGCAGCGCTGGCGCCGGAAATGAAGTCGGCTGATTGGGTGCGGTCCGAACCGTCGGCGGCGAAGGTGTTGGCGGCCAGTACGGACAAGGTCAAGGCGAGGATCAGTTTGGTTTTCATGGCGGTTACTCCGGATTCGTTGGCGACGTGTGTTTCATGGGATTAATGCTACGCCAACTAAATTGATTAAAAAGTGCAAGATAATGCTAAAAACAATCGATTAAATTGATATTAAGAGCGATGCGTTGGGTTCGCTTACGGCGCGGCAGCGAGCGTTGCGCGGTTCATCGATTAGAGGACGGCAGGATGCGCGAGCAAGATTAATCAGCGATTAATTGCTTCTTGGCGGGCGTTGAGGCGGGAGATTGCGGTGGACCCATTCGCGAGCAAGCCCGCTCCCACAGGATTTGCGTCAATCATTGATCCAGTGTGGGAGCGAGCCTGCTCGCGAAGGTGTCCGAACAGCCACCGTTGCAGTGGCTGTGTAATGCGGTCAGTCAGTCACGATGCGCGAGTGTTTCTGGGTGTCTTTCATGGTGATGTACACCAGCAGCGACACGGCAATGCACGCGGTGACGTACCAGTAGTAACCGGTTTCCATGCCGATGCTCTTGAACCACAGCGCGATGTACTCGGCGGTACCGCCGAAGATCGACACGGTCAATGCGTACGGCAGGCCGACGCCCAGCGCGCGGATTTCGGTCGGGAACAGCTCGGCTTTGACCACCGCGTTGATCGAGGTATAGCCGCTGACGATGATCAGCGCCGCCATGATCAGGAAGAATGCGCCCCACCAGGTCTGGATGGTGTGCAGGGTCATCAGGATCGGCACGGTGAAGATCGTACCGAGCACACCGAAAGCGATCAGGATCGGACGACGACCGATCTTGTCCGACAGGCCGCCGATGATCGGTTGCAGGCACATGAACAGGAACAGCGTGGCCGCCGAAATGGTGGTCGAGTCGGAAATGCTCATGCCGACGGTGTTCACCAGGTATTTCTGCATGTAAGTGGTGTAGGTGTAGAACGCCAGGGTGCCACCCATGGTCAGGCCGACCACGGTCAACAGTTCCTTGGGGTGACGCATCAAGGTGCGCATGGCGCTTTCTTTGGACTTCTCTTTCTTGGTGAACGACTCGGTCTCTTCCATGCCGCGACGCAGGTACAGCGCCACCACTGCACACAGCGCGCCGATGGCGAACGGAATGCGCCAGCCCCATGCGTACAGCTGTTCGGTGGTCAGTGTGTTTTGCAGCACGATCAACACGCCCAGCGCGATGAGCTGGCCGGAGATCAGCGTCACGTACTGGAAGCTGGAGAAGAAACCGCGACGTTCCTTGGTCGCCATCTCGGACAAGTAGGTAGCCGAGGTGCCGTATTCGCCACCGACCGACAGGCCTTGCAGCAGGCGCGCGAACACCAGCAGGATCGGCGCGCCGATGCCGATGGTTTCGTAGTTCGGGCTCAGTGCGATCAGCAGCGAGCCGAAGCACATCAGGTACACCGAAGCCATCAGCGCTTTCTTGCGTCCGACCTTGTCAGCGTACATGCCCATCAGCCAGCCACCGATCGGGCGCATCAAGAAGCCCACGGCGAAGATCGCAGCGGTGTTCATCAGTTGCGCGGTGGTGGAACCGGCGGGGAAAAAGGTCTTGGCGAAGTACAGGGAGAAGGCGGCATACACGTACCAGTCATACCACTCGACCATGTTGCCGACAGAGCCGCTGAAGATCGATTTGATCCGGCTGGCGGTGGTTCTTGGTTTCGCCGGCGCGGCAGCCGACCCAAGGGGCAGGGCGTTGGAGTTATCCATTGAAGGATCCTTCATTTAATTGTTTTTGTGGAGCGCGTCGAAACGCAGCCTGCCTGAGCTATAGCAGGAGCTGTGCCAACGGGCAGAGGGCCGGTTTAGAGGGGGCGGCCGGATCAAGTGAGCGGAAATCCGCTTACTGAGAGCTCAGGGTGAGCGGGAAATTGCTCATCGGGCTGAGCATTGTGCTGAGCCGGCTTCCCTCTTCGCGAGCAAGCTCGCTCCCACATTGGATCTGTGACCGGTACAAATCCCCTGTGGGAGCGAGCTTGCTCGCGAAAGGGCCTGTCCAGTCACCGCCAAGCTCAACTTTCAGGAACAAACATCTCCCGACTCAACCCATGCCGCTGCATCTTTTCATTGAAGGTCCGGCGCGGCAGTTGCAGCTCTTCAAGTACCGCTTTTACATCACCTTTATGCCGAGTGAGCGCCGAGCGCAGGCACTGCGCTTCAAACGCCTCCTGCTGCGCCGCCAGCGATTGCCCCGGATCGATTCCCGGCGCCGGCTCGTCCAGGCCCAACACCTGACGCTCGGCAACGTTCGCCAGTTCGCGCACGTTGCCTGGCCAGTCATGGCTGAGCAGATGACTCAGTTGCGCTCCGGTCAGCGGCGGGAATGTCCGCCCCAGACGTTGAGCGGCGCTCTGGGCGAAGTTTTCGAACAATAGAGGAATGTCTTCACGCCGCTCACGCAGCGGCGGCAAGCGCAGCTCGGCGACATTCAGGCGATACGCCAGGTCTTCGCGAAAGCGTCCGGCTCGCGCTTCGTCGAGCAGGTCGGGCTTGGTTGCCGCGACGATGCGCAGGTCGACGCGGATACTCTGGTTCGACCCCAGTCGCTCAAGCTTCTGTTCCTGGAGGACGCGCAGCAGTTTCACCTGTTGGGCCAGCGGCATGCTTTCGATCTCATCGAGAAACAAAGTGCCGCCATCAGCGTATTCGAGCTTGCCGATGCGCTTGCCGGAAGCACCGGTAAACGCGCCGCTTTCGTGCCCGAACAACTCGGCTTCAAACAGTTGTTCCGGGATCGCCGCGCAGTTCAGGGCCACGAAGGGTTTTTCGGCACGCGGACCGAAATCATGCAGGCAACGGGCAACCAGCTCCTTGCCGCTGCCGGTTTCGCCACGGATCAGCACGTTGACAGGCAGCGCCGCCAGATCCAGCACTTGCCGGCGCAAAGTCTGCAAACCCCGGGACACACCGAGCAATGTCGCATCGAGTCGGGCGCGGTTGTCGGCCTGTTCATGCAGGGCGCGGTTTTCCAGGACCAGTCGGCGTTTCTCCAACGCCCGACGCAAGCTGCCGAGCAAGGTCTCCGGGCTGAACGGTTTTTCCAGAAAATCGTAGGCACCGTCACGCATGGCAGCGACCGCCATTGGCACATCGCCGTGGCCGGTGAGCAGGATCAGCGGCAGGTCGGCATCGCGTCGCTGCACCTGGGCGAGCAATTCCAGACCGCCCATGCCAGGCATGCGCACATCGCTGAGGATGACGCCGGGAAAGTGCGCGGGCAGGGCGGCGAGGCATTCCTCGGCGCGGCTGAACAGTTGCACCGCGAACCCCGACAGGCTCAGCCACTGTTCGACAGCGCTGCGAATGCTGCTTTCGTCGTCGACCACCATTACCGAATTGAGCATCAGACAGGCCCCTCCAGATCGATCGGCAAGGTCAGCGTGAACACCGCGCCGCCGTCGCCATTTTCGACGCTCAGGCGGCCGCCGGATTCATGCACGATGGCAAAGGATACCGCCAGCCCCAGGCCCAGACCGTCGCCCACCGGTTTGGTCGTGAAGAACGGGTCGAACACCTGATTCAGATGCTCGTCGGCAATGCCGCCGCCATTATCCATAACGCTGAGGCGCCACAATTGCTCGTCGGCTTCCAGACGAATTTCCAGACGTTTGCAGACTTTGCCCTGCATCGCATCCAGCGCATTGCGCAGCAGATTGATCAGCACTTGTTCGAGACGAATCGCATCACCGCGCATCCACGCCGGGCGCGCCAGGTGCAGGACCAGACTGACCTGCTCATCACGCAGCCGCGCATCGAGCAACTGTAGCGACTGATCGACCACTGTCGCCAGATCCAGCCGTTCGCGCAAGCCGCTCGGGCTTTTGCGGGCGAAGGTCTTGAGGTGGCCGGTGAGCGCGGCCATGCGCGTGAGCATATCGTCCACCGGTTTGAGCGCCTTGTACGCGTCATCGACGCGGCCATGTTCAAGTAGCAGGCGCAAGGTTGCCAATTGCATGCGCTGAGCGGTCAGCGGTTGATTGATTTCATGGGCCAGTGCCGCCGACATCTGCCCCAATGCGGCAAGTTTGGCCGACTGCACCAGACCCTCCTGCGCGGTGCGCAGGTCGCGGGTGCGTTCTTCTACCAGGCGCTCCAGTTCTTCGCGGTTGCGCTGACGGATTTTTGCCAGGCGCCAGCGCTGGCTGAGAAACAGCAACAGAAACACCAGCGCCAGCCACACCCCGGCGGCGGCGAGCCCGGCATTGCGCTGGTCTTCGAAGGCCACTTGCGGGCGCCGCAGCAGGTGCAAGGTCCAGCCTTCCGCCGCCAGCGGCAGTGATTCCCACAGATAATCCGCGGTACCCTGTGGCCCTTCGACCCGACGCAGATCGCTGTTGTCATCGAAGCGGCGCAGCGACAGATGCGTCAACGGCACCAACGATTGTTTGTCGTACTGACGGGTCGCCTTGATCTCGGCCAGGTCATCGGCGTCCAGCGGGCGTAACGCGCGATAGCGCCAGCCCGGCTGGTTGGCGATGAAGATGATGCCGCGGGCATCGCTGACCAGCAGGGTGTCGCTGCCCTGGCTCCACTCACGCTCCAGCTCGGGGAATTCCAGCTTGACCACCATCGCCCCGAGAAACGCATCGTTGTCGCCGAGCACGGCGCTGGACAGAAAATACCCGGGAATGCCACTGGTCACGCCGACGGCATAAAACCGCCCGCTGCCCTGGGTGCGGGTCTGCCTGAAATAAGGCCGAAAGCCGTAGTTGTGACCGACGTAACTGCTGGGCAGGCGCCAGTTGCTCGCGGCCACGGCCAGACCGGTGTGATCGAGCAGCTCAAGCGTCGAGGACTGCGCCGCGCCGTTGATCTTTTCCAGCTTGAGGTTCAACGCCGCCTGCTCCTCGGCGTCGACCGTGCCAGCCAGCGCCGCGCGTAATTGCGGGTCGAGCGCCAGCACGGCGGGCAGGGCGCGATAGCGGTCGATCAGGGTGTGCAGCGAGTTGGCATAGAGCGCCAGTTGCTGGTTGGCGCGCGCGGCATCCTCTTCCAGCGCCTGACGTTCGGCGTGGCGGATGGCCAATGTCGCGGCGAGCGCGGCACCGGCAATGATCAGCAGGGTATACAACGACAGACGCAGGAAACGGGAAGTCGGCAGCATGCTGGGCAAACGGATGGCAGGTCGGGCGGGCACGATAGCATGTCGCTCGGCAGGGTTGTCGTCACCCGCAAAAACCGGCTTGGCAGGTAATCGGGCGCACGGACAGGCCACGGCCGTCGCTCACCGCAAGTGTTGGCGTGTGCCAGTGCCCTGACTGACTCATCGCCCCTGATCTTTGGTCATGTTCAGGCGGCCTTTTTCCTGGCGGCTGCGTGTCTTTGCTTGAGCAAAAACTGATTGTCAGTGGTTCCCATCTCTTTGTACGCGCCCAGCCCGGCCTGTGCCCTGGCAATGTTCGCCAGTATTGCCTGGCTTTTCTGGCGCAGTGCCGAACGGCTGACGGGAGCCAGGGTTTCGCTGGAGGTGGTGCCATTGACGTTGGGCAGCACGCTGGCTGGAGCGACGACATCATTGCCCAGCGCATCGAAGGCGTTCTCGGCCCAGGTGGAACGTTGCTCGACGGCGGCTTTCCAGTCATCGAGCATTTTTTCGATTTTCTGGATTTTCGCCGGGTCGAGGCGGTTTTTGATGTCTTCGGCTTCCTGAACGCGAGCGCCCATATTGAGCGCGCCGGGAATGATCCCGATGACTGAGGCCACGACTCTGTTCATAAGAAAAACCGGATTGAGTACTGCGTTGAGCGCTGGGTGCATTACCTCGTCCTTGAAGTCTCGCCAGGAGGTGATTTCCTTGACGGGGTCTTCGACTCCCAGACTTTTATCAATCGCGCTGACAGACATCTGTGAGGTCTGTGGAATTAATGGGCCGAAACGCGGGCCAATATTCTTCACCACCGGATCCGCCATTGCACCGGCAAGGTCACCACCGATGTTGCCCCCGATCAATCCTCCCGGGCTCACAAAAGCCTGCACTTCTGGCCGTAAGCGGACTATGTCATTGAGCTGACTTGTTCCCAGCCCCCCGCCTTCGTAGGCGGCTATACCGCTTAAAGTTTCCCCCAACAGATTCAGCGCCAGATTGGCCGCGATGTTTTTCTGATGGATGATGTCGTGCAGTTGCCCCAGGAGCAGTTCGGAGTTGTCGTGAACGGCTGAAGCGAACTGCGAATACAGCATGATCACGAACTCGGCCCGCGAATTGCCATCGGGGTCGGTAAAGCGCATGGGATTGTTGCCCACAAACCCATACAGATTCAGCCCGTCCACGTCCCCCGCCGAATCTGGACTGATCCAGCGCTGCAACCAGGGCGCGTAATAGCGTGCGCCGTAGTGAATCAGCCCGCTGACGTCTGTCTCCTTGCCCGAATAACGGACGAACCTGTAACTGACTTCAATGGCCGACTCGGCCGTCAGCCACGCGGTAGCGCCGAACGGGTAGTAGCCTTCGTGGCTGATGATCCGGGCGTTCTGATCCAGCTCCATCGCACAGGAGCCCAGATGATCCTCAAGGCTGAAGCGCAGCTGGTCGTTGGCGATTTCCCTTGGCGGATTCTTCGCCCAATGCAGGCAGCGTGCACTGCCCACGCTGATGACGTGCAGTTCTTCGCCGTTGTCCTTGCTGCGAATTTCCAGGCCCGGCAGGTAGCGCACCTGATGGAAATGTTCAGTGCTGGCGGTGAAGGTTTCGTGGCGTTTGAACACCCGCACGCCCTGGCTGTATCCATAGTGCTCGGCGTCGTCGCGACCGCCGCGATCGACCAGCGTGATGACTTGTACTTCGTCACGGACGTTCCACTGGATAGGGTGCCCCGGTTGCAGCGCTAGCTGATTGCCGTGGCGATCGAACAGGCTGGCGAAGTCCGGCGGCGGATCGTCGGGTTTGCAGCGCACGGCGCGGTTGCTGTACGCGTCAATGCACATCTGTACGGTGTGACTGGCGCCGTCCCGCACGTGCACCAGTTTTTCCAGGTTGCCGCCCGCGTCGTAGGCGTAGGTCTGGGTGTAATTGAGGCGGTTGTTGGGGTCAGTCGGTAGTGGCAGGCCGGGGATGTCCGAGAGCGGGCCATCGTCGTAACCGCTGGCATGGATCAGGCGGTACAGCGAGTCATAGACAAAGTTGCGATGGCCATCGACCCGCTGGTTGGCAAACCAGCTCGGCTGGAAAGCGTGGTCTTCGATGCGGGTGATGTTGCCGACGCGGTCGTAAAAATATTCAAGGTTCTGCAGCACTGCCCCGGCCTCTTTGCGGCTGTATTGCGTGTGCAAGCGACCATCGGCTGGATCGTACGTCCAGTGGCTGAGCACGCCGTTGCCGGCCTGTTGCTCGATGATCTGGTCGGCGGCGTTGTAGTGGGCATCGAGCAGCACGGATTGCCTGTCTGACTCTCCGTTGATCAGCAACTGCACCTGCCTGAGTTGCCCGGCCAGCCCGTAACGCGACTGCTGGCGGTGCTGGCCGGCATCGGTCTGTTCCAGCACGGCGCCCAGTGGGCTGAACACACGACGGCTGGTGAACGCCTCGCCATCGCCAAAGGTGCGGGTTTCGCGCAATGGCTGACCGGTCAGGGCGAAGCTGTCGGTGCGCAGGGTACCGGAGCGGTCTTGCTGCTCGAGCAACTGGCCGCGCAGGTTGTGCCCGGCGTCGGCCTGGGCATCGGCGTAGGCAAACACCTCGACGCCGGCTTCACCGTTCTCCTCGACCGCGACCACGCGCAACTGTTCGTCGAAGGTCGTGCGCCACTGATTGCCACGGGCATCCCAGCGCCGCAGCGGCTCGCCCGCCAGCCCCGGCAGGTTCAGACGCCAACCGGCGTCGACGCTGGTGGATTTTAGTACGGCGCCATCCAGGCCATAAACCGTAGTCAGGCAGGGCTCGGGCAGGCGCGGATCCCACTGCGATACGAGTCGTCCAGCCAGATCGTGTTGCTGACGGTTGACCCGTGATTCGATCTCGCTGGCCGTGCGCAGATAGCCAATCTGGCGCACGGGCAGGCCACGGCCGTCGCTCACCGAAAGTGTTGGCGTGTGCCAATGCTCGCGGGTGTTCATGATGCTTGCGCCTTCGCTCTATCAGGTGGCGAGGCGGTGTCGTTAAAGTCGAGGTGGGTGTTGTACCAGGGATGGTGGTGATCGAGGGCATAGTCGCTCTTGGCGTTGATCACTTTGATCAGCCGGCCCAGGGCGTCATAGAACAGCTGATCGAAATAACCGAGTTCACGCATGGACCGGTCATTGACGTAGCCGTGCACATCGGCGAAAAACGGCCGGAACTGGCGAATCGGCAAACCCTTGTTGTTGTATTCGACCCGCTCACTGACACGCCAGCGCGGATCGGCATACACCTCGACATACTTGCCATCCTCAATGACCAGCCAGCCATCCACGACCTTGTATGCCAGGCCCGGATCGACCAATTGCTGGGTCTGCAACGCCCGGCCAAAGCCATCCACGCACGCCTTGATGATCTGGATCTGTGCGGGCGTCTCGTCGTAGTAATCGCGGTCGGCACTGAGCACCACGCTATGCACGGGCTCGCGATGAGCCGCTTCGATTGCCGCCAGTAATTGTTGTTCAGCCGGCGCCAGGGTGGCGCGCACTGGCGCGAATATGTCCGCTGGGCAGCAGATAGCCGTCAACGGCCCATTGTGCGAGCGTATCGGCAGGGGCGGCAATCTGTCCCATCCAGCTGAACAAATCGCGGCGCAGGGCGCTCGCGGCGTATTGCACGGCCGCTACCGGATCGGCAATGGCCGGGTCGGGTCGGTGATCTTGCGGGGGAACATATTCATCCAGCGGTCTGAATCCTGCGGCAATGCCGTTTGCAGTGCCATGGAAACTCGTCGCCAGAGGCTGTCCCGAAGGGGCACAGATGACCTCCTGGATGTTGTCGTTGAAGTCAATGATGCTCGACGGTTGCAGGAGGTGGTAGTCATGGGCGATGTGTGTCGTGCAGCAATCGGGCAACTTGACACGGACGAGGGCCAGCCCGTGGGCGTCGTATGTGGCGCAGGTGAAACCGTGGCTGAGGGTTTCGCGGTAGCGCAGGACCTTGTAAAAGCCGTCGAGGCCAGCGTATTCGGCGAAGCCGAAATGCGCCGAATACAGCGCTGGATCGGCACCGGGCGGGGCGGCGGGTTCAAACAGAAACGCCATCGGCGTATAACCGATTTTGATCAATTCGTCATGGATGTCAAACGGCGCAGGCAGGTCGCCGTACGCCGCCAGCGCGACGTTGTCCAGTTGCGCCAGTTCCAGCGGTCCGCGCAGCGCTTCGAACTCGGCAACGCCATCGCTCAATGGTGTGTCGTCCTTTTTTAAATAGCGCTGCACGGACTGAGTCGTCAGAACGCGCTCGGTACGCCAGTGCGGCGAATGCTGATGGAGCTTCAACTGCTCATACGACACCTGCCCGGCACTGAGACCGGTCGGCAGTGTGCCCTTGGGCAAGACCAGGGCGTTACCGCGTTGCAGGTAAGGTAAGCCCAGCCGCCACTGCTGCGGATCGATCAGGTCAATAAATTGGGCAAGCATTTCGCTCAGATAAAACGATTGCTGCGCCGGGTCATGAGCGTCGCGCCACCATTGCTGTTCGTCTGGATCGGTAAATGGCGGCGGGCGGTCCTTCGTCAGGCGCCGGGCATAGCTCACGGTCAGGGCGTGGATCAGCGAGCCGAACGCGTTCCAGCGCATGTTGGTCTCGTGACGGCACAGTGGGTCGTTGATCACCCGGTCGTACTGATAGTTGATGCTTTCCACCAACAACGGCAGCAACACCGCGGCAGCATACTGGCCCTGTGGCCGGACCTCGCGTACCAGATAGCGCCGCTCTTCAACGCTAAACAGAGTGGCGACTCCCGGCTCGGCCACTTCGTTGTCGGCATAGGTTTCGATGCGAATGACCGAACCGACCAGCGCCCGCGCAATCTGGTATTGCGTATCGGCGTCGTGCGGGGGGAGAGGGTCATCGAAATCGTTTTCGTGCGGCGGCGTAAGGCTGAACAGCGTAGGGCCCAGCGCAATGGCGTCCTTGTCGTCATTGAAGTAGTCGTCACGGGGGCGATCCATCACTTGGCCGGTATGAAACCAGGTACACACCCGCACCGGCTGGCTGAAGCCGATATCGTCGTCGCCCGTGGCGCTTTCGCTGTCGACTTGCTGTAACTGGCCGAAGCCGCGGAACTCACGTTCCCGACTGTCGTAAACGCCTTCACGCCAGGTAAACAACTGCGTCAGGCAGTTACCGGTGATTTCATCCAGTTGTTGCTGTTTTTTGACCACGGCCACCGGGAACGGCAGGTATGAGGCCGGTGGGCGACCGAGCTTGAGCAAGTTGTGTTTTTCATCGAGCCACTCCTGCGCCGAACTGCGATAGACCACGCTGGCACTGCATCCCATGTTGTTATTGCTGGTGGTCAACAGATACGGCTTGGCCGCGACGAAATCGTAACGCCAGTGCTGCGGATGAACATGCGTCACCGTCAGAATCAGGCTGGCGCAGCCCAACCCCTGAAGGTCGGCGAAGCTCACCTGGCAAAGTGAGTCATAGCGCACGCCTTCGGGCCAGGGCACGCTGACCGGAATCTGCTCCAGTCCATTGCCACCGCGGTTCAGGTAGATCTCGAAGACATCGGATTTCAGATAAATCAGCGCCGGTGCCCCGGAACCATCGAGGTCGGCCAGGCGCACCCGCGAGGAATCGAACTGTTCATAGGCGAAGGGCAGTGCGCTGATTTTTTGACCTTCGCCGAACCTGCCGTGGCCGAGGTTGGCCCAGCAGCGAATTTCATCGTGGCGAATGCGGCACAGTTCGGGCATGTCGCTGCCGAGCAAGTTGCCGAGCACCACCAGTTCAGAGCGCGAGTTGCTGAGCAATGGCAGGCGGTCGCGCTGATGGGGCACCTCTTGCGCTGCCGCGAAGCCTTGCTCGCGCTCGTTGCGATAAAGGCGCACAGCGTGCGTGCCGATCAGTGCCAGTGAAATCAAGCCATCGCCGCCGAAGTCACCTTGGGTCAACAAGGCGTGTGAATACTCCAGCGGGAATTTGTTGAACAAGACAAACCGCTCGAACTCACGCTCTGGCGTCAGGGCATGGAAGCCGCTCGATCCGGGCTGCGAAATGAGCAGATCGAGACGACCGCTGCCGGTCATGTCGATCAGTTGCGCACTGGCCCGGCCACGATCCACGACGGGAATCTTGTCCAGCAGGGCCCAGGGTCCGTAGCCGATGTGGTCGGTGTCAGGCTCTGAGCGCATCGGTTCGCGGTAATACCAGGCCTGATCGTAGCGGCAGAGAAATCCCGGTATACCCTCCCCGTAAAGATCGACACACTGGTAAAACCCGCCGTCTTCCACGCCCGGCTGGTGGTCGGCGTCCAGCAGGCGCTGTGGGGTTTTGTTGATCTCGAATGTTGAATAATCGAACTCCACCGGCGGCGTATGTTCGACTTTGCCATTGGCATCAAAGGCCTGGTAATGCGCGGCGCTGATCTGGCTATAAGCCCACTGAGCGACATTTTGCGGGGTGTGGTATTCCAACAGCAGGCGTCGGGCCAGCAGCGGTTTCTCCCCCAGGTTGGCCGGGTTTTGATGAAACATCAGCACTTGTCGGCAAAGCCGCCGCGTGCCGATTTCAAAGCCTTGACCGTAAGTCGAAAAAGGATCCGGGCGAAGCGACCACGACCCTGATATGTCTGCATCGAACGGCGGGGTTTCGGTGAGCGAAGTCGTACGCTCGCCGTAGTCGAAGATCAATTGAAACTGCCAGGCCAGATCGCCCGGGTCGGCCACGGTCCAGGCGAACAGTTGCGCGCTGGCTGTGAAGTTGCCATAGCACACCCGCTCCAGATAACGCTGGGCGCGGTAGTCATGGATCGGATCGGGCTCCTCGTCATCGGCCTTGTAAAGGAAGCAGATGTGTTGGCCATGAGCGTTCATGCTCTCGCACAGCAGCCAACTGGCAATGCGTTGCGGATCATCCGGATCCTCGCGCCGGGACGCTGCGGTTTTGCCGTAGACGTGCAGCGAGCCATCCGCGCCATGGATCAGCCAGAACGTCGGTAGAGCGGCCTCGCGGCTTTGCCGTTGCCAGAGCTCGCGCAAGGCAAAGTCACTCTCGACGCGTGGCCAGTAACGCACCACGCGGTGCGGGCCGATGTATTCACCGTTATAGGTCGATTCAACGCGCCACTTCAGCGAACCATCGGCTTCCAGTTCGGGCATCCACACTTCGCCGTCGTGACCGATGATTTCATCGTGTTCGGTATAGCGCGGCACGCCCTTATTGGTGCGTCGGCTGATCTGACTGAGCCCCAAGCCCCAACCGACACCGAACGGCCCGTTTCCGGTCTGGCTGCTGTAAGACAGGGACAATGTCGGCGCCAGGCCCCAGCCGCTGGTCAAGGGGATTGGCAGCTCAAACGCCGCCGCTCCCGTCGGCCCCACGGCGCCCCAGCTTTTGCCAACGGTGGCGATCGATGAGCTCTTGGCGATGGACGGGGTGACGATACTCAGCTCGGGTTCGGCCATGATTGCGTCCGTTGCAGGTTCGGTGGCGTAGGTGAGTTGACGCTAACAAAAAAAAGGTGGGACGTGACCTGTCAGATCTGACAGGTGCGCAAGATCGATTTGTGTGCTTGCCGGGATTTTTTATCGCGAAACCAACCGTGTGGGAGCGGGCAAACTCCCACAACTGGATTTGCGTGTTTGCGCGATTTGAGTGCGCCGCCAAAAACTGTGGGAGTGGGCTTGCTCACGAAGAGGGGGCGTCAGGCAACGAATTCGTTTAATGACACCCTGCATTCGCGAGCAAGCTCGCTCCCACAATGGGATTTTCGAGTTGGCGCGATTCTGAGTACACAAGCTAAAAACTGTGGGAGTGGGCTTGCTCACGAAGAGGGGGCGTCAGGCAACGAATTCGTTTAATGACACCCTGCATTCGC
>NZ_JABWQR010000053.1:0-16328 GCF_014270125.1 Pseudomonas sp. SWRI99 | reverse complement strand
TGAACCAAGACCTGATAATCGACCGCCACCAGTTGCGCGCGGTCATAACGCAACAGCAGCGCACGCCCGGCGCCGTTGTCCAGGCGCTGAATGCGGTCGGCGCGATCGCGCTGCACGGTCAGCCGATTGCCGAACACATCGCTGATCGCTGTCAGCCGGCCCGCGCGAAAGTGGTAAAACCGCGGACTGTCGCCGGCCAAAGCCAGGATCAGCTCTTCCGGTTCATCACCCAGAAAGATCGCCGCCCGCGACAGGCTGTTGTGAATCGCCGGGCGCGCAGCATTGGGTAAAGGAAACCGCGTGCGGCGGTTTTCGTGGTCGATCCAGACGACGCCGTCGCCATCGAAAGCCAGGCGATGGGCCAGCGAATGGCTCCAGCCAAACCCGAGGCCGATGTCGATCTCCACCGCGCTGGAGCGGTACAAGCGGCTGAACTCGAACGGCAGCGCGCCGTCGAGCACCGCGTCGGTGAGGGTCAGCAGCTCTTCGCCGGTAACCATCGACACCGGGCAGCCGTTGGTACAGGTCAGCAAGGAGCAATCGGCGGCATCGCCGTTGGGGTTTTTCGCTTGGTCGGGAACGTCGTCGTGGGATTCATGACGCTCAAGCCGCGTCATACCTTGCGATTTTTCCCGCGCAAGTGGCGCCGGATTCGGCACGCTCAACGTCACCGAATCCGCCTGCCGAATGTTCAGCGGAATCGACGGCGTCGGCTTCAGCTCAACGTCACGCGCATGAAGCATCAACGGCTTCAACGCCACCGCATGCTGGTTGAAATCGGGTGTCGAGGTCAGTTCAGCCAAGCGCAACGCCGAAGCCGCCAGCCAGTCACGCGCCCGTGGCGACTTGATTTTCGCCAGCACCTTGCTGCTCAAGCGCATCGGCACGCCAACGCCAGCGGACATGCGCATCAGCACAAAACTGATCAGCAGTTCGACCCGCACCTCAGCCACCACTTCGGCCAGGTACTGCGGCGGCAGCATCTTCAGCCAACTGCTGAACGCGGCCAGATGGATGAACAGCAGCGGCTCGTCGCTGAGCATCAGCAAGACGTTGGCAATGGCCTCGCTGGAAGCGGCAAGCAGCGCCTCAAGCTCAACCTCGCTCAGGTATTCCAGGAGCTTTTCGCTGTTCGCCTGCAAGTCGGCGAGCAAGGCGAATAGCTGCTGGATGTCATCCCAAACGCCATTCAGGGCGTTTTCGAGCCCGCGCCAGTCCGCCTGTTGCAACTGCCCGTAACGGTCGAGAAAACCGGCGCTGGAAAACTCTGTCCATTGCGGCTGAAAGCCTATCCATTCACCGCGCAGCCAGCCTTCCAGACTGCCAATGATCCCTTCATAAGAGGCATACAGGGCGCGCACATGGGCGGTGGACACATCGGGAAAGAAGGTGATGCGATAACGCTGGCCCCGCTGGCAATCGGTGACCTCCAGAATCCCGCTCGGGCCGATGGTGTGGCGCAATGGCTCGCCGAAGGTCAGCACGCCGTCGACGTCGCTCAGCACCGGTTCGAGGGTCACCGGGGTGTCGCCGATCGGCACAAAGCGCGCCGCTTCGAACAAGTGCACCAGGGTCAGCGGGCCGCTGGCCGGGCACATGACCACCGATGAACTGATCGGCTGACGCGAGGTGATCGGCGCGCTTAACCGCACATCGTTACCGACCTTGAATACCTGCTCGATATCGAGCGCCGTCCCGGTCCAGAACTGCTCGGCCCAGGCCTCGTAGTTGTTCAGGCACAGGCGGAACTCGCCGATGAGGGTTTCGAAATCCGGCTGTTCGGGATTCAGCGCGGCCACCACCAGCAGGCCGATGCTGTTGTTCAGGGCCAGTAGTCGATCGGGTTGAAACATTTGCAGTCGCTCGCGCACGTGAAAAAACAGGAGCGCGGACTTTGCGGGGGAACAAAGAGGAAAGAAGTCGGGTAAGTAGGCGATGTCTGTAGGACGGTTCGACACGCCTTGTGAGGCGATATATGGTTTGGCCCTGGCGCCCCAGAAACAGGGCGTTTATCCCAGTGAAAGGCCTCATGACAAAAGGATCAGACGCGATGTCCAACACAGCCGAGCGGGTCAACATCATCGACACTCAGGTGCTGTCCCACGACTGGTACCTGCTGAAAAAAATCACCTTCGATTACCGTCGCAACAATGGCGAGTGGCAACGCCAGACCCGTGAGGTGTACGACCGGGGTAACGGCGCGGCGATTCTGCTGTTCAACCGCCACAAGCGCACGGTGGTGCTGACCCGGCAGTTCCGTTTGCCGGTATTCGTCAATGGCCATGATGGTTTGCTGATCGAAGTGGCGGCAGGTTTATTGGAGGGCGCCGCGCCGGAACAACGGATTCGGGATGAAGCCGAGGAGGAAACCGGCTATCGCGTGCATGACGTGAAAAAGGTTTTCGAGGCGTATATGAGCCCCGGTTCGGTGACCGAGAAACTGCATTTCTTCGTTGCCGAATACGACGCAGCTTCCAGGGTCGGCGAGGGCGGTGGCCTGGAAGAAGAAACCGAAGAGCTGGAAGTGCTGGAATGGGGATTTGACGAGGCGCTGGCGGCGTTTAAGCGTGGCGAGATCTGCGATGCCAAGACCATCATGTTGTTGCAATACGCGGCGATGACTGACCTCTTTGCCCTATAAATCAAAAAATCGCAGCCTTCGTCAGCGCCTACAAAAAACCAGGTTAGGAGCTGCCAAAGGCTGCGATCTGTTGATCTGTCGTGGTGGCTAAAACAAATCGCCTGTTTTGCCCACCGCTGACCATTGGCCACCCTCCAGCGTCAGCAAGCGCTCTTTGGCTTCAAGCCCGCCGGCAAACCCGGTGAGTTTTCCGGAGGCGCCGATAACTCGATGGCACGGCGCCACGATGGAAATCGGGTTGCGCCCGTTCGCGGCACCGACCGCCCGCACTGCGGTCGGATTGCCGATCTGTTCCGCGATCTGGCGGTACGTGCGCGTTTGCCCAAAGGGGATGGTCAGCAATGCCGCCCAGACTTTTTTCTGAAACGCCGTGCCGGCGAAATCCAGCTCCAGATCGAAGCAATCGCGAGTGCCGGCAAAATATTCTTCAAGCTGCCGGGCGGTTTTCATCAGGATCGGATTGTCCGGCGCTTCGTCCATCGGTCCGAGACGCACCCGGTTTGGTTTGTCGTTTTCCCAGAGGATGGCTGCCAGTCGCGAGCCGTTCGCGACCAGCTTCAGCGCGCCGACGGGCGAGGGCAGGGTGATGAACGTGTAAGGCATGGCGACAGGCTCCGGATCGGCGCGGTAACAATGCTCAGCATACTGCCTGATCGGCGGGCGCAAAACCTAAAGCCGGCCATACTGCTTGTTGCTCTTCAAGCGTTGCCCGTTGTTTCGCACAGTCCCGAAAAACAAAAAAGAGATCGACTCATGAAGTACGAACCCTTGGCCAGAACGCTGATCGCGACCTCACTGGCCCTCAGCTGTCTGATGGCTCACGCCGCTTCGGTGGCGCCGGTTGCCGGCGAAAACGGCATGGTCGTCACCGCGCAACATCTGGCGACCCATGTTGGCGTCGACGTATTGAAAAACGGCGGTAACGCCGTGGACGCAGCGGTCGCGGTGGGTTACGCGCTGGCGGTGGTTTATCCCGCTGCGGGCAACCTTGGCGGTGGCGGCTTCATGACCCTGCAACTGGCGGACGGGCGTAAAACGTTCCTCGATTTCCGCGAAAAAGCGCCGCTGGCCGCCACCGCCGACATGTACCTGGACAAGGCCGGCAACGTCATTCCGGAGCTGAGTACCCGCGGCCACCTCGCGGTTGGCGTGCCGGGTACCGTTTCCGGCATGGAGCTGGCACTGAGCAAGTACGGCACCAAACCGCGCAAGGAAATGATCGCGCCGGCGATCAAACTGGCCGAGGACGGCTTTGTGCTGGAGCAGGGCGACGTCGAGCTGTTGGAGTACGCCACCGACGTGTTCAAAAAGGACATGCGCGACTCCGGTTCGATTTTTCTCAGCCAGGGCGAGCCGATGCAGGTCGGACAAACACTGGTGCAGAAGGACCTGGCGAAAACCCTGCGGACGATTTCCGACAAAGGCGCCGACGGTTTCTATAAAGGCTGGGTCGCCGACGCCATCGTCACTTCCAGTCAGGCCAACAAGGGCATCATCACTCAGGCCGATCTCGACAAATACAAGACCCGTGAGCTGGCCCCGGTGGAGTGCGATTACCGCGGCTACCACGTGGTCTCGGCGCCACCGCCCAGCTCTGGCGGAGTAGTGATCTGCCAGATCATGAACATCCTGGAAGGCTATCCCATGAAAGAGCTGGGCTTTCACTCCGCCCAGGGCATGCACTATCAGATCGAAGCCATGCGCCACGCTTACGTGGACCGCAACAGCTACCTCGGCGACCCGGATTTCGTAAAGAATCCGATCGAACATCTGCTGGACAAGCAGTACGCAACTCAGCTGCGTAACGCCATCCAGCCGCAGAAGGCCGGTGTTTCCGCTGAGCTGAAACCCGGGGTCGCGCCCCATGAAGGCAGCAACACCACTCACTATTCGATCGTCGACAAATGGGGCAATGCGGTGTCGGTCACCTACACCCTCAACGACTGGTTCGGCGCGGGCGTGATGGCGAGCAAGACTGGGGTAATTCTCAATGACGAGATGGACGACTTCACGTCCAAGGTCGGCGTACCGAACATGTACGGTCTGGTGCAGGGCGAAGCCAACGCCATCGCGCCGGGCAAGGCGCCGCTGTCGTCGATGAGTCCGACCATCGTCACCAAGGACGGCAAAGTGGTGATGGTGGTTGGTACCCCGGGTGGCAGCCGGATTATCACCGCAACCTTGCTGACCGTGCTCAACGTCATCGATTACGGCATGGGCCTGCAGGAAGCGGTTGATGCGCCGCGCTTCCATCAACAATGGATGCCGGAAGAAACCAACCTCGAAGATTTCGCCGCCAGTCCCGATACCAGGAAGCTGCTCGAAAGCTGGGGCCACAAGTTTGCCGGCCCGCAGGATGCCAACCACATCGCTGCGATTCTGGTCGGCGCGCCGTCGCTGGGCGGCAAACCGGTTGGCAAGAATCGCTTCTACGGCGCTAACGATCCACGGCGTAATACCGGCTTGTCATTGGGTTATTGAGCGGAGTAAAAAGGGGCGGGCGCAAGTCCGCCCCATTCTCAAGGACTGATCAAGGAAGGCTCGACATGACCACCGCATTACTGATCATCGACGTCCAGCAGGCGCTGTGCTCGGGTGAGTATCAGTGCTTTGAAATCGATCCGATGATCGCCACGATCAATGATTTGAGCCAACGCGCGCGGAAGGCAGGCGTTCCGGTGGTATTGATTCAACATGAAGAAAAAGACGGCCCGTTCGTTCGCGGTACGGATGGCTGGCAGCTCGCCAAAGATCTGCAGACTTCCGCCAAGGACCTGCGCGTAGGCAAAACCACCGGCGACTCGTTCTACCAGACCGACCTCGGCAAACTGCTACCCGTCGAAGACTTCGAGCGCCTGGTGATCTGCGGTCTGCAAACCGATTACTGCGTCAACGCCACCGTGCGCAGCGCACATAAGCTGGGCTACGACGTCGTCGTCGCGCAAGACGCGCATTCGACGGTCGATAACGGCACCATGACTGCCGAGGACATCATTGTCCAACACAACAAGGATTTCGCGGCACTCACCAGCTCCGTGGCACGCACCGATGTTAAACCGGCTGCAAAAATAACTTTCTGAGCGTACGCGAAACTTGTAGGAGTGAGCCTGCTCGCGATGAGGCCATCAGCCGCACCCTCTTCGTTGACTGGCCTGACGCCTTCGCGAGCAAGCTCGCTCCCACAGGGACCGGCGACGTCAATTCTCGTGTCTGCCGCAAATCAAAGGTGGGAGTGAGCTTGCTCACGAAGCGGTCGCTACATTCAACAGGGAGGCTGTAGCAACCGTTCGATCTGCGCCAGTTCCCATGTGCTGAGCAGGCTCACCGGGTCGGTGCCATAACGCTGCCAGGTGTCAAGCGACGCTTCGTCCCCGGCGCAGTTGCGTGCATATTCACAGTGGTGCAAGTGACCGTCGGCAAAATCCAATAGCAAGTGCCAGCCTTCGATATCGACCGCGATCAGTCCAGACTCGGGGATCATCTGGCAAATTTCCAGCGCAAGCACACCCAGCGCCGCCTCGCGCAGGCGCTGACAGACTTCACGGGCCGACAGAAACGCAAACATGCTCGAATCCATTGAGTGAATAAGGACGGCAGCATAAAGCCCGTGCCAACCCGTGTCAGCGTATCACTGGCCCGAAGCCGAACAATTCCGTAACATTCGCCTCCCTCTTTTTTGCGAACATCCGCGGCCGCGCCCGGCGGCCGCGCACATCAGGTAAGCCATGAAACCGATTCGTCTGCGCGCCGATGTCCTGGCCGGACTCACCACCTCGTTTGCCCTGTTGCCCGAATGCATTGCATTTGCGCTGGTGGCGCACCTCAATCCGCTGATGGGCCTGTATGGCGCTTTCATCATTTGTACGCTCACCGCACTGTTTGGCGGCCGGCCGGGTATGGTCTCCGGTGCGGCCGGTTCGATGGCGGTGGTGATCGTTGCGCTGGTGGTGCAGCACGGGGTGCAATATCTGCTGGCGACGGTGTTGCTGGGCGGTTTGATCATGGTGGCGTTCGGGCTGCTGCGCTTGGGCAAACTGGTGCGCATGGTGCCGCACCCGGTGATGCTCGGCTTCGTCAACGGCCTGGCGATCATTATTGCCCTGGCGCAACTGGAACACTTCAAAAGCGGCGAACACTGGCTCAGCGGCACACCGTTGTACCTGATGACCGGGCTGGTGCTGCTGACCATGGCCATCGTTTATGTGCTGCCGCGCCTGACCCGCGCGGTGCCGCCGGCACTGGTGGCGATCCTTGGCGTCGGCCTGCTGGTCTACCTGTTCGACCTGCCGACCCGCACCCTCGGTGACATGGCGCACATTGCTGGTGGCCTGCCGACCTTCGCTTTGCCGGACATCCCGTGGAACCTCGAGACCCTGCGCATCATCGCGCCGTACGCGATTCTGATGGCGCTGGTCGGCCTGCTGGAAACCCTGCTGACCCTCAACCTCACCGATGAAATCACCGAAACCCGTGGCTACCCGGATCGTGAATGCGTGGCGCTGGGCGCGGCGAACATGGTCTCGGGTGCGTTCGGCGGCATGGGCGGTTGCGCGATGATCGGCCAGACCGTGATCAACCTCAGCTCCGGTGGCCGCGGGCGTTTGTCCGGCGTGGTGGCGGGGGTGCTGATTCTGCTGTTTATCCTGTTTCTGTCACCGCTGATCGAGCGTATTCCGCTGGCGGCGCTGGTGGGGGTGATGTTCGTGGTCTCGCAGCAAACCTTCGCCTGGGCTTCGCTGCGGGTGATCAACAAGGTGCCGCTCAACGATGTGCTGGTGATTGTCGCCGTGACCACAATCACGGTGTTCACCGATCTGGCCACGGCGGTGCTGTGCGGGATCATCATCGCCGCGCTCAATTTCGCCTGGCAGCAGGCGCGCGAGCTGTACGCCGATGAACATCTGGAAGCCGATGGCAGCAAACTCTATCGCCTGCACGGCACGCTGTTCTTCGCCTCGACCACGCCGTTTCTCAACCGGTTCGATCCGGCCAACGATCCGGCCAAAGTCACCCTCGATTGCCGGCATTTGAGCTTTGTCGACTACTCCGCGATTGCCGCGCTGAAAACCCTGCGTGAGCGCTACGCCAAGGCCGGCAAGCACTTACAGGTGTTTCATCTGTCGGAGCGTTGCAAGAAGTTATTCAAGCGCGCTGGCGTTGACCACGACTGACGGCGCGGCGGCCGCTTCCTTGAGCCAGGTCTTGCCGAGAATCCGCGAGACCTGTTCGGCGGAGTAGGGCTTGGCGAGAAACTCGAAACCTTCGTAACCGCTGCGTGCCAGTTCTTCGCTGTAGCCGGACGTCAGAATCACCGGCAGATCGGGGCGGCGCTGGCGCAGTTCGCGGGCCAGGGCGACGCCGGTGATGCCCGGCATGACCACATCGGAAAACACCGCGTCGAACGCCATGGCATCCGCTCCGGCGAGGCGCAAGGCCTCTTCGGCGTTGGTCGCCCACGCCGTTTCATAACCCAGGTCCTGAAGAATCTGATTGGCAAACCGGCCGACGTCCAGGTTGTCCTCGACCACCAGCACCCGCCGCTGAACAGGCGCTGGATGGGGCAGGTCGTCATCTGCCGCCTCGTCCGCTTCCAGTTCCACCGCCAGCACTTCCGGCAGGTACAGAGTGAATTCGGTGCCTTGACCGATCACGCTGGACACGTCGACGTTGCCGCCCGATTGCTTGGCGAACCCGAAGACCTGCGACAGCCCCAGCCCCGTGCCTTTGCCGACATCCTTGGTGGTGAAAAACGGTTCGAAAATATGTTCGAGGGTTTTCGGGTCGATGCCGCCACCGGTATCCGCCAGGGCAATCGACACGAACGGGCTGCCGGAGCCGGCATGGCCGCGAATCGGTGGCAGCGGTTTGTGGCACTCAAGACGCAGTTTGAGCAGGCCTTGCCCCTGCATGGCGTCGCGGGCGTTGAGGGCGATATTGATCAGCGCTGTTTCGAACTGGCTCAAATCGACGCGGATATAGCAGGGATGATCAGGCCGCTCGACGCAGACATGAATTTGCGCACCGGTGACCGATTCAAGCATTTCGCCAATGTTCGCCAGGCGCTCGCAGGCATCCACGACTTGTGGGTTGAGCGGCTGGCGTCGGGCGAAGGCGAGTAGCTGGCTGGTCAGCTTGGACGCGCGCTCGACCGTATCGGAAACCGCGCGCATATAACGCTGACGGCGTTCTTCGGACAGGTTGGGCTGGCGCAGGAAATCTACCGAGGAGCGAATGATCGTCAACAGGTTGTTGAAGTCATGCGCCACGCCACCGGTCAGTTGGCCGATGGCTTCGAGTTTTTGCGACTGGCGCAACGCCGATTCCGCGTGGGCCAGGCGCAAGCTGCGCTCTTCGACCCGTTGCTCCAGCGTGGCATTGAGTTCGGCCAGCGCCAGCAGGCCTTCGCGCACGTTGGCATCAGCGCGCACACGTTCGATGTGCGCCCAGCAACGCTCGGTCACTTCGCTCAACAGCGCCTGCTCGAAGTCTGACCAGACCCGCGGTACTTTGTCGTGGATCGCCATCAACGCGGTCAGGCGACCCTGTTTAAGCAACGGCACACAAATGGTCGCGGCGATGCCGATAGTCTGGAACGCCGCCGCTTCTTCAGGGGGCAATTCGCTGCGGTTGTCATGAATGACCAGCGGTTCACCGGCGCGCAACAGGCTGACGGCTTTCTCGCCAAAATCTCGCAATCGATAGTGGCCGACGATGCTCGGCGAGCCCGGCGCCGGGCAGTCGCCGCGAATGGTGAAGCCATCTTCATCGGCGTCCATATCGGCGTAGGCGCAGTTGGATAGACGGAGGTGCTCGACCATCAGCCGCGTGCTGGCGGCAAGAATGGCTTGCGCGTCAGTGGCGTTGGTCACGGCGTTGCCGATCGCATCGAGCACGGCCAGACGCTGATTGAGAAACACCGTCTGGGTGGTTTCGGTGACGGTGTCGATCATGCCGACCACCTTGCCGAAGGGGTCACGAACCGGGCTGTAGCAAAAGGTGAAATACGCCTGCTCCGGGCCGCTGCCGCGTTCGATCATCAGGGCGAAGTTTTCAATGTAGGTGGCTTGGCCGGCGAACGCCGCGTCGGCAATCGGACTGATTTCGCTCCAGGCTTCTTTCCAGATATCGCTGAACGGGCGGCCAAGCGCGTGAGGCTTGTTGCCGAGAATCGGCACGAAGGCGTCGTTGAACAGGGTGATCAGTTCCGGGCCCCAGACGATGGCCTGGGGAAAGTGCGAGGCAAGGCTGAGCGAGACAGTGGTTTTGAGGACATCGGGCCAGTGTTCCAACGGGCCGAGGGGCGTATTCGCCCAGTCGTGTCGCCGAATCTGCTCGGCCATCTTGCCGTTGTCTTGCAACCAGTCGGTCATGGGATCGGTGTCTTTCGTAACGTCTGCCTGTGAACAAAGACCGTGGCCGGTGCTGTTTGGTTTCAGCACCACGGACACTTCCTTGCAGCACGCCTTGTTCGGGTTCATGCGCATCATGGCATGGGTGCTGGCGGGAGAAAAAGCCAAGGGTGAAGGGGAAAATCCTTAGCCCCTGGTTTTTTTCAGTGTTGATCAGGCGCCGATGGGCGGAAAATCAATGTCGGTCAGCGCAGTGTTGTTCAGGTAGTTGGTCAGCGTCTGCACCGCCACCAAAGCAATCACTTCGATGATCTTGCGGTCATCAATACCGGCGGCACGGGCGGCAGCGATCTGCCCATCGCTCAAGTGGCCGCGGCTGTGCGTCAGCTGTTGCGCGAGCGCGGCGTAGGCATTCAGTTCTCCCTGACGCGCCGCGGCGATGTCTTGCGCCGACAGCCCGGCCTTGCCGGCAAACAGGGTGTGCGCGGCCAGGCAGTAATCGCAACCGTTGACTTGCGAAGTGGCCAGATACACCGCTTCTTTTTCCTGGGCGCTGAGCGAGGACTTGCCCAGCAACGCCGAGGCTTGCACATAAGTGTCGAGGGCGACCGGCGCGTTGGCGAGGGTGGCGAACAGATTCGGCAGAAAGCCGATTTTTCTCTTCACGCCTTCGAGCACAGGGCGGGTGGTGTCGGTGGCGGTTTCGAGGCTGATAGCGGTGATACGGCTCATGGTGATTCTCCGAAACTCCGGGGCGAAGTGCGCCGGGCATGGAGAGGATGTTAGGGAATGCCGGTAGCGCTTTGGCGGCAAATCGTCGAGGATATGCGGCAGATCGTCCAGATATGCACAGTGGAGTTGCCTATGGATCGCCTTTCGACCTTGCTCCGCCATTTCGGCGTGCATGCCGGCACCTTTCACAGCGGTGCGTTTTGCGGCATCAGTGTGCACGAAGGCGAATCGGTCGGGCATGTGCATGTGCTGCAAGCGGGGGCGTTGCTGCTCAAGCCGGGCAACGAGCGCGAAATCCGCCTGGACGAGCCTTCGCTGATTTTCTTTCCCCGGCCGTTTACCCATCGCATGTTCGCCGACGAAGCCATGGCCACTCAGGTGGTCTGCGCGACGCTGACGTTTGATGGCGGTTCGGGCAATGCGCTGGCGGCGGCGCTGCCGGATTACCTGGTGTTGAAACTCACGCAGATTCCCGAACTGGGCAGCACCCTCCAGTGGCTGTTCAACGAAGCGTTGGAGGGCCATTGCGGGCGGGTGGCGGTGATGGATCGATTGTTCGAACTGCTGGTGATTCTGCTGCTGCGCCATCTCATCGGCAGCCGTGACCAGCCAGCGGGAATGATGGCAGGTCTGGCCGATCCGCGCCTGTCGCGCGCCTTGAACCTGATCCACGACGAACCGGAAAAACCGTGGAGCGTGGCCGAACTGGCGAGCGCTGCGAATTTGTCCCGGGCCGGGTTTGCCGAACACTTTCGCCGGATCGTCGGGCAGACCCCGGCGGACTATCTGCTGAGCTGGCGGGTCAGCCTCGCGCAGAAGCGTCTGCGCGAAGGCACACCGATTGCGCTGATTGCCGCTGAAGTCGGCTATGAAAGTCCGTCAGCGCTGGCCCGGGCGTTTCGCCGCAAGACCGGGGTCAGTCCCCGGCAGTGGAAGGCGGAAGCTGAACGCTAGCGGGCAAACTTTTTCGCCCCGGCCACGCACAGAATTACTCCCAGCGTCACGGCAAGCATGCCCGGGCTGACTGACTCATGCAGCAGCGTCGCCGCCAGCGCCAAACCGAAAAACGGTTGCAACAGTTGCAACTGTCCGACCGCCGCGATCCCGCCCTGGGCCAGGCCGCGATACCAGAACACAAAACCGATCAGCATGCTGAACAGCGACACGTAGGCCAGACATACCCACGCCGATACGCTGATCTGGCCGAACGAGGCGGGTGCCAGCCACAGACTCGACAGTGCCATGAGCGGCAGCGCCAGCACCAAGGCCCAGCAGATCACCTGCCAGCCGCCGAGGGTTCGCGACAGTTTCGCGCCCTCGGCATACCCCAGGCCGCAGGCCAGAATCGCGGCAAGCATCAGCAAGTCGCCAGTCGGCTGCGCGCTCACGCCTTGTGCCAGCGCGAAGCCGACCACCAGTGCGCTGCCCAAAAGAGAGAACATCCAGAACACCGGGTGCGGACGTTCGCCGCCCCGCAATACGGCGAAAATCGCCGTGGCCAGCGGCAGCAATCCGACAAACACAATCGAATGCGCCGACGTGACGTGTTGCAGCGCCAGCGCCGTCAGCAACGGAAAGCCGAGTACGACGCCCATCGCCACAATGAACAACGACAGCCACTGATCAGCCGCCGGTCGCCGCTCGCGCAACAGCCACAACAGCGCCACGGCCACTGCGCCAGCAATGGCGGCGCGCAGGACGGTGAGAAACACCGGATCGAATTCCAGCACCGCCAGCCGTGTGGCCGGCAGTGAGCCGCTGAAAATCAGCACGCCGATAAAGCCGTTGATCCAGCCACGGCTTCTTTCCAGCGCCGGGTGGCTCGGGTTCGACAATCGTTCCATACGTTTCGCACTCTAAGGTGGGTTGCATTGCCGCTATCCTGGGCCTGAGAATCAGCACAATCAAAAAATTGTCATGGATACGCCTCGCTATGCGCCGTTCCCGCTACAAGGCTCTGGTTGACCGCTTTGCCGCCGACATTCGTGGCGGCCGTCTGGCGCCCGGCACGCGGCTGCCGACCCATCGGCAACTGGCCTCTGAAGAAGGTCTGGCCCTTGTTACTGCTTCGCGCGTGTACGCCGAGCTTGAGGCCATGGGGCTGGTCAGCGGTGAGACCGGACGCGGCACGTTTGTCCGCGAAACCTCGCTGACACCGGGGCAGGGTATTGATCAGAAAGACGTGGCGGTCGGCATGATCGATCTCAATTTCAACTACCCATCGTTACCCGGGCAGGCCGAGCTGTTACGCAGCGCGTTGCGCCAATTGGCCTTGTCCGGGGATCTCGAAGCGCTGTTGCGCTATCAGCCCCATGCCGGACGCACGCACGAGCGCGCCTCGGTGGCGCGTCATTTGTTGGCCGGCGGCGTAACGGTGGAGGCTGGGCAAATATTGATCGTCAATGGCGCCCAACAGGGGCTGGCCGTGGCGCTGATGGGCCTGCTCAAACCCGGCGATGTGATTGCTGCGGATGCGCTGACCTATTCCGGGTTCAAGGTCCTCGCCGAAGCGTTGCACCTGGAAGTGGTTGCGATTCCGGCGGCTGCGCACGGCCCGGACCTGCAAGCGCTGGAGGAACTGTGTCGCAGCCGTGCGGTGCGCGCGGTATATAGCATGCCGACGCTGCACAATCCGTTGGGCTGGGTGATGCCTTTGGCACAGCGCGAGCAATTGGTGGCGATCGCCCGCCGGCATGATCTGACGATCATCGAAGACGCGGCCTACGCGTTCCTGGTGCAAGACCCGCCGCGCGCGTTGATCGATCTGGCGGCGGAGCGCACCGTCTACGTCAGCGGCCTGTCGAAAAGCATCGCCACCGGCCTGCGGGTCGGCTTCATTGCAGCGCCTTTGGACAAAGTGCCGGCGTTGGAACGCGTCATTCGCGCCACGACCTGGAACACGCCTGGAGTGATGACTGCGCTGGCCTGCGGCTGGCTCGACGACGGCACCGTCACGGCACTCGAAGAGCAGAAACGCCACGATGCCAAGGCTCGCCAGGCGTTGGCCGCCGAGGTGCTCAAAGGGTTGCCATACATTGCCCACCCGGCGTCGTACTTCTTGTGGCTGCCACTGCCGGAAGACGTGCGCGCCGATCACATTGTTGTCGAGTTGATGCAGCAACAGATTTCGGTGACCAGCGCCGAACCGTTTTCCGTGTCGTCCCACGTACCGCATGCGATTCGTCTGGCGCTGGGTTCGGTGGACATGGTGGTGTTGCGCGAGGCGTTGATCACCGTCAGACGGATTATCGGCGCTTACCTGTAAACTGCGCCGACGTCACAAACAGTCTGGAACGTTCGATGAAAAACACTGCATTACTGGCGCTGGCCCTGATCTTCAGCGCCAGCGCTCATGCCGCAGGCGATCCCGAGGCAGGCGCGAAAATCTTTCCGCGCCTGTGCGGCGGCTGCCATCAGGTCGGCGAATCCGCGCGCTCGGGATTCGGTCCGCAGCTCAATGGCATCTTCGGCCGCGTTGCCGGGACGTCGGCGGACTACGTCTACTCCGATGCGATGAAAAACTCGGGCATCACTTGGAACCACGAGACGTTGAAGGTGTATCTCGAAGACCCGAAGGGCGTGGTTCCGGGTACGCGGATGATTTTTTGGGGGTTGAGCGATGAGGAGAAACTCAACAACCTGTTGGCGTATCTTCAGACGTTCCAAACAACCGCTCCGTGAACCCGGCTCAAGTACTGAACCGTCCGGCGGTGTGGCGTAATGTTGATCACGCCACCTGATTACGCCCCGCAGCCTTGGCCTGATACAACTGCTGATCGACCCGTTTGATCAATGCCGTGTGGGTGTTATCCGCCGGGTCCGCCAGGCCCAGACCGATGCTTACCGTGACCTGCCCGACGCCGGGAAACTGCGCTTGGGCAACTGCCGCACGAATTTTCTCGGCGACCACCTCAGGGGTGTCGGGCTGAGCGATTTCCGGCAACAGCACGGCAAACTCTTCGCCACCGTATCGCGCAACGAAATCGGTCGTGCGCACGCTGCTCTGAATCAATTGCGCCAACTGTTGCAGCACCTCGTCACCGATGGCATGGCCGTAAGTGTCATTGATGCGTTTGAAGTGGTCGGCGTCGATCAGCAACAGGGCGAAGGGGCGCCCCGTTCGCCGCGAGAGCAGCACGTACTCGCTGATTTTTTCGTCGAAGCGGCGGCGGTTGTATACGCCGGTCAAACCGTCGTGGGTCGCCAGGCTCAGCAGTTCGGCGTTGGCCTGGGTCAGCGCCGCGGTGCGTTGCGCCACGGTGGCTTCCAGTGAGGCATTGGCCTCTTGCAACTCGCGTTCCTTGCCAAGCAGCGATTGGGTCATGGCATCGATGGACTGGCCCAACTGGGCGATTTCCCGCACCGGATGCTGGAGCTGGAAACGTGCACCGGTCTGGTTGTTCTGCACTTGTTTGGCCGCGCGTGCGAGTTGCTCGATCGGTCGGCTCAGGTGCAGCGCCAGGTAATAAGCCACCAGAGCAAAAACCACCGCGGCAGACACGCCCAGCAGCAACAACTCATACAGCAGCAGCCGCGCCGGTTGCAGGGCTGTCTCCAAAGGTTGGCGGATGGCGATCGACCACGACAACGCGGTACCCGACGGCGTCGGCACAGTGACCATACTGGTCAGGTAGCCGTGCCCCGCCGACCAGCCCGGCGCCGCCGCATCGTTGACCGCCAGTTGCTGGCCCATCAGCGCTTCGGGGTACAGCACCTTGCCGTCGTGGTCGATGATCAGTGCCTGGATATCCGGCGCCGAGTTTTTATGAGAGAACGCCGCCGATTCGACAATTCGGGTTACCCAGCTCCAGTGCGCGTGTGCGCCCAGCACACCGATGATCTGCCCTGCGCCGTTATGGATCGGCGCGGCGAAATCGATGAAGCGCAGCGGTTCGCCATTGGGCAGACCCGGCAGCAATTTGGCCAGCAGCACGGCTTCGTGGGGATCGCCGGTGTATTGCCGGCGCAACCCGACCTGGAACCATGGACGTTGCTGGACCGACTGTCCGACCAGCAAATCGTTGACCGCTTGATGCACCTTGCCGTCGGCATCAGCCACACCCATCCAGGCATATTCGGTGCGCGCCTGCGAGCGCAGTTGCATCGACTCGAGAATTTCCGGGTTGTCCAGGTCGCCACGTTCCAGATGCGGTGCGCGGCTGAGCAGGTAAACCTCCAACTGGCGTTCGCGCAGTTGTTCGCCCAATAACGTCGCCGCCGCCCGCGCGGTGTTCAGCAGCGCATTGCCGCTGGCCTGTTTCATTTGTTCGGTGGCGATATGACCGACATAAAAGCCCACGCTCAACAGCGTCAGCAGGGATAAACCGGCGAACCATAGGGTGAGATGGCTGCGCAGACTGGCTTTGAACATGGCGGGCGGGGTCTGTTTTTATAAAAGTGGCGCCATGGTATGCGACATCGACGACAGGCCACCAGCGAACGGGTTCATAGAAACGACACTGGAATAAAAAAAGCCCGGCTGATCAGGCCGGGCTTTTTCATGGGTGCTGCGGTCGAGCGTTTGCTTCAGGCAACGCGGCGTTCGATCAGACGATCGGAGCCACCTTCGGCAACGCGGCGTTCGATCAGACGATCGGAGCCACCTT